>NZ_JBFTPS010000003.1:0-245242 GCF_056398605.1 Variovorax sp. 01T432
GATGCAGGAGCTCGCCACCGATGCAGGAGCTCGCCACCGTCGTGCGCAACACCTGCCGCACGCCCGACAGCGCGCCCGATGCGCCGACCTTCGACATCGTCACCACCGCGCAGCCTCTGCATCAGCGCGCCCTCGCGCTCGCGCAGGCCATCACGCCGTAGACAGAAAYCAGCCCCGCAAATTCAGGCAAGTGCTTGAATCACAAGGGAATCTCGTCTGAAGGGGCGTGGAACTTCAGACTAGGCGGCGGGCCCGCCGGCCGAGCTCTCCATCAGCTTGACCAGCGTGTGCAGCACGCGATTGACCGGCGTGGGAATGCCCAATGCCTCGCCCACGCGCATCACGTGGCCGTTGAGATGGTCGATCTCGGTGCGCCGGCCGCGCGCCAGGTCCTGCGCCGTCGACGAGAGCTGGGTGGGCATGGTCTGCGCGATGCCATGGACCGCTTCCCAGATGTCGCCGGGTATCGCCACGCCGCTGGCCTTCGCGACGGCGAGGCATTCGCGCACCACGTCCTGTATCACGTCCGCCACGCCCTCGGCCTGCGCGAGGCGGCCGTAGGGCAGCTGCGGGATGGCCGACAGGGCGTTGTAGGCGCAGTTCAGGACCAGCTTCGCCCACAGGGCGCCCCGCACGTCGTCTGCGATCTCGGTCGGCACGCCGGCATCGACGAACATGCGGGCCGTCTCGTCGCTGCTTGCGGAACGCGCGATGACCAGTTCGCCCCGGCCGTGGTGCACGACGTGGCCGGGCCCCGCCATTTCGCTCGCGACGTAGACCACCGCCGAGGCGACCTCCTGCGGCAGCAGCGCGCGCAGCCGCTCGGCGTTGTCGACGCCGTTCTGCAGCGTGAGCACGAAGGCATCCGGGCCGAGGTGCGGACGCATCGCGTGGGCCGCCTGTTCCGTGTCGGTGGACTTGACGCAGAAGAGCACCACCCGCGCGCCCTCGACGGCGGCGGCCTCGGTGCTGGCATCGAGCGGCACGCGGTTCTTGACCGAGCGCACGTCCAGCCGGAGCCCGAAGCGGCGGACGGCCTCGATGTGCCGCGCCCTGCCGATCAGGACGACCGAGTGGCCGGCGCGCGCCAGCATGCCCCCGTAGTAGCAGCCCACCGCCCCCGCACCCATCACCGCGATCCTCATGTTGCGCTCCGCAAGACAAACAGCCCCGCATGGTAGTGCGGCCGGCGCACGCGACCCGAGGCTGCCCGCCGCCCGACGAGGGGCTCAGCCTTCGATGGCGACGCTGAACCCCACCGTGGTCACCCCGTCGTCCGAACGCGCGAAGACCGTTCCGTTGTGCATCACGGCCACGGCCTTGACGATCGACAGGCCCAGCCCGTGGTTCTCGCCGCTGTTGCGGCGCGAGGCGTCGACGCGGTAGAAGCGATCGAAGAGCCGGGGCAGGTGCTCGGGCGCGATCGGCGCGCTGGGATTGGAGAAGCTCACCTCGGCGCAGCGCTCGTGCTGGCCGATGCGCACCAGCACCCGGGCGCCCGGGCGCGAATGCTGGATCGCGTTCTGCAGGAGGTTGGTGAGGGCGCGGCGGAACAGCGAGGTCTCGATCGGCGCCACCGCATCGCCCTCGACCTGCACGGTCATGCCGGCCTCGTCGAGCAGCAGGTCCAGGAACTCCACCGTCTTGCCGACCTCCCTCGCGATCGAGGAGGCCACCAGTCCGCGGGCCCGCACGCCCTGCTCGGCGCGGGCGAGGAACAGCATGTCGGCGACGACGGCGCGCAGCCGCTCCAGCTCCTCGAGGTTCGACTGCAGGACCGCCTCCAGCTCGGCCGCGTTGCGCTGGCGCGCAAGCGCGACCTGGGTCTGGCCGATCAGGTTGGCCAGCGGCGTGCGCAACTCGTGCGCGACGTCGTCGTTGAAGCTTTCCAGCTGCCGGTAGGCCGCCTCCAGGCGGTCGAGCGCGGCGTTGAACGACCCGCCCAGGTCGGCCAGTTCGAGCGGCAAGGCCGGCAGCTGCAGCCGCTGCGCGCGGTTGTCGGGGCCGATGCGCTGCGCGTCGGCCGACAGGCGCTGCACCGGCGCGAGGCCGATGCGCGCGATCCAGTAGCCCAGGACGGCGGCCACCGTCGTGCCGGCAAGGGTCAGGAGCGCGAGGGCCGTCTCGAAGGCGCGCAAGGTGCTGCTGAAGGGCTCCGCGTCGACGCCCGCCATGAAGCGCACCTCGGGGCGCGTTTCGGTGGCCGGGATGGTGCGCGCGCGCACGCGCATGCGCATGCGCCCGGGCGGCGCGCCGATGGGCAGCTCGACCCCGTCCTGCGCGCCCCGCGCGAGCCGGGGCATGTCATCGCCGTAGCGGAAGGCCGGGTCTTCGCTCCACATCCAGGAGCGGGTGCGCGGATCGGCCGAGCCCAGGGTGTCGAGCTTCTCGCGGATGCGCTCGCCGAGGTTCACGGCCCGGCCGTGCTCCAGCATGTACGACATGTCCTCCAGGCGCGCATCGATCTGCTCCTGCTGGTGGCGCACCAGCTCCTTGGCCAGCACGTGGTGCAGCGCGCCGCCGACGAGGGCGAAGACCAGCATCGCCGCCGCGGCGAACATCAGCGCCAGCCTGACCGCGATCGAATTCCTCATGGCCCGCTCTCGTCGCCGCGGTCCTCCAGCACATAGCCCATGCCGCGGATGGTGTGCAGCAGGCTGCGCTCGAAAGGCGCGTCGATCTTGGCGCGCAGGCGCTTGATGGCCACCTCGACCACGTTGGTGTTGCTGTCGAAGTTCATGTCCCAGACCAGCTCGGCGATCACGGTCTTGGAGAGGATCTCGCCCTGGCGCCGCGCCAGCACCGCCAGCAGCGCGAACTCCTTGGCCGTGAGGTCGATGCGCTGGCTGCCGCGCGTCGCCTTGCGGCTGATCAGGTCGACGCGCAGGTCGCCCACGCGCAGCAGCGTCGACTCCGTGCTGCGCCCGCGGCGCGTGAGCGCCTGCAGCCGCGCCAGCAGTTCGAGGAAGGAGAAGGGCTTGACCAGGTAGTCGTCGGCGCCGTCCTGCAGGCCGCGCACCCGGTCCTCGACGCCGTCGCGCGCGGTCAGCATGATGACCGGCGTGTTCTTCACGCTGCGCAGCGACTTCAGGATGGAGAAGCCGTCCAGCCCGGGCAGCATCACGTCGAGGACGATGACGTCGAAGTCGAAGTGCAACGCCATGTGCTGGCCGTCGATGCCGTCGAAGGCCAGGTCCACGGCGCAGCCCTGCTCGGTCAGGCCCTGGTACAGGTACTCGGCCGTCTTGCGCTCGTCCTCGACGATCAGCACTTTCATTCGGCGGCGGCTCCCAGCGTTTCCGGCGGCGGCAGCGGCAGCCGGCGCGCGGCCTTGCGCCTGACGTACCAGTGATGCGCGCGGTCGAGGTAGAGGTAGATGATCGGCGTGGTGAAGAGCGTGAGCATCTGCGAGAGCACCAGGCCGCCGACCATCGCATAGCCGAGCGGGCGCCGCAGCTCCGAGCCCGCGCCGTGGCCCAGCATCAGCGGCAGGCCGCTCAGCAGGGCGCACATCGTGGTCATCATGATGGGGCGGAAACGCAGCACGCAGGCCTCGAAGATCGCATCGCTCGGCGACATGCCCCTGTCGCGCTCGGCATGCAGGGCGAAGTCCACCATCATGATGCCGTTCTTCTTGACGATGCCGATCAGGAGAATGATGCCGATCAATGCGATCACGCTCAGATCGTAACCGCCCGCCATGAGGATCAGCAGCGCGCCCACGCCGGCCGAGGGCAGCGTCGAGAGGATGGTGAGCGGGTGGATGTAGCTCTCGTAGAGAAGGCCCAGCACGATGTAGACCGAGATCAGCGCGGCGGCGATCAGGTAGGGCTGGGTGCGCAGCGAATCGCCGAAGGCCTGCGCCGCGCCCTGGAAGCTGCCGCTGAGCGTGGCGGGCACGCCCATGCGCGCCTGCGCGTTGTCGATCGCGGTCACGGCCTCGCCCAGCGAGGTGCCCGGGCGCAGGTTGAAGGACAGCGTCACGGCCGGGAACTGGCCCTGGTGCGCGATCGCGAGATAGCCGGTCTTGCTGGTGTCGAGCTTGACGAAGGTCGACAGCGGAACCTGCTGGCCGTTGATCGGCGAGCTCAGGTAGAGGTGGTCGAACAGGGCCGGGTCGCGCTGCAGTCGCGGCGTGACCTCCAGCACCACGTTGTAGCTGTTGAGCTGGGTGAAGTACTGCGCCACCTGGCGCTGGCCGATGGCGTCGTAGATGGTGGCGTCGACCATCGCGGGCGTGATGCCGTAGCTCGACGCGCGCTGGCGGTCGATGGTGACCATGGCCGTGGGCGCGGCATTCTGCTGGTCGGAGGTGACGTCCGTCAGGCCGGGCAGCTTGCGCAGGGTGTCGAGCAGGCGCGGCGCCCAGGTGTTGAGTTCGCCCAGGTCCGAATCGGTGAGCGTGTACTGGTACTGCGTGCGCGACAGGCGGCCGCCGACATTGACGTCCTGCCCGGCCTGCATGAAGAGGGTGATGCCCTGCACCGGCGCCAGCTTCGGCCGCAGGCGGGCGATCACCTCGTCGGCGTTGGACTTTCGGCCCTCGTCCTTGGGTTTCAGGGCGATGAAGAAGTTGCCCGAGTTGAAGGTGCTGGCGCCGGCCTGCATGCCGAAGGAGGCGACGTCGGGGTCCTGGCGGATGATGTCGGCCAGCTGGAGCATGCGATCGTGCATCACTTGGGAGGACGAATCCTGCGCCGAGTCGGCCGAGCCGAAGATGAAGCCCGTGTCCTGCTGCGGGAAGAAGCCCTTGGGGATCACGATGAAGAGGGCCACGGTGGCCGCCACCGTGAGCAGGAAGCTCATCAGCGTGATGAAGGGATGGCGCAGCACCACGTGCAGGCCGCGCTTGTAGCCGTTGAGCATGGCGTCGAAGCCGCGCTCCAGGAGCAGGTAGGCGCGCCCGTGCTTCTCGACCTCGGCGTGCGGCTTGAGGAATTTCGCGCACAGCATCGGCGTCAGCGTGAGGGAGATCAGCACCGAGACGGCGATGGTCAGCGTCACCGTCACCGCGAACTCGCGGAACAGGCGCCCGACGATGCCGCCCATGAGCAGCAGCGGGATGAACACCGCCACCAGCGACACCGAGATCGAGATGATGGTGAAGCTGATTTCGCCGGCGCCCTTGAGCGCCGCTTCCATCGGCGCCATGCCGTCCTCGATGTGGCGGTAGATGTTCTCCAGCATCACGATGGCGTCGTCCACCACGAAGCCGACCGCGATGGTCAGCGCCATGAGCGAGAGGTTGTCCAGGCTGTAGCCCACCACGTACATCACGGCGGCGGTGCCCAGCAGCGCGAGCGGCACGGTGACGCTCGGGATGAGCGTCACGGTCACGTTGCGCAGGAACACGAAGATCACCGCCACCACCAGCGCGATCGACAGCAGCAGCGTGAACTCCACGTCCTTCACCGAGGCGCGGATGGTCTGGGTGCGGTCGATCAGGGTGTTGACGGTCACGCTCGGCGGGATGGCGGCGCGCAGGCGCGGCAGCGCGGCCTGGATGCGGTCGACCGTCTGGATCACGTTGGCGCCGGGCTGCTTGGTGATGGCCAGCAGGATCGTGCGGCCGTTGTCGAGGGTGTTGCCCTCGGCCACCGCGGCGCCGGCGAAGGCCCAGGCCGCGATCTTGGCGTTCTCCGGCCCGTCGACGGCGACGCCGACGTCGCGCACGCGGATCGGCGCGCCGTTGCGCCAGGCCAGCACCATGTCGTTCCAAGGCGCGGCCTTGAGCAGCTGGTCGTTAGTGTAGACGTTGAGCGCCTGGGTGTCGCCGTCGAGCGTGCCGGTGGGCGCGCTGACGGTGGTCTGGGCGATGACGCCGCGCACGTCCTCCAGGCTCAGGCCGACGGCCTTGATCTTGGCCGGGTCGATCTGCACGCGCACCGCCGGCTTCTGGGCGCCGAAGATGTTGACCAGCCCGACGCCGGCGATGCGCGAGATCTGCTGGGCCAGGACGTTGTCGGCATAGTCGTTGACCTCGGTCAGCGGCAGCACCTTGGACTGCACGCCCAGGATCAGCACCGAGGTATCGGCCGGGTTGATCTTGCGGAAGCTCGGTGGGCTGGGCAGGTTGTTGGGCAGCTGCCCGCCGGCCGCGTTGATCGCGGTCTGCACGTCCAGCGCGGCGGCGTCGATGTTGCGGTCGAGGTCGAATTGCAGCGTGATCTGGGACAGGCCGAGCGAGCTGTTCGAGGTCATCTGGCTCAGGCCGGCGATCAGCGAGAACTGGCGCTCCAGCGGCTGCGCCACGCTGGCGGCCATGGTCTCCGGACTCGCGCCCGGCAGCCGGCCCGTGACCTGGATGGTCGGGAAGTCGACCTGCGGCAGCGGCGCCACGGGCAGCAGCGGCCAGGACGCCAGGCCGATCAGCAGGATCGCCAGCGCCAGCAGGGAGGTGCCGATGGGGCGTCGGATGAAACCGGTGGAAATGCTCAAGGCTTGGCTCCCGCGACGGCGGCCGGCGTCTTGCCGGTCTCGGAAATGCGCGCCCCCGGCGTGAGGCGGTACTGGCCGTCCACCACCACGCGCTCGCCGGCGGCCAGGCCCTTGAGGATGGTGGCCTTGCCGTCGGTGGTGTCGGCCACGTCGATCGGCTGCACGCGCACCGTGTCGTCCGCCCCGACCACGTAGGCGAAGAAGCCCTGCTGGCTGCGCTGCACCACCGCCGCGGGCACCGTGAGCGCGTCGGCGCGTTCGCCGAGCACCACGCGCGCGTCGACCGACTGGCCGGGCCACAGCTTGTGCTCGGTGTTCGTGAAATGCGCCTTGAGCGCGATGGTGCCGGTGGCGGTGTCGATCTGGTTGTTGAGCAGCACCAGTTCGCCGGTGGCCAGCACCTCGCGGGTGTCGCGGTCGATGGCCTGCACCCGCAGGGGCTCGCGCGCGCCGCGCAAGGCGCGGTTGACGGCCTGGAAGCTGTTTTCCGGCAGGGTGAACTGCACCGCGATCGGGTCGATCTGGTTGATGACGAGCAGGCCGTTGGCGTCGGCCGCGTGCACGATGTTGCCGGGGTCGACCAGCCGCGCGCCGATGCGTCCGCTGATCGGCGCGGCAATGGTGGTGAAGTCGAGCTGGACCTGCGCGAAGTGGATCTGCGCCTCGTCGCTCTTGAGCGCGGCCTGCAGCTGGTTGACCAGGGCCCGCTGCGTGTCCAGCGTCTGCTGGCTGGTCGCGTCTTCCTTGATCAGGTCGCCGTAGCGCTTGAGGTCGGCGCGCGCGTTGGCGAGCTGGGATTCGTCCTTGGCCTTCTGCGCGAGGGCCTGCTCCAGCTGCGCCTGGAAGGTGCGCGGGTCGAGGCGCGCCAGCACCTGGCCGGCCTTGACGTCCTGCCCCTCGCGGAAGTCGACGCGGTCGAGCTGGCCGTCGATGCGCGAACGCACGGTGACCGTGGCCACGGTCATGACCGTGCCCACGCCGGTGCGAGCGATCGGCACGGTTTCGCTGGCCACGCGCGCGGTGCTCACGGGCACCGCCGGCGGCGCGGCGGCGGTGCGAGCGGGCGGCTTCCAGAGCCAATGCCAGGCGGCCAGGCCGATGAGCACCGCCGCGACCAGCACGACGACGGCGATGGGCCCGCGCGAGCGCCGGCGAGGAGGGGATGCGGGGGACGCCATGTTCTTCAACTTCGCTTCATTTCGCGGCCGAGGCCGTCTCTTCGGATGCCGGGGATGCCGGGGATGCCAGGGATGCCTGGGGACTGGCACCTGCGCCGGCCTGCGGCGAGTCGGCCTTCCAGCCGCCGCCCACCGCCTTGACGAGAGCCACGCCGGCGGCGAACTGCCGGCCCTGCAGCGAGAGGGCCGTGCGTTCATTGGTCAATGCGAGCGCCTGGGCGGTGACCACGCTCAGGTAGGTGGTCGTGCCCGCGCGGTACTGGCTGAGCGAGACGCGCTCGGCCTGGCGCGCCGAGGCGACGGCCAGGTCCTGCGCGCCGCGCTCGCGGTCCAGGAGTTCGAGCGCGGCGAGGTTGTCCTCGACTTCCTGGAAGCCCGCGAGCACCGTCTTGCGGTACTGGGCGGCCGCCGCGTCGAAGGCCGCGCGGGCCTGCGCCACCTGCGCGCTGCGCGCCCCGCCGTCGAACAGGGTGCCGGCCAGCGCGGCGCCGAGTGCCCACACCTTGTCCGGCGCGGCCAGCCAGCTGCCGAGGCCGGCGCCGCTGAATCCGCCGCTGCCCGTGAGGGAGAGCGTCGGGTAGTAGGCCGCCTGCGCGAAGCCGATGCCGGCATTGGCGGCGGCGGCGCGCCGCTCGGCGGCGGCGATGTCGGGCCGGCGTTCGAGCAGTTCCGACGGCAATCCGACGGGCACCTGCGGCAGCTTGAGCGCCAGCGCATCCGGCGGCAGAGAGAACCGGGAGGGCGTCTTGCCGAGCAGCACCGCGATCGCATGTTCGAGCTGGCGGCGCGTCAGCTCGGTATCGATCGCCTGCGCCTGCGCCGCCTGCAGCGTGGTGTTGGCGAGTTCGACGTCGCCGCGCGTGACGATGCCGGCGCGGTATTGGCTCTGCGTGATCCGCAGCGACTTGGCATAGGCCTGGAGCGTGCGTTCGTAGAGCTTCTGCTGGGCATCCGCCACGCGCAGCTGGATGTAGTCGTTGACGACGGCGGCCTGGACCGCCAGGCGCGCGGCGGCCAGGTCGGCCTGGCTGGCCTGCGCGCTGTCGCCGGCGCCTTCGACCGCGCGGCGCACGCGGCCCCACAGGTCGGGTTCCCAGCTCGCGTCCAGCGACCAGGCGTGCGAGTTGCCGAGCGTGGTCGAGCCGCCGGCGTTGCGGCTGCGGCCGCGCTGGACCGAGGCATCCGCGCCCACGGTGGGAGACCAGGCCGACTGCGCGTTCTGCAGCAGCGCCTGCGCCTCGCGGTATTGGGCTTCGGCGACCCGGACATCCGGATTGGCGCGGTTGGCTTCCTCGACGAGCGCATCCAGCCGCGCATCGCCGAATGCGCTCCACCAGGGTTGAGAGGCATCCGCGTTGGCGGGGGCGGCCGTCTTCCAGTTGCCGCCTTCCTTGAAGGCCGCGTCCGCGGCGCCTTCGGGCGGCGTGGGGCGTTGGTAGTCAGGGCCGACCGCGCAGGCGGCGAGCGAGGCGGCCAGGGCCAGCCCCAGGATTCTTGGCAGAACGGCGGGACGGTGCATTCGATGCATGCGTCCACTCTAGGCCGCGTGCCGGGACGCCAGCCTGTCGGGAGGATGACAGTGCTGTCAGCCGCCATGCGCCGCGCCCCAACCCGCGGCGCATAAAAAAAGCCCCCGGATGGGGGCTGGGTCGAGTCAGGCGGGGCTCAGGCTGCCGGCGACTTCGCGGCCTTCTTGGCCGCAACGTGGTGCGCCTTGCCGGCCTTGTGCGCCACCTTGTGGGTCGCGTGCTTCACGCTGTGCTTGTGGGCCTTGGCCTTGGCCACCATCGGCATCGCGGGCTCCACGGGCTTGGCGGCCTCGACGGGGGCTTGCGTTTGAGCGAAGGACGAGCCGGCAGCGAATGCAAAGCTTGCGGCGACGAGGGCGAGGAGGGTGCGTTTCATATCGGGTAGAGGCAGCAGGGTTGAGAGAAGAGTCCCAGGGCCGGGTCGGTCCTGGTCAGCCTCTCAACGCTCGCTCTCGCAGCCTGGATGACACCTTCTTCAACATATTCTTCGCCCGGGACGCGGGTGACGTCTTCCGCGCAAAGAAGATCACGCGCGCGCGCCGCGCAGCACAGTCAGCCGCATGGCCGTTCGCAGCTCGAAGGCCAGTGTCCTGTAGAGCGCGATGGCGGAGTGGTTGTCGGCGAAGGCATGCAGGAAGGGGATCTCGCCGCGCGCGCGGATGTTGTTCGAGACGGCCGTCACCAGGTCGCGCGCCAGGCCTTGTCCGCGAAAGTCCGGATGCGTGCAGACCCCGCTGACCTCGGCATAGCCCTCGGGATGCATCCGCTCGCCGGCCATGGCGACGAGGCGGCCTTCCACCCGCACGCCGAGAAAGGGGCCGAGCTCCGCCGTGCGGCTGCTGAACGGTCCCGGCGCGGTCTTCTCGACCAGCGCCAGCATGTCCGGAACATCGTCCGGGCCGAGCGGCGACAGACGGGGATTCTCGGCCGCTGCGAGCGAGGCCGGCTGAACCATCTGCACCGCATCCCTTCTCAGGACGACTTCGAATTCCGCGGTGGGCGTCGCCGCGTCGACCGTGAACAACGCGGCTTGCTCGCCGGGGGCCAGCAGCCGCGCCAGCGCGTGGAAGCTCTGCTCCGAAGCGTCGACCGTGGCCGCGAAGGGAGCGAAGGCCGCCGGAAAGCGTCGCGCGCGGTCGCCGCCGAGCGCCAATGCCGCCTGGTGGCGACCTGCCAGCGCGCTCCAGATGACGTTGTCCAGCGGGTGCGGCGCGCCGCGCGAAGCCGAGGCCATGGAATCGTCGGATGATGGGGTTGACATGAGGCGCAGTCTAGCGAGCGGGAGCGCCATTCTCCGACGCGCGAGGGGCGCCGTGTAGCATCGGCGGTCGAGAGCCTCCCCAGAGACATGCAGACCGACCCGCCCATTGATCCCCACGCGCCGCCCGGGTCGGCCCACGGCCCGCTGCCTCGCGTCTACCTGGCCGGACCCGACGTGTTCTTCCGCGGGAGCGAGGCCATCTTCGCGCGGCTCAAGGCCCATTGCGACGGCCTGGGCCTCGTCGGCGTGCCGCCCTCGGATGGCGGCCTCGCCGCCGGCTTCAGCGGCGGCGATGACGAGCTGGCGCGGCGCATCTACGAAGGCAACATCGCCTTGATCCGCAGCGCCGACGGCGTCGTCGCCAATCTCATGAGCTTCCGGGGCCACGAGCCGGACTCGGGCACCGTGTTCGAGGTCGGTTTCGCGATCGCGCTGGGCAAGCCGGTCGTCGCCTACGGCGTGCCGGAGGCCAGCTATGCGCAGCGCGTCTCTTCCGCCATTCCCTGCGAGGCGGACGGTGCCGGCGTGCTGCGCGAGATCGGCAGCGGGGCCATGGTGGAAGGGCTGGGCCAGCGGCTCAACCTGATGCTGTCGCGCTCGGCCGAGATCGCGCCTTCCGCGCAGGCGGCACTGGCTCGCCTCGCGGAGATTCTTCGCGCGGGCCGCGGCCGGCCGCCGGCCTGAGCCGCCATGGCATGTGTCTTGCGCGGGCTGCCCACCATGATCACTCGCTACCGCGGCCGCCTGCCCGTTCACGACCGTTTCGACTACCAGCCCATCACGCGCAGGCAAGACCATGCCTGGCCCAACGGTGCGCGCCTCGCGGTGTATCTGGGCTTCAATCTGGAGCACTTCGCGTTCGGCGAAGGCCTGGGCGCGGGCATCAGCCCGGTGACCTCGCACCCGGACGTCCTGAATCATTCGTGGCGCGAGTACGGCAACCGCGTCGGCGCATGGCGCTGCTTCGAGTTGTTCGACAGCCTCGGGTTGCCGTCCGCCACGCTGCTCAATTCCTCGATCTACGACCATTGCCCCGAACTGGTGGCGGCCTCCGTCGAGCGGGGCGATGAGATCGTCGGCCACGGTCACACGAATTCCGAGCGCCAGTCCGAGATGGACGAGCCGACCGAGGCAAGCCTGCTCGCCGACTGCCGCGCGCGCATCCTGCAGGAAAGCGGCGTGACGCCCACCGGCTGGCTTTCGCCGTGGATCTCCGAGAGCCGGCTGACGCCCGACCTGCTGGCCGAAGCCGGCTACCGGTACACGCTGAACTGGTGCCACGACGACCAGCCCGTCCGCATGCGAACACGCAGCGGCCGCGCCCTGTGGTCGGTGCCCTATCCGCAGGAATTGAACGACATCCCGATGATCATCGCGCGCCAGCTGGACGCGAAGGATTTTGCGGACATGATCATCGACAACGCCGACGAGATGCTCGCGCAGTCGCGCGCGCAGGCGCTGGTGATGGGCGTCGCCCTGCATCCATACATCGTCGGCCAGCCCTACCGGCTGCGGCACCTGCGCAGGGCGCTCGCGCATCTCGCCCGGATGCGCGATCGCGGGGAAGTCTGGTTCGCCACGCCCGGCGGGATCTGCGCCCACATGGAGTCGCTGGCTCCGGCCGTGGGGGCCTGAGGACGCGGCATGCGCCTACTTGGGGACAGGCCCGCGCGCCGTTTGCCATGGCGCGGCGCGGGCGCAAGCTTTTCTTCATCGAACATCAAGGAGACCCGGATGAAGAAACTCGCAGCCCTGCTCGTCGCGTTCGCGGCCGTGTCCACCCTCGCCGGCTGCATCGGCGTGCCCTATGACGACGGCCGCGGGCCGCCGCGGGCCAGCTACGACCGCGACGCCAGGCCCAGCTATGAGCGTGACCGTGACCGCGAACGCATGCGTGATCGCGACCGCGACGGCGTGCCCAACCGCTACGACAGGCAGCCGAACAATCCCGATCGCAATTGAGGCGCGCCGAGGGCTCAGGCCTCCAGCACCAGCTGCGTCTGCGTGACGACGGCGCACAGCTTGCCTTCCGCCGTGCGGATGGTGGTCTGCCAGACCATGGTCGTGCGCCCGCGGTGAAGGGCGAGGCACTCGCCCACGACGGTCGTGTTCACGCGCGCGCCGCCGATGAACTTGGTGCTGGAGTCCGTGGTCGTGGTGCGTTTGCCCGGCGGCATGTTGATGACGGTGCCCACCGCGCCGAGCGTGTCGGCGAATGCCATGGTGGCCCCCCCGTGCAGGGTGTCGCCCGTGGTGCAGAGCTCGGGTCGCACGGTGAGTTCGGCGACCACGCGCTCCGGCGCGAGGCTGAGGATGCGCACGCCCAGAAGCCCTGGCAAGAGCGGGTCCAGGATCTCCTGGACGGCTTCGACTGACAGCATGGATGTCTCCTTGGAACGCGCGGGACGGAATCAACCCGCGGCACGCGGACATTGTTGTACGTTTCGTCCCGGCGGGAGGCAGCTCATGGGCTGCGCATCCATCCGCCGCGCCAGCCATATGCCAGCGCGCCGACACCCACCGCGGTGAAAGGCAGCAGGAACAGCAGGATGCCCAGCGCCGGCTTGCTCCGGTCCAGCACCGCCTGGGACGGATCGCTCTCGTCGACGTAGGCCTCGACGTGGCTTCCCACCGGAAAGCGGGCTGTGACGGCCTGCGCTTGCGCCGCGTCGCGCCATCCGTCGCCGGCATAGAAGTAGCGGTCGCTCTCGTAGGCCTTGCCGTCCACGGTATAGCGGTAGACGATGTGAGGGGAGAAGGATTCCCCCTGGGAGGACCCGGTGCCGCCGCTGGCGCCGAGCGATGCTTCGACGATCGTCGCCCGGACGGGGGTGAAGGAAGCGTAGGCCTTCCACTGGTTCATGTAGGCCCCGAGCGCCGCGAAGGTGAAATAGGCGGCGGCCAGCAGGATCGCCAGGCCGCCCACCGCGATGTCGTAGCGGCGAACGGGCGGCGGGGCGGGGTCTGCGGATGTCATCGGCATTCGGGACGATCGAAGGTTGCGGTCAACGGAAGTTCGCATTGTTGATGCGATCGCCCTGCGCGCCTGCCGGCTGCGCCCGGCAGCGCCCGAATTCGCAGCGGATGAACAGATCGGGGCCGCTGCTGCACGGCACTCTGTGCCTCTCGAAGCCGCCACCCTGCTCGACCAGGACCGCGCGAGGTCTTGCGTTGCAGTTCATCGCGGCTGCCAGCTTTTCGACGCTGTAGGTGTCGCGGCCTGTCCGCCGGGCGCCGGGTCCGCGCGCCGCGGCAGGAGGCAGTTCGGCGCTGGCCCGATAGTAGACCGAGGGACCGTCCGCCGGCATGCCGATGACCGCGACGGGGTCGAGCAGTCGCGAGAAGGTTCCGGCGAGCGGCCCTTGCGCGCTGTCCTTGCGGTCGAAGGTCCTTTCCTCCCCCGCCACGAGCGTGATCCAGTCCGGATAGTCGTAGGCCGCGCCCGACAGGTGATCGATGGTCACGCTGATCATGCCGCCCGGGGCCATCAGGCTGGCCACCGCCAGATCGGCCCGCGAGATGACTTTCGCCCTCGCCACCACCTGCCCGTGCGAGACGCAGTCGATCAGGAGATCGTCGGTCGAGCGCATGACCGTGAGGCTTCGGACCGGCGCCGACGAATCGGGGGCGGGCCCGCCGCCGTTGCCGGGGCGGCAGTCGACGGCCTCCATGGCCTTGCCCTCGCGCGAAACCGCATCGACGCGGATGCGTTGCTGCGTCCCGCGCGTCACCAGCGCGCATCCGCACAGGGCCGCGAGCAAGGATGCGCTCAGCAGGATGCATCCGAGCCGATGGGCAGCAGGGGATCGCGGCCGCTGTCGGACGCTGGCGAGGAAGGGCGGCATGCGTCTATTTCGCCGCTTCCACTCTCATCCGCTCGTTCGGCGCCTCGCCGAACATCTCCGGCGCATAGAGCGCCTCGACCCGGCTCGGCGGCAGGGCGAAGTCGCCCACGTTGTTCAGGCGCACGGTGTATTCCATCTTGACCACTCCCTTGGGCAGGTATTCGTAGTAGCTGCGGAAGGCCTCGAAGCTGCGTTCCTCGAAGGCCGCCCAGCCGCCGCCGGATTTCTTCTCGCCCTGCGTCGCGATCTGCGAATCGCGGCCGAGGCCTCCTCCGAGGATCGTCGCGCCGCCCGGGATCGGGTCGGTGATCGCGACCCAGGTCATGTCCGCGCTCGCATTCACCTCCAGGCTGACGCGCAGCACGTCGCCGCGCGTGTAGATGCCCTTGACCGCCTGCTCGACCGGCGTGATGGTCTTCCTGATCGCGTAGCCCGCGGCGAAGGGCGCCCTGAGTTGCACCGCGGCAATGGACTGTAGCGTGAGCCAGGGCTTGCCCGTGCCATTGTGCGTGACGAGCAGCGTGTCGCGCGCCGCTTTCGCCTGTGACTGCGGTGGCGCCGTCCACGGCAGGAACAGGCTGTTGTTGCGCAGGTTGCCTGGCGACGCCGGTGCGCCGAAGGCGCTGGCCTGGTTTGGCGCGCCGCCCGCATCGCCGCTCCCGATGCGCTCGACCTTGCTCCAGTCGACCTGCGCCCTGGCGGCGCCCAGGCTCGCGGCGGTGATGCCGGCGACCGGCGCGCTCTCGAACTGCCTGGAGAACTTCTCCAGCGCGAGCCCGCCCCACAGGTTGGCGGTGGTGGTGTGCCAGGCGCCATTCTGCTGCCGCGCGATGAAGCCGTTGACCAGCCTGCCCAGGTCGTCCTTCCAGGCCGGGTCGTCCATGACCGTGAGCAGCAGCCGCGCGGTGTTGACGTCGCCGTTGACCATCAGCCACCACCAGTAGTCGTCCTGCTCGGTGCCGAAGACCAGCCGGGTGCCCTGGTAGCTCAGGCGCGCCTTCAGCACCTGGCTGGCCTCGTCCATGCGCTGGTCGCGCTGCGGCACGTCGGGCACGCGCTTGAGGATGTTGAGCCAGTCGATGACGGCGCTGGTCGGCCACTGGTTGGGCGCGATGGTGATGCTGCCGGTCATGCGGCCCTGGGCCTTGCCGTAGCGCGAGAGCGCTTCCAGCGCGGCGAGCTTGCGCACGTCCAGGTCCTTGCGCGGGCTCCAGAACTCGCGCTGGATCCGGCCTTCGACGAAGGCGATCAGCCCTTGCTCCATCGGCGCGCGCGTCGCATCGGGCAGCGCGAAGGCCGGGTCGAGCGCGGCCGCCTCGTTCGTGGCCGCGAGGATGTAGGCGGTGAGCGTGTCGCTGCCGCGGTCGGCCTCGCCGTCGCGCGGCGGGAAGTAGCTGGCCAGGCCGTCGCTGTCGAGGTAGCCGGGCAGCTGCGCCACCACCGTCTGCCAGCCCTTGGCGTCGCGCAGGCCGATGGACTTGCTGGTCTTCTGCTCCAGGCAGATGTAGGGATAGGCGGCGAACCAGTCGCGCACGGCGCCCAGTCCTTCGGCCAGGCGCGGCTGCAGGGAGAGCTTGAGGCCGCCGCGGCCGGGCAGGGCGTCGGCCGGCTGCCCGACGTCGATGGTGAAGGGACCGTCGAGCTGGACCAGCGTGCCCTGCTGCACCGTGAGCGGGACGGCCGGGATGATGCGCTGGCGCACCTTCAGCGCGTCGCGCGCGCCGGCGAGCGTGTCCCGGGCCTCGATCTCCCAGAGGATGGCTTCCGCGCGCGTCTGCGCCAGCTGCGCGGGCGCGGTGACGGCCCAGGCCAGCTCGCGCGCTTCGCCCGCCGGGATGTCGACGGTCTGCGGCGCCAGCGTGAGCAGCGTGGCGCGCGGCGTGGCCTCGACCTTCATGGGCTTCTGCGTCGTGTTGCGCAGCGTGATCTGGGCGCGGAACTGGTCGTCCTCGCGCACCAGCGGCGGCAGGCCGCTGATGATCTGCAGGTCCTGCGTGGCCTGGATGGAGGTCTGGCCGGTGCCGAAGAGGCCGCTGCCCGCGTCGGCCACGGCGACGATCCGGAAGGTGGTCAGCGCGTCGTTGAGCGGCACCGTCACGCTGGCCTGGCCGTTGGCGTCGAGGACAACGGCCGGGTTCCACAGCAGCAGGGTGTCGAGCAGTTCGCGCGTCTGGGCCTTGCCGCCGCCGCCGCCGGCGGGCACGGCCTTGCGGCCGTAGTGCCGGCGGCCGACGATTTCCATCTGCGCGGTGGAGGTGGCGACACCCCAGCTGCGCCGCTGAAGCATGGCCTCGAGCAGGTTCCAGCTGTCGTTGGGCATCAGCTCCAGCAGCGCCTGGTCGACGGCCGCCAGCGCCACCTCGGCGCCGGCGGCGGGCTTGCCGTCGGGCAGCCGGGCCGAGATGGTGATCTGCGCCTTGCCGCGCACGGGGTAGCTGGGCTTGTCGCTCGCCACCTTGACGTCGATGCGGTGCGCCTGCGTGCCGACGCGGATCTCGGCCAGGCCGAGCCGGTAGGCCGGCTTGCTGAGGTCCACCAGCGCGGTCGGCGCGACGTATTCCTTGCCTTCGTACCAGAAGGCGGTCCACCATTCGCGCGGCGCCTTGAAGCCCCAGGTGAAGAAGCTGTACCACGGCACTTCGCGCAGCCGCCCGCGCAGCGCGAGCACGCTGACGTAGGCGTTGGGCCCCCACTCGGGCTTGACCTGCAGGCTCACCGTCGGGTCCTGGCCGTCGAGCTGCACGACGTGCGTCTCGATCACGCCTTCGCGCTCGACCGACACCAGCGCGGTCGAGAAACGGAAGGGGCTGCGGACCTGGAAGCGGGCGACTTCGCCCGGCTGGCAGCTCTTCTTCTCGGGCAGCACGTCGATGCGGTCGTTGTCCTCGCCGCCGAACCAGAGCTCGCCCTGCCGGGTCACGTAGACCGAACTCGCCGCGCGGCTGTCGCGGCCTTCCTTGTCGGTGGCGCTGGCGATCAGTTCGACCTCGCCGGCTTCCTTGAGCTCGGCTTCGCACAGGAGCAGGCCGCGCGCATCGCTCTTGCCGCTGCACACGGTGCCGATCTCCTTGACTTCGGTCTTGTTGTCGTAGGTGTAGAAGCCGCCCACCATGCGCTTGCGGCTGCTGGTGGTGATGCGCGCGATGGCGCGCACGTTGAGCGTGACGCCTTCCTTCGGCTTGCCCGCGAGGTCGAGCGCGAGGGCCTGGAACCTGAGCTTCTGGCGGGTCGAGACCCAGCCTTCGGTCTTGACGCCGGCGATCACCTCGGCCGGCCACAGCGTCTGCATGCTGCGCAGGGTCTGGACCTCGCCGTTCGGATCGGCGTAGGTGGCTTCGAGCAGCAGTTCGCGCGGGCTGGCCTTGGCCACCGGGATCTTGTCGATGCCGAGCTTGCCGGCGCCGTTCCTGTCGAGGGTCAGCGGCAGCTTGTCGGCGATCACGCGCGCATCCTGCGATGCCGCGAGCGCCTCGTCGGCGTCCGCGGCGCCCGTGCCCTCCCGGGTGGGCGGGGAGAAACTGAAGGCATCGAAGTCGGCGAAGGAAAGGCTCTTGCCGCGCACCATCGCCGACACGCGCACCGGCAGGTTGGCCGCGCCGCCGCCGGCCACGTAGTTGACCTGCACGCTGGTCGCGAGCGTGGAGATGCCCACCAGCGGCTTGTTGTCGGCGGGCGCGATGCGGCCTTCCAGCACGGGCAGGCGGAACTCCTCGACGCGGAACTGGCCGCTGCCGTAGCTGCGCGGGCCGCCTTCCTCGCCATGGGCGGCGGCGTCGCCGGCGTCCTTTCCGCTGCGCAGGTCGACCTCGTAGACGCCGAGTTTCGCCGCCGGCGGAATCGCGAAGCTGTTCTGCGCGCTCAGGCCGCCGGTGGCGGTCTTGCGCCATGCGACTGGCTGCGTGAACTGCTGGCCGCTGCCCACGTGCGTGACCACCAGCGTGTCGGGCAGGCGCTCGGGCAGGCCGAAGCCCTTGCGGGTCTGGGTGCGGATCAGGTGCTTCATCGACACCGTCTCGCCGGCGCGCAGCAGCGTGCGGTCGAAGATGGTGTGGGCGATGCTGTCGGGCTGGGGGTCGAGGCTGGTCGGCACGTTGAAGCGCCAGGGCTCGATGCCGCGCTGCCAGTCGCTCCAGGTGAAGGCGAGGTCGTCGACGCCGCTGTCGTCCCTGGCGCGCGCGCTCACGAAGTAGGCGCCGCCGCTGTCGTCGTCCTCGCCGGCGCCGCAGCTCGGCGCTCGGGGCGCGACGCCGGCGAGTTCCACCAGGCCGCGCGCGTCGGTCGTGCCCGTGGCGATTTCCTTGCCGCGGCAATCCGACACGCGCACCGCGGCGTTGGCGACGACCTTGCCCTTGTCGAGCGAGGTGACCCAGGCGAGCGCGTTCTCGCGGCCGAGCTTGAAGTGCACGGCGAGATTGGTGGCGAGCGCGGTCGTGCGCACGTACATCGTGCGGCCGTCGCCGTAGCGCTCGTCGAGCAGGGCATCTCCGAGCTTGCGCGAGGCGATCTCCAGCACGTGGAAGCCCGGCGTCAGCGGGATGCCGATGACTTCGAAGGGGCGGGGGTCGCCGGCTTCTGCCCTGGGCATGTCCAATGTCTTCACGCCGCCCTGGCCGCCGAGCAGCGAGACCATGCGCGTCTGGATGTTGTCGCGGTCGTCCTTGTCGATCACCCTGGGCAGCTCGCCCTTCATGTCGCGCGCGGCTTCGGCGCGGGGAAGGGTGTAGTTGCTGTCGTAGCGGCGCACCTTGCGGAACCACGCGATGATCTCGGCGTCGGTCGTGGGGCTCATGTCGCTGACCTTGCCTGGCGTGAGCGCCCGCACCTGCAGCGCGGGCTCGACGCGCCGCACCGTCACCGGCATCAAGGCCACGCCGCCCGGCTCGGCCAGTCGCTCGACCACGCCGAAGGGCGAGGCGGCGAACTTGGCCAGCGGCGGCATCGCACCGGTCGCGACCTTGAGCGGATAGCTGCCGGGCGCGGCCAGGGCGCGCGCCGAGGCATCGACAAAAGCGGGCGGCAGCTCGATCGTGAAGGGGCTGTCCTCGGCGAAGGGCGGCGGAAAGCTCACGGACTCGACGACGGCATCATCGTCCTTCGCCTCGTTCTCGTCTTCGAACTTCGGCTTGAAGGTCTTGCCGCCGCCCTTCAGCGTGATCTGCCCGGCCAGCTTGCGCGCCACCGGCGCATTGAACTGCAGCACCATCGGCTTGAGCGGCAGGCAGCCGGCGCGCGCGTTCTCGCGCTCGCAGCTGAAGGACACGGCAAAGGGCTCGCGCACCTCGAACTTGAGGCGCCGCTCGACGTTGTTCACCACGCCGGAAGGCGTGGCGACGCCCTTGCCGTAGACCAGCTGCACGCGCCCCGCGGGCGGCAGCGTGCGATTGCATTGCAGGGTGACGAAGCGAAGCGGCGCCTTCTCGGCCTCCTTGTCGCGACCGAGGGCCTCGAGCAGGTCGGCGCGCTGCTTGCCGTCGACCAGCCGCACCGGAATGCGCTCGCCGATGCCGTCGGCCGCGCACCAGACGTTCTCCCGCACGCTCTCCAGCGTGGCCGGGCCGTTGAGTTCCAGCATGAAGATCTGCTGCTCGTCGATCTTCCCGTAGCCTGGCTGCCAGTTGCGGATGAAGGGGCCGCCGCTGTTGAACTGGTAGCGCTCGGGCCCCGTCAGTTCCGAACCCGTGGCCGACCTGAAGGCCGCGACACGGGTGACCGTGCAACGCACGCCGGGCGGCAGGTCGTTCTCGAAATCGAAGACCCATTGCTTGTCGCCGGTCCAGCGGCCCGTGCCCTTGCCGGCCTGCGCGCCGGCGCAGCTCACGACCAGCGGCGCGGGCGCCTTGGGATCGCCAAAGTTGACGGCGGCCTGGTCGAATCTGGCGACGACCTGGCGGATGCGCGCGACTTCGCCCTGGGGCGTGAGGCTCGTGATCTGCAGCGCGTGGGCTTGCGCAGAGAGAAAGACGGCGCTGGCGGCCAGCAAGGCTGTGGGTATCGATCGGCTCAAGCGGTGTTCCTCCATCCGGCGCGTGGAGCGTAGCCCAGTTTTGGCCCTCCATCCGTCAGCGGCGGGAGCGCTTCGTACAATTCGCGGCCCGTCGTGCGTGCTTCGCGCTGACCGCTCGCTCCACAGACCACGCCGACCGATGAAACGCTACTGGGAAATCGACGCCTTGCGCGGGCTCATGCTCGTGCTGATGACCGTCACCCACCTTCCCACCCGCCTGACCGACCCGTTGGGGCAGCCGTTCGGCTTCGTGTCGGCGGCCGAAGGCTTCGTCCTGCTCTCGGCTTTCGTCGCCGGGCTGGTCAACAGCCGCACCAGCCATGGCCAGGGCGTCGATGCGATGCGCCGGGCATTCTGGCGCCGCGCGCTCAAGGTCTACATGAGCCAGGCCGCGACGCTGCTCTTCCTCTTCACCATCATCTCGGCGGTGGGCTTGCACATCGACCAGCCGGCGGTGAAGAACCTCCTGTCCTACTACCTGTCGAGTCCGCGCGAAGGCTTTATCTTCTCGCTGCTGCTGGTGTACGAGCCGGCACTGCTCGACATCCTGCCGATGTACATCTTCTTCATGCTGATGAGCCCGTGGGTGCTGGCCTTCGCGATGCGCCATGGCTGGAGCGTGGTGATGGCGGCGAGCGCAACGCTGTGGGCATTGGCGCAGTTCGGCCTGAGCGAATGGCTCTACGAGCTGGCCGTGCGCTACCTGCACCTGCCGGTGCCGTTCCGCGAGATGGGGGCGTTCAATGCCTTCGCGTGGCAGTTCCTGTGGTTCGCGGGCCTTTGGCTGGGCGCGAGCCGCAACGCGCCGGACGCCCAGCCCTTGCGCTTTCCCAAATGGCTGCTGGCATTGGCCGGGGCCACCGCGCTCTATGGCTTCTACTGGCGCCACCATGGCGTCAACGGGCAGGCGCCCTTCGGCGGCGACGAGCAGCTCAATCTGCTGTTCGACAAGTGGCAGCTCGGGCCGCTGCGCCTCGTCAACCTGGTGGCGCTCGGTATCCTGGCCGTGCGCTTCGGCCCCGCGTTGATGCGGCGCATACCGCGGCTGCATGGGCTGGAGGCGATGGGCAGGGCTTCGCTGCCGGTCTTTTGCGCGCAACTGGTGGCGGTGCTGCTGGTGCTGGCGTTCTATGGCGACAGCCAGACGGCGCGGCCGTGGTGGGGCGACGCGCTGCTGCTGGGGATTGTGTTCACGGGCCTCTACGCGGTGGCGCGCGGCACGCGGTGGCTGGAAGCGCGGCGCCGGGCCTGACCGGCTCTCGATCCGCTCAGCGCGCGTCGGCCTGGACCGCCGGCGCCGGCAGGTGCGACGCGATGATCGATTGCCAGAGCCGGTAGCCTTCGTCATTCATGTGCAGCTGGTCGGCGCGGAAGAGTTCGGCGCGCGGCCGGCCGTCGGCGCCCATCATGGGCGTGAAGACGTCGATGTATTCGCTGTCGGGAAGGCGCCGGAGATAGGCCGCGATGATGTTGTTGGTCTCGCGGATCTGCGGCAGGAGGTTCTCGCGCGAGGGGCTGGGCTTGACCGAGATGTAGCTGATGCGCACGTTCGGCAGTTCGGCGCGCACGGTGTTGGCGAAGCGCGCGAAGCTCTCCAGCACCTGCAGCGGCGTGCGGCCTTCGGCCAGGTCGTTGTCGCCGGCGTACACCAGCACCTGCCGGGGCCTGTAGCGCACCACCAGCTCGCGCGCGAACAGGCTGCAGTCGTCCATGGTGGAGCCGCCGAAGCCGCGGTTGATGACCACCGGCAGCTGGTTGAAGTCCTGCGCCACGCGGGTCCACATCCGGATGGTGGAACTGCCGACGAAGAGCACGCCGTCGTCGCCGGGCAGATGCTGCCTGTCGGCGTTGTCGAAGGCGGCCAGGTCGCTCTTCCAGCGGGCCTGGGCGGCAAGGTAGGCGGGGGAGGAGGGGGCGGCTGCGACTTCGAAGCCGTCTTGCCGGGATTGCGCTTGCGCCCCCAGGGCGGTCAGCAGCGTGAGCGTAAGAAGGGCAAGGCGGGCAGCAGCTTTCATCGACACCATGAAGATCAGAACGTCTTTCGACCTCGTTGCGTTGTCGTGTTCCCGACAACTTCCACGCCAAATGGTAACGGCTCGCTGAAAAAAGGCTCAGAGCGTCTTCTCGATCAGCGGGCCCTTGAAGAGCACCGGTCCGGTCGGCCCGCGCTCGCTGGGCACGCCGCCCTTGGGTTCGAGGCTGACGGCCAGGGTCGGCACGGCGCGCACGTCCGCTTCCGACGCGGCCAGCTTGAGGGCCGGCGCATCGCTCAGCACGCCGAGCGATCGCGGCGCGCCGCCGGGCGGCAAGGCCCAGAGCTGAAGCGACTTGTCCTGGCCCTCGCGGTAGTTGCCCACGCGCTGCAGCACAAGCTGGCGGTTCCTGGGGTCGAAGGTCACGAGCATGGATGCGGCGGCGCGATCGTCGGACAGAACGGCGACGTACCGGACCACCGGGGCGTTGCGCAACTGCGCGCCGAGGTTCACGCCGACCACCACGGCCGCCGCGGTGGCCAGGGCGCCCGCCGCCGCGGCGCCGCGCCAGAGCGCGAGGCTGCGCAGCCAGCCGCCCGAGCCCGGCGGTGCCGAGGGGGGCGCCTGGCGCTGGCGTGCGATGGCCTGCTGCTCCTGCTCCGCGTCGATGAGGTTGCGGATGCGGGTCCACACGGCGGGGTCCGGCACCACCGAAGGCTGCAACTCGGCCATGCTGGCGAGCCGGCTCTGCCAGACCAGCGCCGCGGCCCGCACCGGCGCCTGCTCGCGCGCCATCGCCTCGAAGCGCCGGCGCGCACCGCCGCGCAGGGTGCCCAGGGCATGGCTGGCGGCCAGCAGTTCGAGCAGTTGGGGGTTGGCGGACAGGTTCATGCGGCCTTCATGCGAAACGTTTCATGCGAACTGCTTCATGCAGGCGCGAAGCTTTTCGAGGCCGCGCCGGATCCAGGTCTTGACAGTGCCCAGCGGCAGCTTGAGCTGCTCGGCCAGTTCGCCGTGACTGAGGTCGCGCAGATAGGCCAGGCTGACGACCTCGCGCTGCCTGCCCTCCAATTGGGCCAGGCACTGGTGCAGCGCCCAGGCCTGCTCGCTGGCGTCGGCGGTGTCCATCGGGTTGGCCGCGCCGGATTCGAAGGTGTCGGCCATCAGTTCGTCGAACTCCTGCGTCAGCTGGGCGCGGTCGGCCGTGCGGCGCCGCAGCAGGTCGAGCGAACGGCTGCGCACGATCAGGCCCAGCCAGGCCATCGGCGGACTCAGCGATGCGCGGTAGTCGCTCGCCGCGCGCCAGATGGTCATGAAGGATTCCTGCAGCACGTCCTCGGCCCACTCGCGCTGTCGAACGACACGCATCGCGAGGCCGAAGAGCTTGGGCGACGTGCGGTCGTACAGCAGGCGAAGGGCGGTCTGGTCCCGCTGGCCGATGCGGTCGATCAGCGCCATCAATTCGGCGTCGGGACTGGGTGGGCTCATGTTTTGATTGTGGGCCATCGATCGACATGGGAGAGGTACGTCCGACAAGGGCCGCCGGATTCAGGCCGTGCCGATCCGGGGCCGGCGCGAGCTCGGATCGTGCGATGTGAGGCACTAATTCACGTCTGATCCGCCCATGGCCGGCTGATTCTGCAACATCCTGAAACCTATACTCAGGCTCCGATCGCGATGGAGCCCCCATGCAGGAGCCACAAGCCTCTGAGCCTCGCCCGTTCTGGCACCGCCTGAACACTTTCTTTGCCTTTCCATTCCAGCCCCGGCCGCTCGGCTACGCAGCGCTTCTCGCGCTGTGCTCGCTGCTCATTCACGTGTTGTTCTTCCTGCCGCAGGCCCTGGGCTTGCTGCTGGTCGAACTCGGCGTGATGCTCGCGGCCACGCGCTACGGCTTCAAGGTCATGGCGCTCGGCTCGCGCGGCATCGTGCGGGCCAGCGATTTTCCGCGCACCCTCGAGGACGAGTGGACCCGCCTGCCCTGGAAGCTCTTCGCGCTGGTCGTGGTGCAGGGCGTGGCGGCGGGCCTGCTGGGCGCCCTGAACATGGTGCTCGGCCAGATCGCGCTGTTCGCCATCTCGTTCACCTTGCCGGCGACCACCATGGTGCTGGTGCAGTCGGGCAGCTTCTGGCAGTCGCTCAACCCGGGGGCCGCGCTGCAGACGATGCGCGCGGTCGGCTGGCCCTATCTCCTGCTGTGCTTCTTCCTGTTCCTGCTGAACACGGGCGCGCGCATCGCCACCGTGATGCTGCTGCCGGTGCTCAGCGGCTGGCTGGCGCTGCCGGCCATCAATTTCGTGATGATCTACTTCGGCTGGGTCATGGCGAGCCTGCTGGGCTACGTGATGTACCAGAATCACGATGAGCTGGGCATCGATCTCCTTCCCGGCGCCGGCGCGGACGATCTCCAGGTCGACGTCCGCACGCCGGCGCAGATCGCGCAGCAGCACACCGATGCCCTGGTCGCGCAGATGGTGACGGATGGCGATGTCGCCGGCGCGCTCATGCTGGCCTACGAGACGCAGCGCACGCAGCCCGAGGACATCGCGGCGCAGCGCCGCTACCACCGCATGCTGCTGTTGGCGCCGGACAAGAAGGCCACGCTGCTGGAGCACGCGCGGCGCTTCATCGGCCTGCTGGTGCAACGCGATCTCTCGTCGGAGGCGCTCAAGGTCTACAACGATTGTCGCGAGAAGGACGCGGCTTTCCTGCTCGACGACCCGCTGGCCACCATGGCGCTCAGCCGCGCCGAATGGCGGGGCGGCAATGCACGGGCCTCGCTTGCGCTGCTGTCCAACTTCGACAAGCGTTTTCGCGGGCACGCCGCGATTCCGCAGGCCTACGAGCTTGCCGTGCGCGTGCTGGTGCAGGGACTCAACCGCCGCGACATGGCGCAGCCCATTCTCAGCACGCTCGAATCGCGCTATCCCGAGAGTGAGCACACGTCTGAAGTGCGCTGGCTTCTGCGGGAAATTCCGCAGGCTTGATGTCGAAGACTCACAGTAGATTCGTTTCCGTTCGAAGCGGATGCAGGCCAGGGCGCCGCGGCAGGCTGTGGGAGGCCGGTGCCGAAAGATGAGGTTTTTTTCTCAAATGCAGCGGAGAAAAAAGTGAACTTTGTTGTTACATCGAGGCCAACTAGGCACAATGTACTACATCGAATCTTCTTTCAACCGCGGCAGTCTTCCAGGAGGCTTTCGCATTACTTCCACAAGCATATGAAGACCCAAATCGAAGCCATCCGCGAAGGCTACAGCGTCGACCTGTCCGGGCCCGGACGACCGATGGGAGCGCGGGGCAAGTATCCGGACTTCGAGGTCATTCCCTTGTTGACGGAGATGGAAGCCGAACTCCTCAATACCCTGGGCCTGATCCGCAAGTTGCTCACCGAGGACGCGCCTCCCAGGGGTGCGCAGGCGGATGTGGTTCTCGCGATCGACACGCTGCTTTCCGTCGCCCACTCCTGAAATCGATGCGCGCCCGCTGCAGCAGCTGCGTCAGCGGCAACGGCATTGCCGCCCTCTGGGGCAAGTATGAACACTTATCCAACAGCCTCTCAAGCGACCGGTGTGGCCCGCACGCTCAGCCGGAGTTCTTCCTGCACCATGGTCGTGTACCAGGCGGGCACCGGCAAGTTCGTCACCGCCCGGCCGTCGGATGCGGTTAACGGACTCATCATCGGCATCTATCGGAATGGCTATCTGGTGCCGGGCACCCAGGCTGCCGCCTGAGCACCGCCGGCGCTCGTCCCTGCGCGCCATGCGCTCAGGCCTTCTGCAGCGCGCGCGTCACCATGTCGTGCGGCGCCAGCCGCAGCAGCTCGGGTAGCCAGCCGAGCGCCTGGTCCCGCCGTCCGGCCTGCAGCAACCCGTTCGCACAGAGCGACAAGGTGTCTGCCAATTCGGGATGTTCGGGTGCGCTCTTGAGGAGCGCCTGGCACAGACGTTCCGCGTCGTTGAACTGCCGGGCGCGCGTGAACCGCCTCGCCAGCCTGGCCATGTCGTCGGGCTTGAGCCGAGCGCCCGGCTTCGCCTCATCCAGGTAGGTCTTGTAGCTCGCGTGCTGCAACTCGAGGGTTGCCGCATCCTGCGGGGACAGCCTGAAGATCCAGCGCGCCGCGCGATGGAAGTCCTCGCCCGCCGGCCAGAGCCTCGCGGTGTTGAACCACGCGCGAAGAATCTGCGCGTCGTGCGGCCGCAGGCGCGCGGCCTCGCGCCATTGCGCGCAGGCGGCCTGGAAGTCCGCTTCGGCGGCATGGCGCCGCGCCGCGGCCACGTGTCGAGCGAAGGCATCGGGCTCCTGGGCCGCGGGCGCCTCCGGCAAGGCCAGCCGCCGCCATCGCATGGCGCCGGCCATCAGCAGCGCGCCCGTCAGGAGGCCGCCCAGGTGGGCCATGTACGCGATGCCCTGGCCGCCGACGAAATGCTGCAGAAGTTCGTTGACGATCCAGGCCGGCAGCAGGATCAGTGCCGGTGCGGTGACGTAGTTGAAGTAGAAGAAGAGCTGGTAGAAGAAGCGGATGCGGCGCAACCGGTACATGACCGCGTACATGGCCATCAGCGCCGACACGGCGCCCGAGGCGCCCAGCCCGTAGCCGCCGTTGCCGGCGTAGGCCCATGCGGCCAGCGCGGACGCGCCGACGGCGCCGAGCAGGTAGAAGCCCAGGTAGAGCGCCCGGCCGAGCGCGAGCTCTACCGAGAAGCCGAACAGGAAGAGAAAGAGCATGTTGCCCAGCAGATGCCCGTTGCTGGCATGCAGGAAGGCCGAAGTGAGCCAGGTCCAGGGCTTGAACGCCGCGCCCCGGTTGTGGTCCTGCGCCCAGCGCTCGGTGAACGGCGCGGGCAGCAAGGCCTCGTACCGACGGCGGTCGTTCTTCCATCCGGCATGGCGCGGGTCGGCGGGCGTGATGACGGCGTCGCCGCGCAGCTTCTGCATGAAGGCCGTCTCGTGCTGCATGGCTTCGAGGAGGCTGCCGACGTCGGCGCGGGCGAGGAGCCTTTTCGCGGCCGGCGCGCGCGGCGACCTTGTCTCCTCGAGCCAGGCGACGAAGGGCGGCAGTTCCAGCTTCGGCAGGCCGCTCTTCGCGTAGAAGAGAGCGGCGCGCTGCTGCGCGTGTTCCTCCGAGCGCTGCGGTCCCCAGAACACGAGCATGTTCACGAGGATGAGCAGCACGGTCATCCATGGCGGGTTGCGCCGTGTCGGCCTGCTCTCGAGCGGAATCGCGTAGAACAAGATGCCTTGCCGCCGCCGCTGCGTGCGCCGCTCAGAGGCTGTTGCGCCCGATGCCCTGGTAGGCGATGCCGGCCGCCTTCATGGTGGCGGGCTCGTAGAGGTTGCGCCCGTCGAAGATCACCGGTGCCTTCATCAGCGACTTGAGCCGTTCCAGGTTGGGGCTGCGATAGGCCTTCCACTCGGTCACGATGATCAGCGCGTCGGCGTTCCCGAGCGCCTCCAGCGGGTCCTTGGCGGACGAGAAGCTGATGTTGTCGAGCAGCGCGGGCGCGTCGGCGAAATCGAGCTTGAGCACGCGCCGGGTTTCATCCACCGCGATCGGGTCGTGCGCCACCACGCGCGCGCCGGCGCGCAGCAGCACGTCGAGCACCACGCGGCTGGGCGCCTCGCGCATGTCGTCGGTGTTCGGCTTGAAGGCCAGTCCCCACAAGGCGAAAGTGCGGCCGCGCAGATCCTCGCCGAAGCGGGCAAGGACCTTGTTGGTCAGGACGCGCTTCTGCTCGTCGTTGACCGCCTCCACCGACTCCAGCACCCGCAGCGCCTGGCCGTTGTCGCGCGCGATCCGCGTGAGCGCCTGGATGTCCTTGGGAAAGCAGCTGCCGCCGTAGCCGGTGCCGGCATAGAGAAAGCTGTAGCCGATGCGCGGGTCGGAACCGATGCCCTGGCGCACCGCCTCGATGTCGGCGCCGACGCGATCGGCCAGATTGGCCAGCTCGTTCATGAAGCTGATGCGGGTGGCGAGCATCGCGTTGGCCGCATACTTGGCGAACTCGGCGGACTTCACGTCCATGACGCGCGTGCGCTCGTGGTTGCGGTTGAAGGGCGCGTAGAGCTTGCGCATCTCCGCCAGCGCCTGGCGGCCGTTGTCGTCGTCCGTGTAGCCGATGACGATGCGGTCGGGCCGCATGAAGTCCTCGACCGCCGCGCCTTCCTTGAGGAACTCGGGATTGCTCACGACGGAGAAGCGCAGGTCGCCGCGGCCGCGCTTGTCGAGCTCTTCCTGGATCACGGCGCTCACGCGCTCGGCCGTGCCCACGGGCACGGTCGACTTGTCGACCACGACCTTGAAGCTCTCCATGTAGCGGCCGATGTTGCGGGCTGCCGCCAGCACGTACTGGAGGTCGGCGCTGCCGTCCTCGTCGGGCGGCGTGCCCACGGCGATGAACTGGATGTCGCCGTGCGCCACGGAGGCCTGGACGTCGGTCGAGAAGGACAGCCGCTTCGCCGCGACGTTCGATTCGACGACCTCGCCCAGTCCGGGTTCGTAGATCGGGATGCCGCCCTCGTTGAGCATCGCGATCTTTCGCGGGTCGACGTCGAGGCAGAAGACGTTGTTGCCGATGTCGGCGAGGCAGGCGCCCGTGACGAGACCGACGTAGCCGGTGCCGATGATGGAGATGTTCATGGTGTTTCAGGCCGCCGTGGATTCCGACAGGGCCTTGTCGAAGTACGCGATGGTCTTCTTCAGTCCCTCCTCGAGCTGGGTCCTGGGCTCCCAGCCGCCGAGTTCCTTCTGCGCCAGCGAGATGTCGGGCCGGCGTTGTTTCGGATCGTCGGCGGGCAGGGGCATGCGCACCAGCTTGCTCTTCGAGCCCGTGAGCTCGATCACCTTGTTGGCCAGCTCCAGCATCGAGAACTCGCCCGGATTGCCGATGTTGATCGGTCCGGGGACTTCATCGCCGGTGCCCATCATGCGCAGCATGGCTTCGATCAGGTCGTCCGCATAGCAGAAGCTGCGCGTCTGCTGGCCGTCGCCGTAGATGGTGATGTCCTCGCCCCGCAGTGCCTGGACGATGAAGTTCGACACCACGCGTCCGTCGTTCATGTGCATGCGCGGGCCGTAGGTGTTGAAGATGCGCACGACCTTGATGCGCAGCTGGTGCTGGCGGTGATAGTCGAAGAAGAGCGTCTCGGCGCAGCGCTTGCCCTCGTCGTAGCAGCTGCGGATGCCGATCGGGTTCACGCGGCCCCAGTAGGCCTCGACCTGCGGGTGGATCTCGGGGTCGCCGTACACCTCGCTGGTGGACGCCTGCAGGATCTTCGCGCGCACCCGCTTGGCCAAGCCGAGCATGTTGATGGCGCCGTGCACGCTGGTCTTGGTGGTCTGCACCGGGTCGTGCTGGTAGTGGATGGGCGAGGCCGGGCAGGCGAGGTTGTAGATCTCGTCGACTTCCACATAGAGCGGAAAGGTGACGTCATGCCGCATCAGCTCGAAGCGCGGGTTGTCGAGCAGGTGCTCGATGTTGCGCTTGGTGCCGGTGAAGAAGTTGTCGACGCACAGGACGTCGTGGCCGGCCTCGATGAGGCGGTCACACAGGTGACTGCCCAGGAAACCGGCGCCGCCGGTGACGAGCACCCGCTTGGAAGCGTTGTATTGCCGCATGCGTGAGATCACTCCGTTAAAAAATCAGTTCGGGTTTTGTTGGCTGCGCTGCTCGTACATCTTCGCGTCGACCAGCATGCGGAACCACAATGCCTGAAAAAACGCGAAATAGAAGCCGGCGGTTCCATCCAGAAAGCCAAGCCGGAAGATGTAGCGATAGACGAAGTAGCTGAGCGAGCGCACGCCGGTCGGCAGCTTGTAATAGACCTCCTTGATGAAGCGCGTGCGTTCACGGGCGTCACCCATGAGGCGCGGCTTCAGGACATCGTCGGCGAGCGCGCGCGGGCCCAGCTTTTCCTTCGCCTCGGCGTCGCTCCAGCGGTTGTGGCTGGCGATCCACTGGGTGAGGAGGGCCGAGTTCTTGTCGTGCATGAAGCCGTTGAGGCGGCCCGTGGCGGCCTGGCTGATGAAGTGCTGGTCGTACAGGCGGGCCTCGCAGCGCCCGACGCCCGACTTGAAGAGCCGCAGATGCCAGGGGTTGACGCCGCTGTGACGCAGCATCTTGCCCATGAAGTAGTCGCGCCGCCGGATCAGGTAGGCATCGAAGCGCGGCGTGCCGGAAAGCAGGGCCTTGATCTCGCCCACCGCTTCCTCGTCGAGCACCTCGTCGGCGTCCAGGTGCAGTTGCCAGTCGTAGGACTTCTCGACCTGGGCGATGGCCCAGTTGCGTTGGTCGCTGTAGTTGGAAAACGGCCGCTGCACGACAGTGCAGCCCAGCGCTTCGAGGATGGCGGGCGTGCCGTCCGATGAATGGGAGTCGACCGCGAAAACGTGCGGGCTCACCTTCAGGGCTTGCGACACGGTCTCCCGGATGATCGAAGCGGAATTGAAAGTAAGGATGACGACGACGCAGCTAGGTTTGTCCATGGCATTCGGTGCGGTTTGCGTCTGCAGACGGTAGAACTACCGTCGCTGCAGTGCACAAGGAATGACAAACTTTAGCACTACATTCTTACATTTGAAAACAAATCCGAAGGGTAAACCCGAATATTTCAGCCGAGTCGTGTGCGATGTCGCGCAATCTGCAACCGGACTTGCGCCGGGGCGGTGCCGCCGAGGATGTTTCGGGCGTTGAGCGAGCCGCGCAGGCTCAGCACGCCGTAGACGTCCTTCTCGATCGTCGGGTTGAAGCTCTGCAGCACGGCCAGCGGCAGTTCCGACAGGTCGACCTTGTGCGAGATCGCCGCCTTCACGGCGTGGGCCACGGTTTCGTGCGCGTCGCGGAAGGGCAGGCCCTTCTTCACCAGGTAGTCCGCCAGGTCGGTGGCGGTGGCGTAGCCGCGCAGGGCGGCGGCCTCCATCGCCTCGGGCTTGACGGTGATGCCGCCGACCATCTCCGCGAAGATGCGCAGGGTGTCCTTGAGCGTATCGACGGTGTCGAACAGCGGCTCCTTGTCTTCCTGGTTGTCCTTGTTGTAGGCCAGCGGCTGGCCCTTCATGAGCGTGATCAGCGCCATCAGGTGGCCGACCACGCGGCCGGTCTTGCCGCGCGCGAGTTCGGGCACGTCCGGGTTCTTCTTCTGCGGCATGATCGAACTGCCGGTGCAGAAGCGGTCGGCGATGTCGATGAAGCCGAAGGACTGGCTCATCCAGAGCACCAGTTCCTCGCTCAGGCGGCTGATGTGCACCATGGCGAGCGAGGCGGCGGCCGTGAACTCGATGGCGAAGTCGCGGTCGCTGACGGCGTCCAGGCTGTTCTGGCACACCTCGTCCATGCCCAGGGCGCGGGCGACGGCTTCGCGGTCGAGCGGGTAGCTGGTGCCGGCGAGCGCCGCGGCGCCCAGCGGCAGGCGGTTGACGCGGCGGCGCACGTCGGCCATGCGCTCGGCGTCGCGGGCGAACATCTCGACGTAGGCCAGCATGTGGTGGCCGAAGCTCACTGGCTGCGCCACCTGCAGGTGGGTGAAGCCGGGCAGGATCACCTCGACGTTCTTTTCCGCCAGCGCGAGCAGCGACTTCTGCAGGTCGACCAGCAGGCCGCCGATCAGGTCGATCTCGCCGCGCAGCCACAGGCGCACGTCGGTCGCCACCTGGTCGTTGCGGCTGCGGCCGGTGTGCAGGCGCTTGCCGGCGTCGCCCACCAGCTGGGTGAGGCGCGCCTCGATGTTGAGGTGCACGTCCTCGAGGTCGAGCTTCCATTCGAAGGTGCCGCCTTCGATCTCCTCGCGAATCTGTTTCATCCCGCGTTCGATCGCGGCGTGGTCCTGCGCGCCGATGATGCCTTGCGCCGCCAGCATGCCGGCATGCGCCAGCGAACCCTCGATGTCAGCCTGCCACAGCCGCTTGTCGAAGAAGACGCTCGCGGTGTAGCGCTTCACCAGATCGCTCATGGGTTCGGAGAACAGGGCGGACCAGGCTTCGGATTTCTTGTCGAGTTGGTTTTGGGTCATGGGGGGCATTCGGAGGGCCGATGGGGAGGCTTTGGCGGCGCGGGAGGCAATAATGCGCCGGTCACCCGGTGCCTCTGCGATGCGCAATCCGTCGATTTTATCGGCCACCCCTTCGTCGCCGTCCGCGACGTCCCCCAAGAAACCCGCGCAGGGCCGGGCGGGATCGACCGCGCGCGGGCGATCGGCCGCCTTCGATGCCTGCCAGATCGGCGTGGTGCTGCGCACCGTGGTCTTCGTGGAAGTGGCGGTGGCCGCCGCCACCATGTTCCTGGCGTCGACGCCCTCGGATTGGCTGCTGCTGGCAGCGACGGTCACCGGCGGGGCCTTGCCCGCCACGCTGCTCTGGCTGTTGTCGGCCTGTGGCTTGAAGAAGCTGCTCGGTCGGCTGCCGCTCCAGGGGCAGTATGCGGCCGGGGCCTTGCTCGGCGCCGTCTCGGCGCTCTACGGATGCGCGCTGTTGCGGCTGACGGGCGTGGTGGTCGCGGCGCCGTGGTTCGCCAGCGCCCTGGCCGGCGCCCTGGTGTCGGGCTTCGTGATGGCCGCGCTGGTGCTGCGCTCCCGGGGCCAGACGCCGGCGGCCACGACGGCGCGGCTGTTCGAGCTGCAGTCGCGCATCCGGCCCCACTTTCTCTTCAACACGCTCAACAGCGCGATCGCCCTGGTGCGCGAGGAGCCGGCCAAGGCCGAGGCGATGCTGGAAGACCTGAGCGAGCTGTTCCGCCAGGCGCTGGCGGACCCGGGCGAATCGGTGACGCTGGCCGACGAGATCGCGCTGGCCGAGCGCTACCTCGCGATCGAGCAGGTGCGCTTCGGCGAGCGGCTGAAGATCCGCTGGGACCTCGACGCCGAGGCCAGCGCCGCCCGCCTGCCGCCGCTCCTGCTGCAGCCGCTGGTGGAGAACGCGGTCAAGCACGGCGTGGAGCCCAGCCCGGAAGGCGGCAAGCTGCGCATCCGCACGGAACGGCGCGGCAGCATGGTGGTGATCGAGGTGGTCAACAGCCTGCCGCCGCTGCGCTGGGCGGAATCTCCCCTGCCGCGCGGCCACGGCATCGCGCTGGCCAATGTGCGCGACAGGCTGCGCCTGCTGCACGACATGCAGGCGCAATTCAGCGCCGGCATGGACCAGAAGAGCTATCGCGTGCGCATTGCCATTCCCGCGGAAACATGACAGCCCATCCTTCCTCCACTCCATCCACCGCACCCTTGCGCACCCTGATCGTCGATGACGAGTCGCTCGCGCGCTCGCGCCTGCGCACGCTGCTGGCCGACTGCCGATCGCCCGCGGCCGAGGTCGTGGCCGAGGCGGCGCACGGCGAAGGCGCGCTCAGGCACCTGGCCGACACGCGCTTCGACCTGGTCCTGCTGGACATCCACATGCCGGGCATGGACGGCATCGAACTCGCCCGCAGCCTGCGCAGCCGGACCGGGGCTCCGGCGGTGGTGTTCGTCACCGCCCATGAGACGCACGCGGTGACGGCCTTCGAGCTGGAGGCGGTCGACTACCTGACCAAGCCGGTGCGCGCCGAGCGGCTGCAGCAGGCCCTGCAGAAGGCCGAGCGCTACCTGAAGGACCGCAGGGCCCAGCCGGCCGACGAGGCGCCTCAGGAGGCGTTGCTGATCCAGGAGCGCGGCCGGGCCGAGCGGGTGCCGCTGGCCGAGGTGCTTTATCTCAAGTCCGAGCTCAAGTACCTGACCGTGCGCACCGCGTCGCGCAGCCACATCTACGACGGCTCGCTGGCCGACTTCGAGGAGCGTTATCCGGCGCGCTTCGTGCGTGTGCATCGCAACGCGCTGGTGGCGCGCGCGGCGATCCGCGCCCTGGAGAAATACGACGACGGCGAGGATGCCGAAGGATGGGCGCTGCGCCTCGAGGGGATTCCGGAGCCGGTGGTGGTGTCGCGGCGCCAGCTCGCGGCGGTGCGCGAAGCGATCAGGGACCAGCCATGAGCGAGGAGACCGAACAGAAGAAGACCGAGCCCGCGGAACTGGCCGAACCCGATCGCCTGCTGCTGCACATGCCGGTCGACGTGCGCAGCGCGTCGCTGGTGGTGCTGGCGGTGCTGGCCAGCGTGTTCGCGCTGCGCTGGGCCGCCGCGGTGTTCATTCCGCTGATGGTGAGCCTGATGCTGACCTATGCGCTCGCGCCCCTGGTCGACCGGCTCGAGAAATGGCGGATCTCCCGCTGGTTCGCGGCGGCCGCGATCCTGCTCGGGCTCGGTGGCGCCTTCGGCTGGACCGGCTATTCGCTGGCCGGCAGCGCCTCAGAGCTGGTCGATTCGCTGCCCCTGGCGGCGCAGAAGCTGCGGCTGGCCATGCGCGTGAGCAACCGCAGCAGCGACAGCAGCACGCTCGATACGGTGCAGAAGGCGGCCGCGCAACTCGAGCAGGCCGCGGAGGAGAACTCGGCCAAGGTGGCGGCGCGCAAGGGCGTCATGCGCGTGCTTGTCGAGCGGCCCTCCTTCAATGTGCGCGACTATCTCTGGAGCGGCACGGTGGGTCTGATCGGCGCGGCGGGGCAGCTCACGCTGGTGGCCTTCCTGACCTTCTTCGCGCTCGGCTCGGGCAACACCTTCCGCCGCAAGCTGGTGAAGATCACGGGCCCCAGCCTGCAGAAGAAGAAGATCACCGTGCACGTGCTCGACGACATCACGCAGCACATCGAGCGCTACCTGCTGGTGCAGATCCTCAGCAGCGCGCTGGTGGGCGTGGCCACCGGGCTCGCCTTCTGGGCCATGGGTCTGGACAACGCGGCGGTGTGGGGCATCATCGCGGCGGTGACCAATCTCATCCCGTACATCGGATCGGTCATCGTGATGGGGGCTGCCGGGCTGGTGGCCTTCCTCCAGTTCAACAGCATCCAGATGACCTTGCTGGTGGGCGGCACCTCGCTGGTCATCCATACGCTGGTCGGCAATCTGCTGGTGCCCTTCCTGACCAGCAAGACCAGCCGCATGAACCCGCTGGCGGTGTTCGTCGGCGTCATCTTCTGGGGCTGGCTCTGGGGCATCTGGGGCCTCTTGCTGGGCATCCCGATCATGATGGTCGCGAAGGCGGTCTGCGACCATGTGGAGGATCTGCAGCCGATCGGCGAACTGCTGGGCGATTGAGGCCTCTGCGGATCAGCCCACGCGCAGCACGGCCCCGTCGGGCAACTGGCGCCAGATGATCCACTCGCCGACGGCGACACGGTGCGTCGGTTCGGCCCCCTCCAATTCGCCGTGGCGCAAGCGGAATTCGCGCCCGGCCAGCCGCAGCGTGATCTCGAAGCCCGGCCAGTGCGCTGGCACGCGGGGCGTGAGCGAAAGCTGGTCCCCGCGCACGGACAGGCCCAGCAGCGTCTCGACGGCCGCGCGATGCAGCCAGGCCGCGGAGCCCGTATACCAGCTCCATCCACCGCGTCCCACATAGGGCGCCGCGCTGTAGACGTCGCCCGCCATGACATAGGGCTCGAGCTCGTAGGCCGGGCCGCGTTCGGGGTGGCGCGCGCGATGCGCGGGACTCAGCCCTTCGAAGCTCTGCCAGGCGTCCTCGTGGTCGCCATGCAGCGCCTGCGCCATGAGCGCCCACACGGCGGCATGCGAATACTGCCCGCCGTTCTCGCGCACGCCGGGCGGGTAGGCCTGGATGTAGCCGGGGTTGTTGGCCGAATGCGCCAGCGGCGGGGTCAGCAGTCGCAGGAGCCCGGCGGGCTCGTCGTGCAGTTGCTGCTTCATCGAGGCCAGCGCGGGCCCGATGTGGGCCTCGTCCGATGCCCCCGAGAGGACCGACCAGGCCTGCGCGATCAGGTCGATGCGGCACTCCTCGTTGGTCGACGAACCCAGCGGCGCGCCGTTGTCGAAGAAGGCGCGGCGGAACCAGGCGCCGTCCCACCCGGCGTCGTGCAGGGCGGCGATCCAGCCACGGCGCGACGCCTGCCAGCGCTGCGCCCGCTCGTGTTCGCCGCGCGCCTCGGCAAAGGGCGCGTAGCGCTCGACCACGCTGCAGAGGAACCATGCGAGCCAGACCGATTCGCCCTGGCCTTCGTTGCCCACGCGGTTCATGCCATCGTTCCAGTCGCCGGTGCCCATCAGCGGCAGGCCGTGCGCGCCGCTCGCCAGGCTGTGATCGATGGCGCGCGCGCCATGCTCGTACAGGCTGGCGCTGCGGCCGCTGCTCTGCGGCGCGTAGTAGGCGTCCTCCGCGCCGGGCGGGATCTGCGGCCCGTCGATGAAGGTCACGGCCTCGTCCAGCACCGAGCGGTCCGCCGTCGCCTCGACATAGTGCGCCGCCGCGTAGGGCAGCCACAGCAGGTCGTCCGAGAAATGCGTGCGCACGCCGGCGCCGCCGGGCATGTGCCACCAGTGCTGCACGTCGCCCTCCGGGAACTGACGCGCGGCATTGACCAGGATCTGCTCGCGCAGGCGCGCCGGATCGGTCACCGCGAAGGCCATGGCGTCCTGCAGCTGGTCGCGGAATCCGAAGGCGCCGCCCGCCTGGTAGAAGCCGGCCTTCGACCAGAGCCGGCACACCAGCGTCTGGTACATGAGCCACCGGTTGACCATCGCGTCGAACAGCGGGTCCGGCGTGCGCACCTGCAGGCGGCCGAGGAGTTCGTCCCAGAAGGCACGGGCCTGTGCCAGCGCCTCGGCCACGTCGCGCTGCTGCCATCGCCGGGCCAGTCCCATGGCGGCCTCGGCGTCGTCCGCATGGCCCAGCATGAAGGTGAAGCTCGCGCTCTCGCCGGCCGCGAGGCTGAACTCCCCGGCCACCGCGGCGCAGGCATCGAGGCCGCTGCCCGCCCGCTGAAGCAGGTCGTCGGGCACTTCGACCGCGCCGCGGCCGGCGAAGAACTCGCCGCGGTCGCAGGTCCAGTCGGTGACGCCCTGCAAGCCGGCGATCATCACGAAGGCCGTGTTGCCGCCGAAGCCGGCGCTCGATTCGCGCTGCTGGCCGAACACGGCGGGCAGGTCCTCGGGTTTCCAGGTGTGTACCGTGCGGCGTTCCCCGCGCGCGGCGCCCAGTTGCCATTCGACCATGGCGAGCGCGCGCATCCGGCGCGTGCCGACGCCTTCGTTGCGGACCTTCACTTGCACCAGCTTCATCCGGTCGTCGCGATCGGCGAAGAAGGTGGTCTCCAGGACCACGCCGCGGTGCAGGCACTCGAACACCGTGTAGCCCTGGCCGTGGCGCACGCGGTGCCTGGCCGCGCCGCCGGCGCGCCCCGCCGGCGTGAGCGGCAGCAGCTCGCGCGAGTCCAGGTCCTGCAGCAGGTAGTGCTCGAAGGCCGGGTCCTGCACGGGGTCGTTGGACCACGGCGTGACCTGGTGCATGCGGCTGTTGGCCGCCCAGGTGAAGCCCGTGCCCCATTCCGAAACCTGGAAGCCGAAGGACGCGTTGGCGATCACGTTGACCCAGGGCTTGGCGGTGCGGCGGTTCGGGTCGACCTCGAAACGGAACTCGCCGCTGGCGGCATCGAAGTCCCCCTGCGGCGGGCTCGCCGCGTCCGCGAGCTGGCCCGCGGCCGGAAGCGCCGACAGCGCAACCCGGGAGCCGCCATCTTGCTCGGGCCGTTCGCCCATGGCGTCGCGCAGGCCGGCCACCTGTGCTTCGAGCGTGCGCCCGTCGGCGGTGAAGACGGCGCGTGCCAGGCTCGACAGCGCGGCCTTCTCCGAGGGCACGACATCCTGGTCGCGCAGCAGGTAGAAGCCGGCCGAATCGTTGCGCGGAAAGCTGTTCTGCGTCTGGTGCGCGACGAGCGCGCGCAGTGCCTCGATCTCGCGCTGCACCGGCATCAGGTAGGACTGCGGCTCGCTGTTGAGCACCACCAGGTCGCAGGCCACGCCGCCGAAGCCCCACCACGGCTGGGCGCGCAGCAGCGTGTCCACCAGGCCCTTGCCGGTGAGGGAGTGGATGTAGACCAGCACGATGGGCTTGTCGCCGGAGATGCCGAAGCGCCAGATCTGCCGCAGGTCGATGAGCCCGCGGTCGCGCATCACGCGGGGCGTGGTGTAGGTGAGGATGGTGCTGAGGTCCTGCAGCGCGAGGTTCTTGGCCGGATCGATGCTCAGGTCGCGCAGGCGCACCTGTGCCAGCGTGGCGGCCATGCGCGTCGCGCGCTCCACGTGCATCGGCTGCAGATAGCGGTCGATGACGGGCATCAGGTCCTCGACGCTGTCGCCGGCCGCCGTGGCGAAGGTCACGCGTGCCGTGGCGCCCGGGGCGATCGAAAGGCTCACGCGCAGGCAGGCAATCGGATCGAGTCCGTTCACGCGTGTGCCGTCCGGCGCGAGCGGTTGCGCATCGAGGGCCGGCGTGGCGAGCGTGCGGTTGCGCCCGATGAAGGCGCGCCGGTCGGTCATGCAGTCGACGGCCAGCACCTGGGCGTCCACCGACGCCACGAAGTGCGCCGCGGCCACCACGGGGTCGCCGTGCAGCCGAGGCTTGCGCGACATCAGCAGCGCGCGCCAGCCTGGCTCCCAGCGGCTCTCGACGAAGAGGTTGGCGAAGGCAGGATGCGCCTCGTCGGCCTTGGGGTTGGAGAGCACCGGCTCGAAATACGAGATGAGTTCCAGGGTGCGTGTCTCGCTGCCGGTGTTGTGCAGCGCGACCGTGCGCAGCTCGGTGTCGTCCTCGGGGCTGATGAGCACGGTGACGCGCGCCTGCAGGCCGGGGCCCGCCGAATCGAACTGCACCTGATCGGCCAGGAAGCGCGCGCGGTAGTGCCAGCCCGCGCCGGGGGCGGGGAGGGCGGTCAGCGAGCTGAGTTCGCGGCTGTGCGTGTCGCGCACGTAGAAGAAGCTGCCGTAGCCGTCGCGCAGCGGGTCGTCGCGCCAGCGGCTCACGTTGAAGGAGCGCCAGCGGCTCACGCCGGCGCCGTTGGCACGCAGGGCCACGGTGTAGCGGCCGTTCGACAGCAGGTGCGTCGGCTGGAAGCCGGAGCCCATCGGGTCGACCACGCGCGGCTGGAAGATGGGCGGCGCTTCGCCGTTCGCGGGCTCGGGCGGTGTGCGCGGATCGGCGCTGCCGATGATCTGCCGCGGCGTGCGCTCGTGCAGCAGCGACTCGTGGGCCTGCACCAGCGGCGCGCTGCCGAACCAGCGGCGCGGCGCGCCGTCGCGAACGGCGTTGCACAGCGCGACCAGCGACATGCCCTGGTGGTGCGCCATGAAGTTGCGCACCACGGTGAAGGCCTGGCCGGCGGCCTGGCGCGAGACGGTGAAATCGACCGCGTCGAAGAAGCCGAAGTCGCCGCGTGCGCCCAGGGATTCGAGCAGGCGCAGGTTGATCACGGCATCGTCGGGTGCCAGAACCGCGGCCATCATGCTGGCGTAGGGCGCGACCACGCGGTCGGCCGGCGGCGTGCGCCGCAGCGCGAGCCGGGGCACGCCGAAGGGCGAGTACTGGTAGGCCAGCGAGTGGTCCTGCGCGAAGTAGGCCGACTCGGAGACGCCCCACGGCAGGTTCTGCGCGTTGCCGAAGGCCTGCTGCTCCGCGACGGCGGCGAGGTTCGCGACCTGGACCAGGCCGCCGGCGGGCTCGTCCATCACGAGCGTGGGCATGAGGTACTCGAACATCGAACCCGACCATGACTTGAGCCCCGGCCGCACGCCCACCGACATGAAGGGCCGCCCGAGCGCCATCCAGTGGCGCCGGGGCACATCGCCCTTGGCGATCGCGAGGAAGCTCAGCAGGCGCGATTCGGAGGCCAGCAGGTCGTAGTAGCTGGCATCGAGCGCGTTGTCCTCGACGCGCAGCCCGATGTGGAAGAGGTGGCGCTTGGCGTCGTAGAGGCCGCGGAAGTCCATGCCCGCGCACAAGGCCTCGCAGCGCAGGGCCAGGGCTTCGAGCTCGGCGTCGACGCTCGGACTGTCATCGGCGACGAAGCCGCGGCAGGCCTGCGCGACGGCCACCAGATGGCCCGCGAGGTTGCCGCTGTCGACGCTCGACACGTAGGCGGGCGGCAGCATCCCGAGCGACCGGGTGTCGTACCAGTTGTAGAGATGCCCCTGGTGCTTGTCGAGGCGATCGACGGTGTCGAGTGTCGCTCTCAGCCGTGCGGTGAGCGCCGGCGTGTCGATCCAGCCGAACTCGCGCGCGCAGCAGCTCGCGAGCAGGTACATGCCGATGTTGGTCGGCGATGTGCGGTGCGCGATGGTCGGTTCGGGCTCGAGCTGCAGGTTGTCGGGCGGCAGGTGGTTGTCGTCCGGGCCGACCGCGTGTTCGAAGAAGCGCCAGGTATCGCGCGCCAGGGTTTCGAGGTAGGCGCGGTGATCGGGGTGAAGCGCGTCCTTGTCCTGCGCCGGCACTCGGCTGCTCCACCAGGCGGCCACCGGCGCCAGCGCCCAGAGGACGAACAGGGCTGCGCCCAGCCAGGGATGCGGGCTCCAGAACAGCGCGGCCAGGGCCAGCGCGAGGCACGCCGCGCTCGTGAGCGCGCCGCCGCGCAGGAAGGCCGACAGCCCATAGCGGGCCTGGGCCTGCGCCTGGGCCGCGGTGGTCCATTCGAGCAGATGACGCCGGCTCGCGGCCAGGCGCCACAGCGCGCGCGCCGTCGCGTCGAGCTGCAGGCGCGCCTGCGCCGCGAGCTGCACGAATTGCCAGGCCGTGCCGGCCATGGCGCGCAGCAGCTCGGTCGATCCGACGTCGAAGAAGTGGCGCAGCTCGATCGAACGCCGGGTCGGCACCAGGCCCGCCAGCGCGCCGAGCATCGGGCCGAGCATCAGCGCCGCCGCGACGGCAGCGAGCGCCCAGGACAGCGGAATCGCATCCGTGAACACCACCAGGACGAGCAGCGCGGCGCAGGCCGGCGCCACCATCGCGCGGCGCAGGTTGTCGCTCATCTTCCAGAGGCCGAGCGCGTCGATGCCGAAGCGCCGCGCGCGCAGCATCAGCGGCAGCAGTTGCCAGTCGCCGCGCGTCCAGCGGTGCACGCGCGACGCGGCCACGCCGGAATGGTGGGGGTGGTCCTCCAGCAGGACCTGGTCGTTCACCAGCGCGCAGCACGCCATGGTGCCTTCGAGCAGATCGTGGCTGAGCACGGCGCCGTCGGGCAGGCGGCGGTCGAGCGTGGCATGGACCGCCCGCACGTTGAGCAGGCCCTTGCCGGTGAAGGAGCCGCTGCCGAACACGTCCTGGTAGATGTCGGAGGCGCCGCTGCTGTAGGGGTCGAGGCCGCACTGGCCGGCGAACATCCAGTGGAAGAGGGATCGCTCCTGCGGCAATGGAAAGGGCGTGACGATGCGCGGCTGGAAGATGCCGAAGCCCGCCACGACGCGGCGACTGGCGTCGTCGATCTTCGGCGCGTTCAGCGGGTGGGCCGCGACGGCGACCAGTTCGCGCAGCACCCCGGGCGGCAGGCCGGTGTCGCTGTCGAGCGTCATCACATAGGGGATGCGTTCGGCCAGACGCAGGCCCGGCGCGAGCGGCAGGAAGCCGCTGCCGTCGCCTGCGGCGAGCAGGCGCAGCAGCATCTCGAGCTTGCCGCGCTTGCGTTCCCAGCCCATCCAGCGCTGTTCGGTCTCGCTCCAGGTCCGGGGGCGGTGCAGCAGCACGAAGCGCGGCGGCGCGCCGTCCGGGGCCGGGTAGATGTCATTGAGAGTGGCGATGCGCCGCAGCGCGTCGTCGAGCAGGGCGGCGTCGCCGGGCATGGATTCCGCCTTGGCGTCCGCCCAGTCCGTCAACAGCGCGAACTGTGCATGGTCCTCGCGGTTGGCAAGCCAGTGCAGTTCCAGCCGACCGGCGAGCTGCAGGTTGGCCTCGACCGAACTCAGCAGCGTGGGCACGACGACCAATGCGCGGTGCCCTTGCGGGATGCCGAGCGCGAAATCCAGCCGGGGCAGGGGCTGGACGCGCACGGACTCGGCCACGACACGATTGACCAGGGCGATGACCGCTTCGGACAGTGGCCACGCGAGCAGCACGAGCGCGGCAAGGGTGGCCCAGCCGCCATCGGGCCATTCGATGCGGTGCAGGCCATGCACCGTCTGCGCCAGCAGAAGGGCCGTGACCGCCAGAATGGCGATCCCGTAGAGCGGGGGGCGCCAGGCGCGCGGCGCGGCGCGGCGGCGCAATGCGCGTGCCGCGCTTTCGCCGCGCGCCGGCAGCAGCTCGGCAATGAGCTTCGAGCGCCCTTGCCCGAACAGGTAGTAGCCGGCCGTTCGGTCGGCCTGCGACCAGCGCGTCTCTTCACCCTCGTCGATGGCGCCGTCGTGGAGCGCCTCGAAGGCCAGGCGCACCACCGCCTGCGCGACTTCACGCTCCGGCTTGCGGGTGACGCGCGCCAGCTGCTCCATCGCGTGCGTGATCTGCTGCCGTGTGATCTCGCTTTCGCGGCTGAAGCTGGGCAGCTCGCGCAACACCCGCAGCGAGCGGCTGACGGGTTCGATCAAGTCCGCCCATTCGACCTGGCCGATCATGCGCAGGGTGGTGATGATGTTCCCGACCGTCAGGTTGGCAGCCGCTTGCGCCGACTGCGCATCGCCGATGAGGGCCGGCCCGTTGGGACAATGCTGCTCGGTCCATTTCATCAGGGCGGGCGCACTGTCCGCGTGCTCGATCGGCATGCGCTGCCAGAGCTGGGTCAGGTAGCTTTCCTGCATGCCGCGGCTCTGCAGTGCGCGATAGAGAACGTCGAGCTCCTGCGAGGAAAGCGTTTCGGCCGCGTCCCAGACCGCGTGCGCCACCTCGCGCGCCACCTTGTTCTCGGCGATGCTCTCGGCGACGCGCCGGAGGTTCTCCAGCAGAACCACCCGCAGGGTGGTCGGCAGCGCCCACAGCTCGCCGAGCGTGAGTTCGTCGATGTCCTGGTAGGCATTGAGGAAGGCGGTGAACAGCGCCTTGTTGAGCACGCTGTCGGTATGGGCCACGTAGGCCCAGGCGATGCCGTACACCCGCGGGAGGCCGGCCAGCGGCGGCGTCGCGAGCTTGGGCAGGCGCGCGTAGTAGCTGCGCGGTACGCCCTCTCGGATCTGCTGCAGCTGCGCCTCGACCAGATGGAAGTTGTCGAGCAGCCATTCGGCCGCGGGCGTCACGTAGCGCCCGCTGCGGGAAATCAGTGCGATGTAGTCGAAGGCACTGCGCAGCGAGTCCAGGTTCTTGTCGACGCGCGGAAAGAAGGGGGTCGCCTCGCCGCGATGGGCTTCGTTCAGGACGATCTGCGCCCGCGCCAGGCTGTGGCCGTGCTGCTCGAAGCGCTGGGCGCCGAACAGCTCGGCGCGGATGGGATCTTCGACGGGCTCGTGCGGACCGAGAAGAAGATCGCGCGCGTACTGGCTCAGCCCGTCGAGCCGGTCGACGACTGCCGCGGCGCTCAAGCGAGCGCGAACAGGCCGATGGCGAGAACCGCTGCGATGCAAGCCATCGTCACGATGTGACCGGCGGCCATCGAGCGTGCGCGTTGCAGCCTGCTGCGCACCGCGAACCATCGCCCCCGCGCGCGGGCGCAATGCCGCATGTGGGAGGCGAGCGCATCGAAGTCACTGCTGACGAAGTCGATGTGCGAGATTCGGGGCGAGGCAAGCGTGTGCGGGGAAGACATGGCGAGATTCCAGTGAACGACCTTTTAAGCCGCCGCGCGATTGCGAGAGCTGTGAACGTGCTGGACAGGGTACTCCTCATCCGGAGTAGCCCTCGTATTGCTCCGGCGGGTGTTCGTGTAGGAGAACGCGCACGCGGCTTGTTGCCCCCGCGCGGGACAGGGCGTCCCTCCGGGCCGTCAGCCGGTATTTCGCAATCCCGCCGCCACGCCGTTGATCGACATGTGGATCCCGCGCTGCAGGCGATCCTCCGCCTGCCCCGCCCGGTAGCGGCGCATCAGCTCGACCTGCAGATGGTGCAGGGGGTCGATGTACGGAAAGCGATGCCGTATCGAGCGCTGCATGTCCGCATTGCCCTCCAGCCGCTGCTTCGCGCCGGTGATCAGTGTCAGGGCGTCCGAGGTGCGGTGCCATTCGGCTTCGATCATCGAGAACACCTTCTGGCGCAGCTTGCGATCGGCCACCAGTTCGGAATAGCGAGACGCCAGTGCCAGATCGCTCTTGGCCAGCACCATGTCCATGTTGGACAGCAGCGTGCGGAAGAAGGGCCACTGCGCGTACATGCGCTGCAGGAGGGCCTGGCGCTCCTTGCGGGCGGCGGGATTGCCGGGCGCGGCGAGGAATTGCTCGATCGCCGAGCCGAAGCCATACCAGCCCGGCAGCGTGAGGCGGCACTGGCCCCAGCTGAAGCTCCAGGGGACGGCGCGCAGGTCCTCGATGCTGCGGCTCGGATTGCGCGACGCGGGGCGCGAGCCGATGTTGAGTTCGGCGATCTCGCGGATGGGCGTGGCGCTGAAGAAGTAATCGCCGAAACCGGGCGTTTCGTAGACCAGCGCGCGGTAGGCCGCCATGCTGGCCGACGAAAGCTCGCCGGCCGCCGCGACGAAGGCCGCCGGCGCCGCCTTGGCCGCGGGCAGAAGCGTGGCTTCGAGGGTGGCGGCCACCAGCGTCTCCAGATTGCGCCGGCCGATCTCGCGGTTGGCGTACTTGGAACCGATCACTTCGCCCTGCTCGGTGAGGCGGATCTGCCCGCGCACGGTGCCAGGCGGCTGCGCCAGGATCGCCTGGTAGCTCGGGCCGCCGCCGCGGCCGACGGTGCCGCCACGGCCATGGAACATGCGCAGCCGGATCGGCAGGCCAGCCTCGCCGTTGAGTTCGTCGAACAGCGCGGCCAGCGCCAGCCCGGCGCGGTAGAGCTCCCAGTTGCTGGTGAAGATGCCGCCGTCCTTGTTGCTGTCGCTGTAGCCGAGCATCACGTCCTGCTCGGCCCCCGAGCGCTGGATGAGCGCATGGATGCCGGGCAGGCCGTAGAAAGCCCGCATGATCGGCGCGGCGTTGCGCAGGTCCTCGATGGTTTCGAAGAGCGGCACGACGATCAGGTCGCAGGTGGCGTTGTCCTCGAGCGTGCCGCGCAGCAGGCCGACCTCCTTCTGCAGCAGCAGCGCCTCCAGCAGGTCGCTGACGGTCTCGGTGTGGCTGATGATGTAGTGGCGGATGGCCGCCGCGCCGTAGCGGGCGCGGGACCGGCGTGCCTCGGCGAAGATCGCGAGCTCGCTCTGCGCCAGCGGCGAGTACTCGGCGTCGGGCACCCGCAGCGGACGGGCGTCGTCGAGCAGCTCGAGCAGCAGCATCTGCTTGGCCTCTTCCGTCAGCGCGGCGTAGTCGGGCTCGATGCGCGCGGTGGCGAGCAGTTCGGCCACGACGGCCTCGTGCTTGTCCGAGCTCTGGCGCAGGTCCACCGTCGCCAGGTGGAAGCCGAAGACTTCGACCGCGCGGATCAGAGGCGCGAGGCGTTGCGCGACCAGGACCTTGCCGTGCTTGACGGCGAGCGAGGCCTCGATGGTGCGCAGGTCGGCGAGGAATTCATCGGCATGGGTGTAAGGGTTCTGAGGCGCGACCGCGTGGCGAGCGGCCTCGCCGCCGGTGAGCGCGCGCAAGGTGGCCGCCAGGCGCGCATACATGCCGGTCAGCGCGCGGCGGTAGGGCTCGTCCACGCGGTGCTCGTTCTTGTCGGGCGAATGCTCGGCGAGCGCCTGCATCTCGATGCTCACGTCGACCAGCGTGGCCGACAGCGACAGCTCGCCGCCGAGGTAGTGCACCTCGGTCAGGTAATGGCGCAGTACCAGTTCGGCCTGGCGGCGCAGCGCGTAGTCGAGCGTGTCGGCCGTCACGTTCGGATTGCCGTCGCGATCGCCGCCGATCCATTGGCCCATGCGCAGGAAGGGGGCGATGGCCGGCAGGCTGCCGTCCTGGCCCAGCGCCTTTTCGAGATCGGCATAGACGCGCGGGATCTCGCGCAGGAAGGTGGCCTCGTAGTAGCTGAGCGCGTTCTCGACCTCGTCGGCCACGGTGAGCTTGGAGAAGCGCAGCAGGCGCGTCTGCCAGAGCTGCGTGACGCGCATGCGGATCTGGGTTTCGTTCTCGGCGTATTCGAGCGGCGTCAGCGCATCCTTGCCGCCCGCGAAGGCATGCTGGCGCAGCTGGATCTCGTCGCGCGCGGTGATGAGCTGCGCGATGGCGCGCTCGGCATCGAGGATGCTCTTGCGCTGCACTTCGGTCGGATGGGCCGTGAGCACCGGCGACACATAGCTGTGCGCCAGCGACTCGACGACGGCCTCGGGCTTGACGCCCGCCTTGCGGATGCGCGCGAGCGCGGTCTCCAGGCTGCCTTCGGCGCTTTCGCCGGAGCGATCGGCTTCGGTGCGGCGCCGGATCTGGTGGCGGTCCTCGGCCAGGTTGGCCAGGTGGCTGAAGTAGGTGAAGGCGCGAATGACGCGCACCGTCTCGGCCGCGCTCAGGCCCTTGAGGAGGTTCTTCAACGCGCGGTCGGCGGCGTGGTCGGCATCGCGCCGGAAGGCCACGGAGAGGGTGCGGATCTTCTCGACCAGCGCGTAGGTGTCTTCGCCCTCCTGCTCGCGGATCACGTCGCCGAGGATGCGGCCCAGCAGGCGGATGTCGGCGATCAGCGGCTGGTCGTCGCTCTGCCTGCGCTTGGCGGCGGCGGGTGCGGCCGCACGTGCTGCGGCGGCAGAAGGGGTCTTCTTCATTCGAATCATCTCCTCGTCGTGGGGGCTCGGGCGCTGCGTTGTTGCGGCGCAACATGCTAGCATCCCGCGCTCCCCCTCATCATTGGAAAACGGCCTTGAGCAACATCGTGATCGCTACGCGCGAAAGCCGCCTGGCACTGTGGCAAGCCGAGCACGTCAGGCGCTTGCTGCAAGAACAGGGCCACACGGTCGGCCTGCTGGGCATGACGACGCGGGGCGATCAGATCCTCGACCGCTCCCTCAGCAAGGTCGGCGGCAAGGGTCTGTTCGTCAAGGAACTCGAGCTGGCGCTTGAGGAAGGACGCGCGGACATCGCTGTGCATTCGCTCAAGGACGTGCCGATGGACCTGCCCGAGGGCTTCGCGCTCGCCTGTGTGCTGGAGCGCGAAGACCCGCGCGATGCGCTGGTGTCGCCGCACCACGCGTCGCTCGATGCCTTGCCGCAGGGTGCGGTGGTCGGCACTTCCAGCCTGCGCCGCGTGGTGCTGCTGCGGGCGCTGCGGCCCGACCTGCGCATCGAGCCCCTGCGAGGCAATCTCGACACGAGGTTGCGCAAGCTCGACGAAGGGCAATACGACGCGATCGTGCTCGCGGCCGCCGGACTCAAGCGGCTGGGGCTGGAAAGCCGCATCCGCACGGCCTTCGAACCCGACACCATGCTGCCCGCGGCGGGGCAGGGCGCGCTCGGCATCGAGGTGCGCGCCGACCGCGGCGACCTGATCGAGCTGCTGGCGCCCTTGTCGAAGCTGTCCGACTGGCTCGCGACCGCGGCCGAGCGCGCGGTGAGCCGCGCGATGGGCGGCAGTTGCTCGATGCCGCTCGCGGCCCATGCCCGCTGGCAGGGCGGCGCCGGGCTGCGCATCGACGCGGCCTGGGGCGATCCCGAGGGACGGGCGCCGCTGGTTCGGGTGCATTCGGTGGCCGACGTGGCCGACCTGGCGCAGGCGGCGGAGTTGGGCGAGGGTGCCGCGAGGATCTTGCGCGCCGCCGGCGCCCATTGAGATGGGTGGAAGGGCGATCGTCACCCGACCGGCGCGCGAGGCGGCGCGGTGGGTCGACGATCTGCGCGCGGCCGGCATCGATGCGGTGGCGCTGCCGCTGATCGCGATCGAGCCGCTCGACGTTCAGGGCCCGCTTCATGCCATCCGGCAACGCATGGACGACTATGACGCGCTCATGTTCGTGAGCGCCGCGGCCGTCGAGCATTTCTTTCGCGGGGCGCAGGCCCACGGATCTTCCTTCCGCCCGCGCTTCTGGGCGACGGGGCCGGGCACCATGCACGCACTGCGGGACGCTGGCGTGCCCGCCTCGTCGATCGATGCGCCGCCCACGGCACCCGGGTTGTTCGATTCCGAAGCGCTCTGGAAGTGCGTGCATCCGCAAGTGAGCGAAGGCAAGCGCGTGCTGATCGTCCGGGGCGGCGATGCGCTGGGCCGCGCGAACGGGCGGGACTGGCTGGCGCGCGAAGTCGCCGCCGCGGGAGGCGCCCTCGATACCGTGGTGGCCTATCGCAGGCTCGCGCCGACATTCGGCGATGCCGAGCGGCGGCTTGCGGCCGAAGGCGCGGCCGGCGGTGCGATCTGGTTGTTCAGCAGTTCGGAAGCGATCGGCAATCTGCGCCAGGCCATGCCGGACACCCGCTGGCAGCCGGCGCGCGCCATCGCCACTCATGAGCGCATCGCCAGGGCCGCGACCGAGGCGGGTTTCGGCTCGGTGCGCATCTCGCAGCCTTCGACGTCCGCGCTGGTCGCGTCTATAGAATCCTTCGAATGAGCGACGCCTCCGTCTTGAACGATAACCTGCAGGAACCCTCGATGCGCGCGCCGGTGCCCGCGCCGATGCAGCAGGCGGCACCTCATGCGGCGGCAGCGAAGCTTCTCTTGAGGGCCGCGCTGGCCCTGCTGACTGTCATCGCGCTCATCGCATTGGTGCTCTCCATCACGCTCTGGCAGAAGGTCAGCGGCATGCAGGAGCAGCTCGCGCGCCAGAGCAGCGAGGCGCTGGCGCAATCCCTGGAGGCCCGCACGCTGGCGCGCCAGGCCCAGGAGGTGGTGCGCGACACGGCGGCCCGGCTCGCGCTGGCCGAAACCCGCGTCGGCGAAGTCGCGCTCCAGCGCGCGCAACTCGAAGAGCTGATGCAAAGCCTGTCGCGCTCGCGCGACGAGAACCTGGTGGTCGACATCGAGTCGGCCGTGCGGCTCGCGCTGCAGCAGGCGCAGGTCACCGGCAACGTGCAGCCGCTGCTGGCGGCGCTCAAGGCGGGCGATCTGCGTATCGCGCGCGCCGCGCAGCCGCGCCTCGGGCCCCTGCAGCGCGCGATGCAACGCGACGCCGACCGCCTTCGCAGCAGCGTCAGTGCGGACAACGACGAGGCGCTGCAGAAGCTCGACGACCTGATGCGCAGCGTGGATGACCTGCCGCCGCTGAACGCCGTCGCCGTGCGCGGCGCGGGGCCGAACGCCTGGCAGGCCGAGCCCGTGCCGGCCGACGCGCCCTGGTGGCAGCGCTTCCTGCTGCAGGTGCGCGGCGAAGCGCGTTCGCTGTTGCGCGTCGGGCGCATCGAGCGGCCCGAGGCCGTGCTGCTGTCGCCCGACCAGACCTTCTTCCTGCGCGAGAACCTCAAGCTCAAGCTGCTCAATGCCCGCCTGGCGGTGCTGTCGCGGCAGGTCGACACGGCGCGCAACGAGATCGCCAGCGTTTCGGCGGCGCTCAATCGCTATTTCGATCCGGCCTCGCGCCGCGTCCAGATGGCCGCCACGCTGGTGCAGCAACTGCAGGCACAGGTCAAGGCGAGCGTGCCGCCGCGCATCGACGAAACGCTGGCCGCGCTTGCGACGGCCGCCGCCGGGCGCTAGTCGGCCATGCGCGCGGTTCTCTGGTTCCTCGCCCTGTTCGGCACCGCAGCCGCGGTGGCGCTGTTTGCCGGCAACAACCAGGGCACGATCACCGTTTTCTGGCCACCCTGGCGGGTCGACCTGTCGCTGAATCTCGTGCTGCTCCTGCTGCTGGCGGCGTTCGTGCTGCTGTACGTCGCATTGCGCGGCCTGTCCGCGCTGTTCTCGCTGCCGAAGCAGGCGCGGCAATGGCGGATGCAGCAGAAGGAGCGCGCCCTCTATGCGGCCTTGCTCGACGCGCTGGTTCAATTGCTGGCCGGGCGCTTTTCGCGTGCGCGCAAGGCCTCGCTGGCCGCGCTGGCGCAGGAGCGCACGCTCGCCGCGCTCGACGCGCGCGTTCCCCAGGCTCAGCAGGTGCGCGTGCTCGCGCACCTGCTCGCGGCGGAAAGCGCGCAGGCTCTTCAGGACAGGCCCGCGCGCGATGCGCATCTGCAACTGGCGCTCAATGAGAGCGCCGAGCGGGGCGTGCTTGCCAGTCCCGAGACGCGTGAGGGCGTGCAACTGCGCGCCGCGCGCTGGGCGCTCGAGGACCGCGATCCGCCGGGGGCGCTGGCGCGGCTCGAAGAACTTCCGCAAGGCGCGCAGCGGCGCACGCTCGCCTTGCGCCTTCGGTTGAAGGCGGCGCGCCAGGACCGGCGCACGCTCGAAGCGCTCGAGACCGCCAGGCTTCTGGCCAAGCATCGCGCCTTCTCGGATGCGGCCGCGCAGAGCATCGTGCGGGGGCTGGCCACCGAATTGCTCAGCGGCGCGCACGATCCGGCGCAATTGCTGCGGGCCTGGGGCGAGTGCGAGGCGGGGGAGCGTGAGATGCCCGAGGTCGCGATCCATGCCGCCCAGCGCATGGTGGCGCTGCGGGGCGATCTCGCGCTGGCGCGCGCCTGGCTGCTGCCGGTCTGGGAGCGCATGGTCGAGCAGCCTCAGAGCCTGGGTGAATCCTTGCGTGTGAAACTCGTCCGCGCGCTGGAGGCGGGGCTCGATTCGGTCGACGCCGACTGGCTGGCACGCATCGAATCGGCACAGCGAAACAACCCGCGCGATGCCAATCTGCAGTATCTGGCCGGCATGGCCTGCATGAAGCGGCAGCTGTGGGGCAAGGCGCAACAGTTGCTTACACATGCGGGTCTGGGCCTGCAGGATGCGAACCTGCATCGCCGCGCCTGGCAGGCGCTGGCTCAACTCGCAGAAGCACGTGACGACGCGGACCAGGCCTCGGCGGCCTGGAAGCGCGCCGCGCAGACGGAAAACCCCTGAAATAGCAAGGGTCGGCAAGGCTTTCCTGCTATCGATCTGATAGTACGCTCGGCCGGTTGTAGGGCCTGTCCTACTCCGTTTTGTCAGGGCTTTTTGCCGATTCCGGTGCTAATTTCGTCTGTCCGATGACCTACGCCAAGAAAGGCTTGGAGTCGCGCCCGCACCTGAGGTACAGTCGTAACTGTTTGCAAAAGTATTCATTTTGGGGTCACGACGCGGAGATGGTTTTGAGACGTTATCTAATACATACCGCTTGGGTTGCGGCGGCAGGTCTGCTGCTGCAGGGCTGCGCTCCCTTGGCGCCGGGCTTCAGTTCGTCCGGCGGCGATGCGGCGCTCGCCGTCTCGCCTGCCGGCTATTCCACGGCCGACATCGATCCGCCACCACCGGGTGCCATCACCGAGATCACACCGCAGTTGATCCGGGCGCAGCGAGCCGCGATCGCGCAGAGCAGCGTCAGCCCCGAAGTGAAGGCACTGATCGGTGAGCCCGAGCCTTACAGGATCGGGCCCGGCGACGTGATCGGCATCGTGGTCTACGATCACCCCGAGATCGTGTTCAGCGGCACGCCCGCCACCACCGTGGCCGATCCCTCCAGCGTGTCGCCGGCGCCCGGCTTCATCGTTTCGAGCACGGGCCAGCTGAGCTTCCCCTACGTGGGCACGCTCAAGGCGACCGGCATGACCGTGGAAGAGCTCGAGAACGTCCTGGTGAAGAGGCTGTCGCGGGTCTTCAAGGATCCGCAGCTCAACGTTCGCCTCCAGGCATTCCGCAGCAAGCGCGCCTACATCGAGGGCGAGGTGCGGCAGCCCGGCCTGATGATCTTCACGGACGTTCCCATGACGCTGGCCGAGGCGCTCAATCGTGCCGGCGGCCTGCAGCCGACGGGCGACCGCTCCGCCATCAGCCTCACACGCGATGGCAAGACGACCCAGCTCGATCTGGTGGCGATGGCCGATGCGGGCATCGACCCCTCGCGCATCCCCCTGAAGTCGGGCGACATGATCCTGGTTCGCGGACGCGACGAGCGCAAGGTCTCGGTATTGGGCGAGGTGACGCAGCAGATGGGGGTCATGATGCGCAACGGCAGGCTCAGCCTGAACGACGCGCTGACAGAGGTCGGCGGCGTCAACCTGAACTTCGCCAATCCGCGCCAGATCTACGTGATTCGCAACGAGGACAAGGGCGGCCAGTCGATCTTCCACCTGGATGCCCGCACGCCCACCGCGCTGGCGATGGCGGACGGCTTCGCGCTGCGGGCCAAGGACGTGGTCTATGTCGACGGCGTGCCGTTGGTGCAGTGGAACCGTGTCCTGAACCTGATCCTGCCCACGGCCACGACGGGGACGGCATATCGCGCCCTCGGTTCTTCCAACGCGACGCCCTAGCCCAGCACACCGTGGCTATCCGCAACGTCCTCATCGTGTGCATCGGCAATATCTGCCGCAGCCCCATGGCCGAAAGCCTGGTGGCGGCGGCACTGCCGGGCGTGCAGGTCAGCTCCGCCGGGCTCAACGCGCTGGTCGGCCAGGGTGCAGATCCGATCGCCTGCGAGTTGATGGAAGCGCGCGGCATCAGCCTGGCGGCCCATCGCGCGCGGCAGATCGGCCGCGAGATGTGCCAGCAGGCCGACCTGATCCTGGTGATGGACCGGGAACAGCGCCGCGAGGTCGTCGAACGCTACCTCTTCGCGGCCGGCAAGGTGTTTCGCCTTTGCGAGTTCAGCGATCAGGACGTGCCTGATCCTTACCGCGCGGGTCGCAGCGTGTTCCAGCAATCGCTTGCGCTGATCGACGACGGTTCGCAGCAGTGGGTCAAACGTATTTCAAGAGTATCCAGTTGATGAACTCCTCTCTCACTCCAAAAACCAATCCCACTCCGACGACTGCCGCGGAGGAGGAGGATCTCGACTTCGGGCATTACATCGATGTCCTGCTGTCGAACAAATGGCTGATCATCTTCATCGCCGCCGTGGTATTCGTCATCGGCGCGACCTATGCGTTCCTGGAGCGACCCACCTACGAATCCAATCTCGTGGTCCAGGTCGAGGACCCGGACACGAGTTCGAAGGGCATCCTGAGCGAGGCGGGTGGCCTGTTCGACGTGAAGACACCGGCCGCCGCTGAAATCGAGATTCTTCGCTCGCGCAGGATCGCCGGCCAGGCGGTGGAGGCGACCAAGCTCTACATCGTCTCCACGCCGCGCTATGTGCCTTATGTGGGCGGCTGGATGGCGCGGCACGCGACCGGCTTGTCTGATCCCGGTTTCCTGGGCTTCAAGGGGTATGTGTCGGGCCTGGAACGCATCGCGGTGTCGAGCTTCGATGTGCCGACGCCGATGGAAGGCGCGCTTTTCACGGTGACGGCCATGGCCGGCAACCAGTACACCGTCGAGGGCCCCGGCCTGAAGGAGCCGGTCACCGGATCCGTGGGCACGCTGCTGAAGACGCAGAGCGCCAACGGGCCGGTCGAACTGATGGTGAGCGATCTCGCGGGCAAGCCCGGCGCCCAGTTCAATCTGCGCCGGCTCTCGAAGCTGTCCACGACCCTGGGTCTGCAGGCTGGCCTCAACCTGGCCGAGCGCGGCAAGCTGTCCGGCATCATCAGCGTGACGCTGCAGGATACGGACCCGTACCGTCTGACGCGCGTGCTGAATGCCGTGGGCGATCAGTACGTCAAGCAGAACGTCGAGCGCAAGGCGGCTGAAGCGCAGAAGACGCTCGCTTTCCTCGATGTCCAGCTGCCGCTGTTCAAGAAGCAGCTGGAGGCTTCCGAGGAGGCCTACAACCGTTATCGCAACCAGAAGGGGACCGTGGTCTTCACCGAGGAAGCGACGCTGATCCTGGGCCAGGCGGTCGATCGGCAGAGCAAGCTGCTGGATGCGCAGCAGCGTAGGCGAGAGCTGGAGGCCCGCTTCACGGCCGCCCATCCCGCCGTGCAGACGCTCGATGCGCAGATCGCCGCCCTGAAGAACGAGATAGGCGACATCCAGGCGCGCATCAAGGCGCTGCCCGCGCTGCAGCAGGAGGCTGTGCGCATGGAGCGCGACGTGAAGGTGAACACCGACCTGTACCAGGGGCTGCTGAACAATGCGATGCAGGTCCGCCTGGTGAAGGAGGGCAAGGTCGGCAACGTGCGCGTGCTCGACGAAGCGGTGGTGCCACAGTTCCCCGTGAAGCCCAACCGCAACGTGATCCTCGCCGCCTCGCTGGCACTGGGACTGTTCCTCGGCATCGTCGTTGCGTTCATCCGGAATTCCTTCGTCGAGCAGCGCATCCGCGATCCGCACGAGGTCGAAGCGGAAGTCGGTCTGCCGGTGTTCTCGACCATCCCTCTGAGCTCGGCGCAGGATTCGATTTCCAAGCGGAGGTTGAGCGGCGCCACGGGTGTCCGCTTGCTGGCCGTCGAGAATCCGGACGACCCGGCCGTGGAAAGCCTGCGCAGCCTGCGCACCGCAATGCAGTTCGCGATGCTGGAATCGGCGAACAACCGGGTGATGATCACAGGACCCACGCCCGGCGTGGGCAAGAGCTTCGTGACTGCCAATTTCGCCGCGCTCATGGCGGCGGCCGGCCGGCGCACCTTGCTGATCGACGCCGACCTGCGTCGGGGCCATACGCACCAGTACTTCGGCCTGCAGCGCCACGGCGGGCTGTCCGAGCTGATCGCCGGGAGCTTGACGATCCAGCAGACGGTCCACCGCCAGGTGGTTCCGAACCTGGACTTCCTGGCCACGGGGCAGCTTCCTCCGAACCCTGCGGAACTGCTGGTGTCGGAGTCTTTCAAGAGCACGCTCGAACGCCTGTCCGAGCAGTACGACCTGGTCGTGATCGATACGCCGCCGGTGCTGGTGGCTGCCGATACGAGCACGGTGGCTGGCCACGCGGGCACGGTGCTGCTGGTGGCGCGCGCCGACGAGTCGACCATGGGCGAGATCAAGGAAAGCACGCGTCGCCTTGCCATGGGCGGCAAGGCCGCCACGGGCGTGCTGCTGAATGCGATGGACGTCGGACGCAGGGCGTACGCCGCCTACAAGTACGGCCGCTATCGGTATACGAACTACAACTACGAAAGCATCCTGCCGGAAGAGCAGTGATCGAAGGGCCTGCGGGCCCTTCACTGCATTTTCGCCGCGCGCGACTCGCCATCCCCGAGGGGATGGCGCGGCCGCCTCAGCGGGGCGGCCTGTCGGTGACGCAGGTCAGCAGGTCGCGCTCGAACTGGCCCAGCACCGCATCGCGGTCGAATCGCTGCTCGGCGAACACGCGGGCGCGTCGGCCCAGTTCGCGCCGGAGCTCGGGTTGCGAGGCCAGCGAGACGATGGCTTCGGCGAAGTCCTTGGCATTGTCTGGCGGCACGGCGATCCCGCACTGGGCCGCGACCTGACCGAGTTCGGTTTCAGGACGCGCGCCGGCGACGACGGGCCTCCCGCTGCTTAGCATGCCGGTGAGCTTCGATGGCATCACCAGATCCGCGGCGTCGGCGCGTTGCGGCAGCAGATGGATGTCCGCAAGACCGAGCAGATCGCCCAGGCGATCGACCGGCTGGAGATCCATGAAACGAACGTTGGGCAGGTTCTCGCAGCGCTTCATGAGTTCGACACGGCCGGCCCCGCCCCCGCAGAACACGAATTCGAGACCGGGGTAGTCCCGCAGCATGACGGCGACTTCCGACAGCAGTTCCAGGCCCTGCTTGGCGCCCATGTTGCCGGAGTAGAGCGCGACGACGGCGTCGGACCGGATCCCCAGCTCGGCGCGGAAAGGGCTGTCCCCCTTCAAGGGCCGGATGGCCGAGACGTCGGCCCAGTTGGGGAGCGAGACCAGCCGCGCATCTTTGGTTCCCTTGCGGGTCGCGCGCTCCATCATGCGCAGCGAAATCGTGGAGATGCGGTCGAAGCGGCGCATCAAGGCACGCTCGCCCGCGGCGACGAGCGCGCGCAGCCTGGCGCCCTTGAGAAGGCCGAGCTCGAAGGCCGCATCCACTTCGTAGTCCTGGATGTGCAGCCACGCCTTGGCCGATCGCAGCCGCGCGAAGGCCAGTGCCGCCGGCGCGCAAAACAGCGGCGGCTCCGTCACCCACACGATGTCGGGTTTCCAGTTCCATTGCGCGAGCAGCGCGGGCAGGCTGGTGAGCGCGAAGCTTCCGAGGTGGAGGAGGCGCCGCAGTCCGTTCACCTTGCGGGGCACCCACAGGGGCGCACGGTACACGGTCGCGCCCTGCCAGGTCTCGCGGCGGTAGCGCGTGGCGCTGTAGCCGGGCCAGACGGCCCAGTCGGGGTAATAGGGGGGTGCCGTCACGACGCGGACCTCATGTCCCTGGGCAGCGAGCCAGGCGACCATCTCTCCCGTGTACTTGCCGATGCCGGTGAGTTCCGGCGCGAAATTGATCCCGTAGACGAGCAGCTTCATTGATCCTGGACGGCTTTCCGGTAGGGGCCTGGGGCCCCGGTCGGGTTGGAGGCTGAGCTTTCCGGCGGGTGGCCGTTGATGATCTGGACCAGGGTTTCGGCGACCTGGCCGACCTGAAATCGCTGCTGGAAACATCGCCGCGCGGCGGCCCGCATGGCATCGGCCTGCGGCCTCGGCAGTCTCAGCCAGCGCCTCAAGGTCTGGACCGTGCCTTCCAGCGTGTCGGTCGCGACCAGGCCGGCGCCATCGTGTTCGATCTCGCGCCAGATGTTGACCTTGTCGCTGATCAGTACGGGCGTGCCGCACGCCAGCGCTTCGACGACGGCGATGCCGAAGTTCTCCTGGTGCGAAGGCAGGCAGAATGCGTCGGCGGCGTAGAACGCGCCCCACTTCAAGTCGCCCGCCAGCATGCCTGTCCAGGTGATGCGTTCGGAGACGCCCGACTGCGTCGCGCGGGCCTTCAACTGGGCGACGAGGCTCTCGTCACCGGGACCGGCCATGACCAAGTGCAGATCCGGCGCATCGCCCAGTACCCGGGCGAAGGCGTCGATCAGGAGGTCGGGGCCCTTCTTCTCGTGCAACCGGCCGAGGAAGAGCAGCAGGCGCTTGTCCTTCAGCGCGGGAAAGGCCGTGAGGAACGATGCCGACAAGCCCGCCGCATCCGTCGGCGGTGCGGAGGTGCCGTAGGACCCGACGACCTCGCGCGCTCGGTACTTCCGGAAGGTCTGGCGGGCCAGCAGGCGCTCTTCTTCGCAGGTGAAGATGACGCCGGCGGCATCGCGCAGCACGCGGTATTCGGCCAGGTGCCAGTAGAGCCACTTCTTCAGGTGCTTGAGGGGATAGCGCCGCTTGAACCACGGGTCGAGCATGCCGTGGGTGTAGACGAAGTAGGGCGTCGCGGACCGGCTGAGCGCGCGCCACGCCGCGAAGCCGGGGTGCTGCCAGAGGCCGTTGACGATGACAGCGTCGTAGCCGCCGGCGTGGTCGCGCAGCCACGCCACGAGCCGGCCGCTGTAGCGGTAGCCGGTGGCCCAGGGCCCCACCGCGTGCACGGGTGCGGGGCAGTCCTTCACGAACTGCAACGCAGGATCGTCCAGGCACAGCAGTTCGCTCTGGTGCCCGAGGGCGACCAGCGCTTCGTGGATCCGCAGCACACCCTCGATCGGGCCGCCGTCTCGAGGATCGACCGAGGAGATCAGGTGAAGAATCTTCACGCCGATGGACTGCGCGAAGGGAAGAAGTCGATCCTCGGATGCTTGAAGACGAGCAACCCGAACGCCAGCATGAGACCTAGCATGCCGTGGGCGGTGAGTTGGCCGACCGCGGACCAGGTGAGGATGGCGAAAGACACCGTCATCCACAGGAGGATGGGAAAGACGGAGCGCGACTTGTAGGCCAGACGCAGGGCCTTGCCGACACCGACGACGATGACGACGACCTTGAGCGCGGTGAAGGCATAGCCCAGCAGGCCGCCTTCCAGCAGGATGCGGCTGGCTTCGACTTCGGCGAGGGCGAAGACCTGGGCGCCGCCTGTGCGCACGTAGGTCGCGAGGTTGGATCCAAGGCCCAGTCCGTGACCGATCCAGGTGATCATGTCGTAGGTGTAGGGTTCGCCAAAGAAGATGGTGAGCACCCGGGTCCAGAAGTCTTCGGACGCCGCGGCCTGCTCGAAGCGCTCGTTGGTGACCAGCAGGGCATCGCTGAACACGAAGAGCAGCACCGCGACCATCGCGATCCCCGCAAGCACGGCGATCGCCGCCCTGACCTTGGCCTTGCCCTTCGACAGCCAGAGTCGGCCGGCGAAGTAGGTCATCAGCATCACGGTTGAATAGATGATGGCGGTGCGCGAGCCGCTGACGACGCTGCCGACGATGAAGAAGCCGAAGGCAGCCAGGACGAACAGGGACTGGATTCTTGTTCTCTTCTTCGCCGCGACGACGGCGAAGACGAGCGGCGCGACCAAGGCGAGATAGGTGGCGTACCCGAGTGTGAAACTGAAGGTGCCGGTGGTTCGCACAACGCCGGCGACCGCGACGAATACGCTCTCCTCATCGCCATCGATCTGGGTGTTGATGCGGGCTCCTGGCGGCGCGAAGTGTTGCACCACGGCGAGCGGGCCCATCAGCAGCAGGAGGCCGACGGTGACCATGACGGCGGCGCGGTAGTCGGCTTCGTTGAGCGTCGCCGCCGCGGCGACGCCGAACCAGATATAGAGCAGCCAGAAGCGCAGGCCGATCACGAGCACGATCGGCGAGCTTTCTCCGCTGACCAGCTGCAGCAGGCCCCAACCGACGACCATGCATGACCACACGAGAAGGACCTTGGTGACCATTCCCTGTCGCCGGAGCGAGCCGTTCGACCACGCGTAGAAGATGACGTAGGTCGCGAGAAGGTCGCGCAGCAGGATGAGCGGAAGGGTGGCGCCCGAGAAGGCCCACTTGCGGACCGCGCCTTCGAGCACGACGACCAGCAGGACGCCGATGAACGCATAGCCCGCCCTGGTCAGCACAGCGGGTTTGCTGGCCGCGAAGGGCAATGAGGCCACCGAGGTGTTCATTAAAGAAAATCCTCCAGCACCTGGCCGGCGCGGGAGCGGTAGCTGGCCCAGGAAAAAGCCTGGCCGGAGCGCATGGCCGAGGCGCGTGCCTCGAATGCCAGGGCCGGATTCTCGATGAGCATGCGCGCCGCCGCATAGATGCCGTCCGCATCGGGCTCCACGATCCAGCCGCTGCCCGGGTAGTCCTCGACCATCGCCTTGGCCCCGGTCTGGGTGGACACGATCGCCGGCGTTCCGCATGCCATGGCTTCGGCGACGACCATGCCGAAGGAATCGGAGCGCGAGGGCAGCAGCAGGCAATCCGCCTGCGCGAGCACCGCGTACATCATCTGCTGGGGCAGGTTGGGCGTGTGGCGCGCATTCGGGGTTGCGAGGACCGCGCCGAGAAGCGCGCTGTCGGGAGTCCCGCCGACGAATTCGAGGTCGTAGGGCAGACCCTCGGCGTGCAGGCGCTGGAAGGCCTCGATGATCAGGTCGACCGACTTGCGGCGGCAGAGCGTGCCCGCAAAGACAAACCTTAAGGGGCCTTCCGAGCGCTTCCAGGCCGGCATGTTCGTTGGCGGCTCCGCTCCCAGCAGCAAGGGGTGCAGCTTTTGCGCGGGTACGCCATTCGCCGCGTAGCTTTCCGCGGCCAGTGGCGAGCAGGTGAGAATCAGATCGGCCAGCCTGACTTCCTCGTCCTTGCGCCTGTTGACCTCGGGCGTATAGGGTGTGTCGTCGGCGCCTATCAGTTCTGCGGCGGTGCGATGGTGAAAGGCTGCGGCATCGAGCACGCAACGCGCGCCGACCGCCTTGGCTGCCTTGAAGGTGTGGTACGCCGCGTTTTCGTAGGCCACGACGACTTTCGGCTTGGACTGGTAGATCTGTCGCGCAGCCCAGGCATCGAACCAGTGGAAGATGCGATGCGTGAGGTCGGACTTCGGGCGGCCCGTGTTGACCGAGTGCGCTGCCCGCATGGCAATCTGGAAGCGGACGGGATGACGCCGCATCGGGCCCGGAATGTTGACTTGCCGGACCCTCATCCGGTAGCTCGCCGGCAGCCACCACGGCGGGGCTTCGCCGTCCGCGGCCACGGGGACGCCGGACCAGAACGACTGGAGCAGCGCTCTTTCGTGCAGTGCCAGGGCCAACTGGTGAGAGTGCTGGAGCCCCGGATGGGTCACGAGAATGGATTTCATGGTTGCGTCGTGTCGGCGCGGTGCAGGGGCGCGGTTGTAGCAGGTGTCGAAAGAGGCTCCTCGCGATTGCGGCCGATCCATGCTTCATAGGCCGGCAGGAATGCCACCGGATCGTAGCGGAGCTCGGGCGGCCGGGCGTCGAGGCGGATCGATGCCGGATTGCCCGTGGCCACGGCCAGGGGTGGAACATCCTTGGCAACCACCGCCCCGGCCCCGACTACGGCACCGTATCCGATCTTCACGCCGGGGAGGATCGTCGCACCGACGGCGATCCATGCATAGTCGTCGATCTGGATCGGCTTCTGGAACTGACGCCAGCCGGGGTCTCCGACGTGGTGGCTGGCCGTCAGGAGGGTGACGCGGTCATTGATGACCACGCGGGAGCCGATGGTGATCGTATCGAGCACGACCATCTCGGCTGAGCCGGAGATGAAGCAATGCTCGCCGACCTTGAGGTTGCCGGGGGGGCCCTTGAGTTCGAAGCGGTCGAGGATCGACAGTTGGCCGACCTGGACACCGCGCGCGCGAAAGCTGCGGCGCCTGAGCAGGATGGTCAGGAGGGCGCGGAACTGCAGCGTGCGTTTCGCCCAGACGACAAGCCAGCGTTTCGAGAACAGCGGCGGTTGTTCGCGGTGGCTCCACAGGTAGAGGAAATCGCTCATCGGCGGGTCTCCTCGGCCAAGGCCTTGACGGCGGCCTGCGTCGCCGACACGCGATGTGGTGCGTACCAGGCGTGGGCTTCCCGGCCGATCAGGGTTGGTTGGATTGCCGTGTCATTGAGCATGTCGAAGCCAGGAGCGTAGTGCCGATGTGCGACGAGGCCGTCGTGGGTTTCGTAGTCGCGCGACAGCAGTATGGGGCACATGCCATGCGCGCAGTACGCGGCGAACACACCGCTCTTTGCCACGTAGTCGACCGGATAGGCAAGGGCTCCGTAGCTGGCTTCGGCGAGCGCGGCGCTCACCTCCTCGGCAGGCAGCTTGCCGCGCACCACCACTTCCGCCTGGGCCATCTGGGCCTGCAGCGCAGGCTCCTGGATCCGCGGGCCGATGTCATGGATCTCCAGGCCGTTTCGCGCGGCGCAGCGGAAGATCTCGCCGTTGCCCCACTGATAGACGTTCGTCCGCACGCCGGAGCTGCCGAAGACCACCATCCTGTTCTGGCGAGGGGTGGGTTCGAAGGCGTCGAGTTCGCCGACATTCGAGAACACGGGCAGCACCTTGTGCGGCGCGGTGTCTGAGTACTGACAGAGCCAGCGTGCGGAACCTTCCCGGTTGGTCACCCAGAAGTCGGCCAGCATCAACAACTCGCGCGCGATGCGCTTCTGGATGCCCGCCAGCCAGAACGCCGAACCCCACGGCGGGCCGTAGGGCGCGAAGAGTTCGTGGAAGACGATGCCGACCTTGTTGAAGCGCGGCCGCATGTCCCTGAGGGTCTGGACGAGCCAGGTGGGGACACCGCGCTTCTGGAAGCCATAGCCGCTGAAATGCAGGAAGAGCAGATCGCCTGAAACTCCGGCAGTGTCGGTGTGGGGCGCCAGTTCGAACAGGGGCGCCCCCAGCGAATCGCTGAGCATGGTCGCGTAGTCCCGCACGCCGCCGGTGCCTGGTGGAATGATGGAAACGGAAGAAGCGTTCATGCCTGACACCGACACAGGGGACAGAACCCTCAGGCTACGAGTTCTTCGCTGCAGAAGTCTTCATAGGCGCGTTCAATGCCTGCGCGCAGGCTCACGCCGGGTTTCCAGCCGAGTTGGCGAATCCGGGTGATGTCGAGCAGCTTGCGCGGCGCACCATCCGGCTTGGTCGCGTCGCAGCGGATGGCACCGCGATACCCTACGACTTCGCTTACCAGTTGGGCGAGTTCCGCGATCGACAGATCCTCGCCGGTGCCGACGTTGATATGGCTGGCCATGACGTCCGTGTGGGCTGCATAGGTGGCACGGGGGAGGCCCATCACATGGACGCAGGCGCTTGCCATGTCGTCGACGTACAGGAACTCCCGCTTCGGCGTGCCCGTGCCCCAGATGACGACGGCGGGCGCGTCGGACAGCTTGGCCTCATGGAAGCGTCGAATCATCGCGGGCAGTACATGGCTGTTCTCGGGATGATAGTTGTCGCCCGGCCCATAGAGATTGGTCGGCATCACGCTGCGGAAGTCGCATCCGTATTGGCGGTTGTAGCTTTCGCAAAGCTTGATGCCGGCAATCTTGGCGATGGCATAGGGCTCGTTGGTGGGTTCCAGCTTGCCGGTCAGCAGGGCGTCCTCGGCCATGGGCTGTGCGGCGAGACGCGGATAGATGCAGCTCGAGCCCAGAAAGAGCAGCTTGCTCACGCCCGTGCGCCAGGATTCATGAATGAGATTCGCCTCGACCATCAGGTTCGAGTAGATGAACTCCGCCGGATAGGTGTTGTTGGCATGGATGCCGCCCACCTTCGCGGCGGCGACATAAACCTCCTGGGGCTTCTGCTCGGCGAAGAAGGTCCGGACCTGCGCCTGGTCCGTCAGGTCGAGTTCGGCGTGGCTTCTGGAAATGATGTTGTCGTAGCCTTGGTTCTTCAGGCAGCRCACGATCGCGCTGCCGACCATGCCGCGATGTCCCGCCACGAAGATCCGTTTTTGAAACTCGTTCATTGAAGTACCGCCGCCGGAGCGTTGTTGGATCAGATTTGAAGGAGTCAGGCCAGCTTCTGCTTGCCGTTGAAGCCCGACGGGCTGTCTTCGAAGCGCACGATGTCGTCTTCGCCGAGGTAGCTGCCGGTCTGGACTTCGATCACCTCGAGCGTCGTCTTGCCTGCGTTCTCCAGACGATACACGGCACCGACTGGGATGTAGATGGATTCGTTTTCCTTGACGAGTTGAGCCTTGCCGTCGCACGTCACGCGCGCGGTTCCCTGAACGACGACCCAGTGCTCCGATCGGTGGTGATGCATGCGCAGCGCAAGATGCGCGGCCGGCTTCACCGTGAGACGCTTGACGGCAAAGCGTTCGCCGTCATCGATGCTGTCGTAGGCTCCCCATGGCCTCGGGATGCGGCGATGGCGGATGGCCTGGCTGTGGCCCTTGGTGGTGAGCAGTGAGACGACGTCCTTGACTTGCTCGGCGCAATCGGCATGCACGACCAGAAGTGCGTCGGGCGTGTCGACCACGAGCAGGTCCTTGGTGCCGAGCGCCACGACGGGCCGGTTGGGCGCATAGATGAACGTGTTCTGTGCGTTCATCGCGAAACCCTGGCCACTGATGCGGTTGCCGTTGGCGTCCTCGTCATGCAGTTCCGCGACGGCATTCCAGCTCCCGACGTCGCTCCACCGGCCCTGGAAGGGAAGGACCGCGACGCAATCGCACTTCTCGAGCACCGCATAGTCGATGCTCTGGCTGCGGCAGCGCCCGAAAGCGGCGCCATCCATGCGCAGGAAGTCGCCGTCGGTTTCGATCACCGAAGTAGCCGCCCTGCAACTTTCCAGGATGTCGGGCGCGTGTTCCTGAAGCGCTGCGATCAGCACCTTGGCCTGGACCAGCAGAATGCCGGCATTCCAGAGATGGTCTCCGGTCAGCAGCAGTTGCTCCGCATGAGCCGCGGCCGGCTTCTCGATGAACGCGGCCACGGCATGGCCTGCGTCGGCACCCAAGGCTTGCTCCAGCCTTTCACCCTGACGGATGTAGCCATAGGCCGTGCTGGGAAACGTGGGCTCCACACCGAAGGTCACGAGGTAGCCGGCCAACGCGGCGGGGACGCCTTTCTGAACCGTGGCGACAAACCGGTCCGCGTCGGGTATGTGATGGTCGGCCGGTGCGAAGAGCAGCAGGCGCTCCGGGTCTGCCAGAAGTGCCACCGCGCACATGGCTGCGGCTGTGTTGCGCGCCACCGGCTCAAGCAACTGCTTGCCGCGGACGTCGGCTGCTTCGATGCTCTCCTGGACCAGGAAGCGATGCTCTTCTGCCGCCACGCAGGTGACTTCTGGGTTGAGGCGCCGCAGGCGCTCCAGCGTCAGGACCAGAAGGTTCTTGCTGTCGATCAGCGGAACGAACTGCTTGGGCAGGGTCTTTCTCGACAGCGGCCAGAGGCGGGTGCCGCTGCCGCCGCAAAGGACGACAGGCTGGATCGAATTCATCTCGAACCTTCACTCGTAATGACTGTGCGGATGGTCTTGAAGAGGATCTTGATATCGAGCCAGAGCGACCAGTTGCTGACGTATTCGACGTCGAGTTCGACGCGCCTTGCATAGGAAAGACGGTTGCGTCCGCTGACCTGCCACAGCCCCGTGATGCCGGGACGCATCGCGCAATAGTGTTCCCAGCCCTTGCCGTAGAGGCTGCGCTGGCGCTCCATGCAGGGGCGGGGACCCACGAGGCTCATGTCGCCCTTGAGCACATTCCAGAATTGCGGCAATTCATCGAGGCTCAGTTTGCGGATGAACTGGCCGATCGGTGTAATCCGTGGATCTTTTTCGAGCTTCTGAAACGTGTCCCACTCGGTGCGGGCCATGTCGTTGCGGCTGAGGAATTCGTCCAGGACGTGATCCGAGTTGTGGACCATGGAGCGGAACTTGTAGAAGCGGAACCTCTGGCCTCGCTCGCCAAGGCGGTTCTGCCAGAAATGCACCGGATGTCCCATGCTGATGCGCACGATGAGCGCGACAAGCAGGTAAAGCGGTCCGAAGAACATGAAGAACACCAGTGCACCCACGATATCGAGCGTGCGTTTCGCGGCGCGTTCGAAGGAAGTGAGCTTGCGTGGCTGCATGAACGTCGGGGGGGAAGCAGGGCCTCCGCCGTCCGGGGTAAAACGTCGTACCACGTTGCCGTGTGCAGTCGAATCGGAACGAAACATTTGAAATTCCCCCGTAACGGGCTCTGCTCAATCAATCAGCGTGGCAGTGTAACGCTTTACTACTATTGGCAAGAATTTGAACATATGCTGCAGCGCTTGTCGTGTCAACTAAAGCCGTACATCTTCCGCTTAACGGCGGTATGCTCTCCCTCTTGAGGAAGTCAGGATTAGTTACTTGGTGCACCGCAGCATCCTTGTCGCAAGTGTAGTCCTTTTGTATGACAAGATGTTAACCGCCGTAGCCATTCGAGTGTTGTTTACACACGCCGTTTGGCAATTTGTGACTTAGTACCAATGGGTTACTTCCGTTGTAACGCAATGGTACGTTCTCGCCGCGCGTGAATATGCTGCACTGACACCCGCGGGCTTTGGAGACAAAAAAAGGGAGGCCGATTGGCCTCCCTTCTGTTTTCGGGCTTTCGCTTCGCTCTAGTGAGCAGCGCCGCCGTCTCGCCCGGGCTGTTCGAACGGGAGCACCATGCTGCCCAGATCGCGACGGGTTTCGACCAGGACCAGCGGACCTTCGTCGATCACGATCGCCGGCGGACGCTCACGCGGGACGTGAACCGGCCGGGGCTCCGCGGCGATCGCGGCGCGAACCTCGGCCACACGCTCGGCATCGGAGTTCACCCAATGAAGTCCGGAGCCTTCCGCCACCTGCGCGAGTTCATCCAGAGGCAGTTCGAAGGGCTGAACCTTGGGAAGCGCGCGCGAAGACGGACCCTTGGTGTCGACCACGATCGGGGCCACTGGCGCAGCGACGGGGGGCCGTTCGGTGCGGATCACCTGGGGGGCCTCGGCCTGAACGCCTTCTTCCACCGCTTCGACAGGCGCTGGTGCGGGTGCGTTGGCATCGCTCTCCTCGCGCGGAGCGCGCTCGCGGCGGTCACGACCGTAACGGTCGCGTGAGCGGCCACGACGTTCGTCGCCCTCGCGGCGAGGTTCTGCGTCGACGGCTGCGCCGATGTCGGCGGCCTGTGGGCTGGGCGCCTGGAGCGCCTGCGCCTCGGCGACGGAAGCCTCCACCGGCGGCCGGGAGCCATCGCCTTCGCCACGTCGTTCTCGACGACTGTCGCTGCGCTCACCGCGAGGTGCGCGTTCCTCGCGAGGTGCGCGATCTTCACGGCCATTTCGTTGGCCACGATCGGCGGGGACGCCCCCGGGTGCCGCTTCGCTGTTGGCTTCGCGCGGCGCCTCGCCATTGCGTTCGCGAGCCGCGTCAGCGCCGCGATCGCCACGCTCGCGACGTTCGCCACGTCCCCGTGGCGCGCGTTGCTCCGTCGGTGCCAGGCTTTCTTCGCCGGCGAAACCATTCAGTGTGACCGTCTGCGAATCGACCTGGACGTCGTTGACTTCGGACGGGGCCGGGCGTGCGTCACCCTCGCGGCGCTCACCGCGTCCGCGACGCTCACCGTCGCGCGGCGCACGTGCTTCGCGAGGTTCGCGCTGTTCGCGTGGCTCCCTCGGCTCTCGCGCTTCCCGTACCTGGTTGTCGGTGCGTGCCTCGCCGCGGACTTCGCGTCCCTCGCGGCGCTCGCCATCCCGACGCTCGCCGGAGCGACCGCCTCGGCGTTCGCCCTCGCGGCCGGCGCGTCCTTCGCCGCCTCGTCCGCCTCGGCGCTGTTCGCCGTCGCGGGAAGCGCGGGCTTCGCCGTCACGTGGGCCGCGAGCCTCGCGGCGCGGCTTTGGCGCTTCAACGGGAATGGCGGGAGGCGCGGCCACGGGCGCCGGCGTGGCGCCGAAAAGGCTCTTGATCCACCGGATCAGGCCCGATTCGCCAGATTTGCCTGCTTCGGCCGCGGCAGGTGCGGTCGCGGCGGGGGCCGAAGCGGCCACCGGTGCGCGCACGGGTTCGGGCTTCGGTGCCGCCACGGGGGCGGGGGCATCCGGAAGCACGCCCTTGATCACCGGCGTCTGCTTGTTCGTCGGCTCCTGCGAGCGGCGCGTGACCGAGGTCGGGTCCTCGATCTCTTCGGCCATCTTGTAGCTGGCCTCGATGTGGTCGAGGCGCGGGTCGTCGTGCTTGAGCCGCTCCAGCTTGTAGTTGGGTGTTTCGAGCGTCTTGTTAGGCACCATCAGCACGGTGACGCGCTGCTTGAGTTCGATCTTCGCGATCTCGGGGCGCTTCTCGTTCAGCAGGAAGGATGCCACTTCGACCGGAACCTGAACGTGCACGGCCGCCGTGTTGTCCTTGAGGCACTCTTCCTGAATGATGCGCAGGATCTGCAGCGCGCTCGATTCGGTGTCCCGGATATGACCCGAACCGCCGCAACGAGGGCAGGGGATCGACGATCCCTCGCTCAGTGCTGGCTTCAGGCGCTGGCGGCTCATTTCCATGAGGCCAAACTTGCTGATCGAGCCGAATTGAACGCGCGCCCGGTCCTGGCGCAGCGCGTCACGCAGTCGGCTCTCGACTTCGCGACGGTTCTTCGACTCGTCCATGTCGATGAAGTCGATGACGATCAGGCCGCCAAGGTCGCGCAGACGCATCTGTCGCGCGACCTCATCCGCGGCTTCGAGGTTGGTGCGGGTGGCAGTCTCTTCGATGTCGCCGCCTTTGATGGCGCGTGCCGAGTTCACGTCGACGGAGACAAGCGCCTCTGTGTGGTCTATGACGATGGCGCCGCCGCTGGGCAACTGAACCGTGCGGGCGTAGGCCGACTCGATCTGGTGTTCGATCTGGAAACGGCTGAACAGGGCCGCGTCGTCACGATAGCGCTTGACGCGCGCCGCATGCTCCGGCATTACGTGCGCCATGAACTGCTGCGCCTGGTCGTAGATGTCGTCGGTGTCGATCAGGATGTCGCCGATGTCGTGGTTGAAGTAGTCGCGGATGGCGCGAATCACCAGCGAGGACTCCTGGTAGATCAAGAACGCGCCCTTGCCGCCCTTCGCGGCGCCGTCGATGGCGGTCCACAGCTTGAGCAGGTAGTTCAGGTCCCACTGGAGTTCGGGCGCGGCGCGGCCGATGCCGGCGGTGCGCGCGATGATGCTCATCCCCTTGGGGTACTCGAGCTGATCCATCGCCTCCTTGAGTTCCGCGCGGTCATCACCCTCGATGCGCCGACTGACGCCGCCACCGCGAGGGTTGTTCGGCATGAGCACGACATAGCGGCCCGCCAGCGAGATGAAGGTGGTCAGGGCCGCGCCCTTGTTGCCGCGCTCTTCCTTTTCGACCTGAACGACAAGCTCCTGGCCTTCCCTGATCGCGTCCTGGATCCGCGCCTGGCTTGCCGAGACCCCTTCGGCGAAGTATTGCTTCGAGATTTCCTTGAATGGCAGGAAGCCATGGCGGTCTTCGCCGTAGTCGACGAAACAGGCCTCGAGAGACGGCTCGACGCGCGTCACGACGGCCTTGTAGATGTTGCCCTTGCGCTGTTCGCGCCCTTCGATCTCGATTTCGTAGTCGAGGAGCTTCTGCCCGTCGACGATGGCCAGGCGGCGTTCTTCAGGCTGCGTGGCGTTGATCAGCATCCGCTTCATGAGCGTTGTCCTTCTATCTGTTCGTATCGTTCTACCGGTCCATGACGGACCTAACGATGCACGGACGACGCGTCGCGAAACGAGGGAATTGCCGCTGTACCCTGACTGCCGTGGTTGCCGCGCGAGGACAGACAACCAGCATCGAATGTCAACTCAATGTCAGTCGGGGTGGGGGCGCGTGGATGGGCGCGAGCCCTAGACGGTGTTGAAACGCTACGTTTTTCATAGCGGTTGGCGCAAGGATGGCGCGCACTGCTGGCGATTCAATACCCGAAGCCGCTGGCATCAGCCAGCGCAGGCAAAGTTGAATCATCAGCATCAACACAAGGTACTCGCTTCGATCCGCCGGCCGCTTGTAGCCTGCCGGCTGGGGTATTCCGTATCGGTGTTTCGTGGGCGTCGGCTTGACTTGGATGCAGGGTTCGCCGCCTTGCGCATTTGCGCGTGGCCTGCGGACTCGACGTCAAAGCGGCATCGACCTCACAGTGCGCCCGGCAGTGCTCTAAACTTCTGATTAATCAAGCACTTACACGACCGCGCTGGTGAAAAACATTATAGGTGCGAAGCCAAGCTCCGCGGCAGCAGAAGTTCGTTTTCTGACAGTCGACGGGGAATCTGCCGGTCAGAGGCTCGACAATTTTCTGTTCCGGCACCTGAAAGGGGTCCCGAAGACCCACGTCTACCGAATCATTCGGTCGGGTGAGGTGCGCGTCAACAAAGGGCGCGCCCATGCGGAGACGCGCCTAGAAGCCGGCGATCTGCTGCGGCTGCCGCCCGTGCGTGTCTCGGCCAGGTCGGAAGCAGCCACGCTGCCGCCTCCGCCTGGACGCGAATTCCCACTTCTGCTCGAAGACGACGCATTGCTTGCAATCGACAAGCCCGCGGGCGTCGCCGTGCACGGGGGCAGCGGCGTGAGCTTCGGCGTCATCGAACAATTGCGCAGCGCGCGGCCTGACGCGCGCTTCCTGGAACTGGTCCACCGCCTGGATCGTGAGACGTCCGGTATTCTCCTGGTCGCCAAGAAGCGCAGCGCCTTGACGGCGCTGCAAGACCAGTTTCGGGAACGCGAGACAGGCAAGACCTATCTCGCCCTGGTGGAGGGCAACTGGCCGGCGAACAAGAAGGTGCTCGATGCATCGCTCGCCAAGTACTTGCTGCCAAGCCAGCCGGGCTCGTCCGATCCGGGTGAACGGCGTGTGCGCGTGGTCGCCAAGGACCACCCCGATGCGATGCGCGCCGTGACGCTTGTGAAGGTGCTGGCCCGTGTCACGCTTCCCGCGGACACTGCCCCGCTGTCGCTGCTCGCCGTCACCATCAAGACCGGCCGCACTCACCAGATCCGTGTTCATCTTGCGTCGAGCGGCCATGCCATCGTCGGCGACGACAAGTACGGGGATTTCGAGCGCAACCGCGCATGGCAGAAGCTCGGGCTCAAACGCATGTTTCTGCACGCCTGGCGCCTGCAGTTCACCCACCCCGCGAGCGGTGAACGCATCGCGCTGCAGGCCGATCTGCCCCCGGAGTTGCGGGCGCTGATGCCCGGGCTTGCGTTCGATGCGCTCTCGTCCCACCCTTACGTGACTCATCATGACTGACACACGCCCCCGCCGTTTCGACCTGATCGCCTTCGATTGGGATGGCACTCTCTACGACTCGACACGCCTGATCGTGCGTTGCATCCAGGCCGCGGTGGTCGACGTCGGCGGTGCAAGGCCGAGCGAAGACGACGCAGCCTGGGTGATCGGCCTCGGGCTGGCTGAAGCGCTCGCGCGCGCGGCGCCCGACGTGCCGAAGGAGAAGTACGCCGAACTCGGCGCCCGCTATCGCTACCACTATCTGCAGCACCAGGACGATCTGGTGCTGTTCGACGGCGTGCTTTCCATGCTCGATGCGCTTCGCGCTCGAGGGCACAAGCTGGCCGTCGCTACCGGAAAGTCGCGTCGGGGCTTGAACGAGGCGCTTGCCACTGTCGCGCTGCGCGATCGTTTCGATGCCTCCCGCACCGCGGACGAAACCTTCGGCAAACCGCATCCGCGCATGCTGCTGGAGCTGATGGAAGAACTGGAAGTGCCCGCCGCCCGCACGCTGATGATCGGCGACACCACGCACGACCTGCAACTCGCGATCAATGCTGGCTGCGCAAGCGTGGGTGTGAGCTATGGGGCGCACGAGCCGGACACCTTCGACGTGCTGGCGCCGCTGCACGTGGCGCACTCGGTTCCCGGGCTGGCTGGATGGCTGCTCGATAACGCGTGAAGATCCGGCCGTGAGCGAACGCATTCCCCTGTGCAATGCGGCTGACCTCGTCGAGGGCGGGCGGGCCGTGCCATTCGATGTGGTGTACGGCGGCGAGACCTGTCGCGCCTTTGCGGTGCGCTACGAGGGCCTTCCGCATGCGTACCTGAACCGTTGCAGCCATGTGGCGATGGAGCTCGATTTCCAGCCGGACCGCTTCTTCGACGATAGCGGCCAGTGGCTGCTTTGCGCAACGCACGGCGCGGTCTACAGGCCGGATACCGGCGAGTGCGCCGGAGGTCCTTGCCGCGGAGGCCTGGTGAAGATTGCTCTCAGCGAACGGGATGGCGTGGTCCACTGGCATACTGCCTGGAACCTTCAGCCCTTGGCCTTCTGAAATGACCGATTCCAACCGCACGGAACCCGAGGGTTTTGAGCCCTTCGAGCGCGCCGCACCCATCCCCTCCGCACCAGACGCCACCAGAAACATGTCAAGAATCGATCCAACGCAACAGCCCGGCTGGGAGAGGGCGACCCTCGAGAAGCTGGCCTTTGCCTCGTTGCGCGAGCAGAGGGCTACGCGCCGCTGGAAGACCTTTGTGCGCCTGAGCTGGCTTGTCTTCTTCATCTTCCTGGTCTGGTTTGCCATGTCACGCGGCACGCCAACCACGGCCAAGACCACCTCTCATACCGCGGTGGTCGAGATCAAGGGAGAAATCGCCAATGGGGCCGATGCGAGCGCGGAGTTCGTGGTGGCGGCCATGAAGACCGCGTTCGAGGATGAAGGCGCCAAGGGCGTCGTCCTTCTGATCAACTCTCCCGGTGGCAGCCCGGTGCAGGCCGGCATCATCTACGATGAGATCAAGCGTCTGCGTGCCAAGCACAACAAGCCGATTTATGCGGTGGTCGAGGAGACCTGTGCTTCGGCCGCGTACTACATCGCTGCCGCAACCGACAAGGTCTACGTCGACAAGGCGAGCATTGTCGGAAGCATCGGCGTTCTGATGGACGGTTTCGGTTTCACCGGACTCATGGACAAGGTCGGCGTGGAGCGCAGGCTCTTGACGGCAGGTGAGAACAAGGGTTTTCTGGATCCCTTCAGCCCGATGAGCGACTCTCAGCGCGCTCATGCGCAGGAGATGCTGAACCAGATCCACTCGCAGTTCATCGATGCGGTCAAGAAGGGCCGGGGCGATCGGCTGAAGGTCGATGCGCCTGGCCTGTTCAGCGGTCTGTTCTGGAGCGGGCAGCAGGCGGTGGATCTGGGTCTTGCCGATCAACTCGGCAATGTCGATTTCGTCGCGCGCGAAGTGATCAAGGCCGAGGAAGTCATCGACTACACGCGACGGGAAAACGTGGCGGAGAAGCTCGCGAAGAAGTTCGGCGCAGCTCTGGGCGATGCCTCTGTCCGGGCGATGCAGACGGTGCCGACGCTGCGCTGAGTCAGCGAGACTTGACGTAGCGAGCCGACGCCGCAAGAGCCGCGGCAAAGGCCACGACCATGTAGAGCGCCGAGGTCAGCGAGCCGGTCTTGGCCAGAAGGCCGATCAATGGCGGTCCAGCCATGAATCCCAGGTAGGCTGCCGCCGAAACCGCAGCGATGCCGCGGGTGGGCTCTACGCCTGGAACACGTGCGGATGCCGCGAACAGGATCGGCACCACGTTGGCGAAGCCAATCCCCACGCCAGCGAAGCCGACCAAGGCGAGCCAGGGTGCATGGGTGACCAACACCAGCGTCATGGAAGCGACCGCGAGCAAGGCACTGCCGCGTAACAACACCGACGGTGAGAAGCGTGCCCTCATTGCATCGCCGGCAAAACGCGCCGCCGCCATTGCAGCTGAGAAACTCGCATAGGCCATGGCCGCTTGCTGCTGGGGGCTGCCCAGTTCCTGCTGGAGATAGAGGACGCTCCAGTCATAGATCGCGCCCTCGGCGATGAGTCCGAGGGCTGCCATGAGCCCGAGGACGGCGAGCGCCCCCCGGGGCAGGCGGAATTTCCCGCCTTCGCTGTCGAATGCGGTCGCCTCCCTTGGCAGCATCCATCTGGCCGAAAGGGCGATCGAGACCGCCATCGCCGCAGAGACCAGAACAAGGTGCCGCTGTGGCGCAATGCCGGCTGCAAGTGTCGCCCCGCCGGTGACCGCTCCCATCATCCCGCCCAGGCTGAACATCCCGTGCATGCCGCTCATCAGGGGCTGGCCGTCGCGCAGTTCGAGCTGTGTCGCCTCAGTATTGATCGCTACGTCGAACACGCTCGTGACGACGCCGAATACCCCGAGCAAGCAAAGCAGTGCGGCATAGCCCGGCATCACGAGCAGGCCGGCCAACAGCGACGCGTAGATTGCACCGCAAAGGCCGGCCATGCGACGTGCGCCGCAGCGGCCGATCCAGAGGCTGGCCTGCGTCAAGCCGAGCAGGGCGCCGACACCTCCCGCAAGCATGGCAAGGCCGAGTTGGGCCTCGTCCACACCGTAGTGGGCCTTGACGGAAGGGATATGTACGCCCCAGGTCGCAAAAACAAAGCCCGATCCGAAGAACTGCGCGCGCGACGCCCAGCGCATGCGGCCGGAGACCGGGGTTGCCGTGCCGGGCACTGTCAACGCCCGATGGCGAACACCGCCGGCGCGCGTTCATCGCTTGGCACCGGTTTCGCGCGCCACCCTTTCACAGTTTCGCTTCGTACGTTCGCGGCCGCGAGCGTAAGCCCACGAGCCACCGCGAGCCGGGTGTTGTGCTGCAGCGTCTGCGTCAGTGCCTGGAGCAAGGCAGTATTGCGGTAGGGCGTCTCGATGAAGATTTGCGTCTGGCCCGTCTTGAGCGCAAGAGCTTCGAGTTCCCGGATGCGCTGCACTCGGGCGTCGGCGTCCTGCGGCAAGTAGCCGACGAATGCGAAATTCTGGCCGTTGAGTCCGCTGGCCGCAAGTGCGAGCAGCAACGACACCGGGCCGACGAGAGGGACGACCGGAATGCCCAGATCATGCGCGGCGCGTGCGACCGATGAGCCGGGGTCTGCTACGGCCGGCATGCCGGCTTCGCTCAGCAGCCCGATGTCATGCCCTTCGAGGGCGGCGGCGAGGAGTGGACGCGCGTCGAATTGCCCCGAGTGGTCGCCTTTCTTGTGCACCTCCCGGGGGAGCTCGTGGATCTGCTGGGCCTGCAGGGGTGCCGCGAGCGGCGCGACGGCATCGATCCGCTTCAGATAGGCGCGCGCTGTCTTGGCGTTTTCGCAGATCCACTGCGTGATGCTCGCAGCGGCTTGCAGCGTACCCAGGGGCATGACGTCCTGCAGTGGTACCTGCGTGTCACAGCCAAAGTCGAGTGGCGCTGGCACGAGGTACAGCGTCCCGCGGTTCAGTGCGCTCACAGCAGATCGACCCCTGCCGCCCTGAGCATCCGGGCGGTTCGGATGAGCGGCAATCCCACCAGGGCGGTTGGGTCATCGCTGTCGATCGCCTCGAGCAGGGCGATGCCCAGACCTTCGCTCTTGGCGCTCCCGGCGCAGTCATAGGGCTCTTCCGCGCGCAGGTAGCTTTCTATTGCGTCGTCGCTGAGCTTGCGGAAGACCACTCGCACGGGGGCGACTTCGCACTGCGCGAAGCCCGTGGCTTGGCAGACAACCGCGACAGCCGTCTGGAAGAGCAGTGTCTGCCCGCGCATGCGCCGCAACTGGGCCGTCGCGCGCGTATGGTTACCGGGCTTGCCAAGCGGCTCGCCGGCCAGATCCGCAACCTGATCGGATCCGATGACGACAGCCTCTGGAAATCTGCGAGCGACGGCCCTCGCCTTCTCCAGCGCGAGTCGTTCTGCGAGTGCGCTGGGCGCTTCGTGGGTCATTGGTGTTTCATCGACTTCCGGCGCGTGGACGTCGAACGGTAGTCTCAAGCGCGCGAGCAGTTCGCGCCTGTAGCGAGAGGTCGAGGCAAGGATGACTTTGCGTTGCATGAGCCGTGATTGTGCGTGAGCCGTTTAGACTGATGCAGATGACGAGAGAATTTGTTCCAGGTCGACTCGACGTGAATGGCTTTGCCGAGGCTGCGGCCGTCCTTGCCGGAAGCGACCCCCTCCTGACCTACCCGCGCCTGAGCACCGAGTTGGCGGGGCCCGCGCTGGATTCGAGCGTGAATTGGCAAGCTGCTGGCGCAACGCGCGGCGGTGCATCTGGTGGCGCGGTGCCGTGGTTGCACCTGAGCGCGCAGACCCGGGTGCCACTGACCTGCCAGCGGTGCCTGGCACCGGTCGATGTGGACCTGCGGGTGGACCGCTGGTTTCGCTTCGCAGTCGATGAGACCAGTGCAGCTGCCGAAGACGAGGAGTCCGAAGAGGACGTGCTGGTGTCCAGTCGCGATTTCGATCTGCACGCCCTGATCGAGGATGAGTTGCTCATGGAAGTCCCCATCACGCCTCGGCACGAGGTTTGCCCGGAGCCGGTTCAACTGTCAGCCGTCGATCCTGACTTCGACGCGGCCGAGGCGGCGCGAGCGAACCCCTTCGCCATGCTCGACGCATTGCGCTCGAGTAAGCCAAAGTAAGGTGCGCGCTGTGACCTCTGGCGCCTGCTGCGAGGCTTCAGCTATAATCATGGGCTTCGCGCGCGCCGCCGTTGATGCTCTTCGAGCGTCACCGCCGCCCCGCATGCACACCAACTCAACAGATTACTTCCAGGAGCCAGCATGGCCGTCCAGCAAAACAAGAAGTCGCCGTCGAAGCGCGGCATGCATCGTTCCCACAACGCGTTGGACGTGCCCGGCATTGCCGTCGAGCCCACCACCGGCGAAACACATCTGCGCCACCATATCAGCCCCAATGGCTTCTATCGTGGGCGCAAGGTGCTCAAGACCAAGTCTGAAGCCTGAGTTCAATTTCAAGGCCGAGGCCCGAGGCTACCTTTGCCGTAGCGTCGGGCCTTTGTTTTGATGGCCACGTCTCCCCAACTCGCTCCCGCGCGCCCTGTGATCACGCTCGCCGTTGACTGCATGGGCGGAGACCATGGGCCGGGCGTCACGCTGGCCGCCTGCCGCGCATTTCTTGAGCGGCATGTCGAAGCCTCCTTGCTGCTGGTCGGAGCTCCTGCAGCGCTGGCCGGCTTCTCGCATCCTCGAGCGAAGATCGTGGCGGCGAGCGAGGTGGTGGGCATGGACGATCCCATCGAGATTGCGTTGCGCAAGAAGAAGGATTCTTCGATGCGCGTCGCCATTCAGCAGGTCAAGGATGGATCCGCGCAGGCCGCTATTTCTGCCGGCAACACGGGCGCATTGATGGCTATCGCGCGCTATCTCCTGAAAACTCTCGATGGCATCGATCGCCCGGCGATTGCCCCTCAACTCCCCAATCGCAAGGGTGGCGCCACGACGGTACTTGATCTGGGGGCCAACGTGGACTGTGACGCGGAAGACCTGCTGCAGTTTGCCGTCCTCGGGTCCGCCCTCGTGTCCGCGCTGACGGGGAATGAATCTCCCACCGTGGGCTTGCTCAACGTGGGTGAGGAAGCCATCAAAGGCAGCGAAGTCATAAAAAAAGCGAGCCAATTGCTTCGAAAAGCGGCTAACTCGCACGATCTTAATTTTTACGGCAATGTGGAAGGCAACGACATCTTCAAAGGAACGACAGACATCGTCGTTTGTGACGGGTTCGTCGGAAATGTGACATTGAAGGCCACCGAGGGGGTGGCTTCAATGATCGTTGACTTCCTGCGTATTGAATATTCGAATGGGCTATTCAGCAAATTTGCTGCGATCGTCTCCTATCCCGTTCTAAAAGCGCTTAAGCGCCGGCTAGATCATCGTCGTTACAACGGCGCGGCCCTGCTCGGACTGCGTGGACTTGTTTTCAAGAGTCATGGTTCGGCTGATGACGTGGCTTTCGGTCACGCGCTGGATCGCGCTTATGATGCCGCTCGAAACAACCTGCTCGATCGCGTGCAGGCCCGCATCGCCCATGCCGCGCCCTTGCTTGCGCGGCAGCAACCGGCGACGCCGGTCGACACGGCGGCGCTCCAAGATTGATGACCCTTTATTCCCGTATTACAGGCACCGGCAGCTATCTGCCGCCGCGCCGAGTAACCAATGACGACCTCGCGCGAGAACTCGCCACGCGCGGCATCGAGACTTCTGATCAATGGATCATCGAACGGACCGGTATCCGTGCCCGGCATTTCGCCGCACCCGATGTCACGGCCAGCGATCTGGCATTGCAAGCCGCAAGACACGCACTGGAATCGTCTGGTCGTAGCGCGGGCGATCTGGACCTGATCATCGTGGCTACCTCGACGCCCGACATGGTGTTTCCCTCGTCAGCGGCCATTCTTCAGCACAAGTTGGGCATCGCGGGGTGCCCTGTGTTCGACCTGCAGGCGGTGTGCAGCGGATTCGTCTATGCGCTGACAGTGGCTGACGCGATGATTCGTACGGGTAGCGCCAAGTGTGCGCTGGTCGTTGGTGCGGAGGTCTTCTCGCGCATCTTGGACTTCAACGATCGCACCACTTGCGTCCTTTTTGGCGATGGTGCCGGGGCTGTCGTGCTCGAGGCAAGCAACGAACCTGGGATTCTTGCAAGCGATCTGCATGCCGATGGCAAGCATGTCGGGATCCTTTGTGTGCCGGGCCATGTGTCAGGCGGCGATGCGATCGGCACGCCTTTGCTCCATATGGACGGACAGGCCGTGTTCAAGCTGGCAGTTCGCGTACTGGAAGAGTCTGCGCGCACGACGCTGCGAAAGGCGGGCAAGACAGAAGCCGATATCGACTGGCTGATTCCTCACCAAGCCAACATCCGCATCATGGAGGGCACCGCCAAGAAGCTGAAGCTGCCGCTTGACAAACTGGTGGTGACGGTGGGCGAACACGGGAATACGTCGGCGGCCTCCATCCCGTTGGCGCTGGACGAGGCCGTGCGCTCGGGCAAGGTGAAGAAGGGCGATACCTTGATGCTTGAGGGCGTCGGCGGCGGCTTCACTTGGGGCTCGGTGCTCTTGACCTATTGACGCGGTGTGTTGCCCCAGGAGGGCAGCGGCGCCATTGGAGATATGAATAAATGAAGTCCTTCGCTTTTGTCTTTCCCGGCCAGGGTTCGCAGGCTGTCGGCATGCTCGACGCGTGGGGAGATCACCCCGCAGTGGCCGAAACGCTGCGCGAAGCGTCCGACGCACTGGACGAGGATGTCGCGCGATTGATTCATAGTGGCCCCAAGGAATTGCTGGCCCTCACGACCAACACCCAACCCGTGATGCTGATCGCGGGCATTGCTGCGTGGCGCGCCTGGCTAGCGGAGGGGGGGAGCATGCCTTCGATCGTCGCGGGTCACTCTTTGGGTGAATACTCGGCATTGGTGGCCTCCGGTGTTCTCACCCTCGCGCAGGCGGCGCCGCTTGTGCGGTTCCGCGCCCAGGCCATGCAGCAGGCGGTCCCGGTTGGTGTTGGCGCCATGGCGGCGATTCTTGGCATGAGCTCCGACAAAGTGATAACTGGTTGCTCAGAAGCGATGGCAGCCTTCGGTCCCGGAAGCGTCGAGGTTGTGGAGGCGGTGAACTTCAATGACCCGATGCAGACGGTGATTGCGGGCAGCAAGGCGGCCGTCGACAAGGCATGCGAGCTGTTGAAGGCGGCAGGTGCCAAGCGCGCGCTGCCGTTGCCGGTTTCTGCGCCCTTCCATTCGAGTCTGATGAAACCGGCCGCCGAGGCGCTGCGTGAGCGATTGATGTCGGTCAGTCTCGCCGCTCCCAAGATTCCAGTCGTCAACAACATCGACGTGGCTGTCGAAACCGATCCTGATCGGATTCGTGACGCACTGGTGCGTCAGGCGGCAGGCCCTGTGCGGTGGGTCGAGACCGTGGAGGCCTTGAAGGGCCGCGGCGTGGACGTCATCGTCGAGTGCGGCCCTGGCAGGGTTCTGGCCGGCATGGCCAAGCGCATTGCGCCGGAACTCGCCGCGACGTCGGTCTACGACCCGGCGACACTCTCCGACACCCAACAACTGCTCGGTGGCTGAACGCCGGGCTCCGAGATCTTTCACATGAGTACTCCAAGATTCGAAGGCCAGGTGGCGCTGGTCACTGGTGCGTCGCGCGGCATCGGAGCGGCCATTGCGCTGGAACTGGCCCAGCACGGTCTCAAGGTCATCGGGACCGGCACGACGGAAGAGGGCGCGGCCAAGATCACCGCCGCACTCAGTGCGTATGACGGCCGCGGGCGCGCGCTCGACGTCAATGATGCAAAGGCCGTCGAAGCGCTGATCGACGAGATCGTCAAGGCCTACGGCGCCATCCACGTGCTCGTGAACAATGCCGGCATCACCCGGGATACGCTTGCGATGCGAATGAAGGACGAGGATTGGGACGCGGTGCTCGACACCAACCTCAGGGCCGTGTTCAAGCTTTCCCGGGCCGTGATTCGCCCCATGATGAAGCAGCGTTATGGCCGCATCATCAATATCACCAGCGTCGTCGGCGCGTCCGGCAATGCGGGTCAGGCCAACTATGCGGCGGCGAAAGCCGGCGTGGCTGGCATGACACGCGCGCTCGCGCGCGAACTCGGCAGCAGGAATATCACCGTCAATTGCGTGGCGCCCGGCTTCATCGAAACCGACATGACCGCCAGCCTCCCGGAGGCTCAGCAGCAAGCGCTGCTCTCGCAGATCCCGCTCGGGCATCTCGGCAAGCCCGCCGATATCGCACATGCCGTCACTTACCTTGCCTCACCGCAGGCCGCGTACGTGACGGGCCAGGAAATGCACGTCAATGGCGGCATGCACATGTAAGCGCACTCGCGTAATACTTTCCCGTCTGGCCGTGCGGCATATGCCATCATGCGCCCGGCTAAAATCCACCGATTACCTACAACCCTCAGAGGGAACCAAATGAGCGATATCGAAGCACGTGTCAAGAAAATCATTGCCGAACAACTCGGCGTTGAAGAGTCTCAAGTTACCAACGAAAAGGCTTTCGTTGCCGATCTCGGCGCGGACTCGCTCGACACGGTCGAACTCGTGATGGCGCTCGAAGACGAATTCGGCATCGAGATTCCGGATGAAGATGCCGAGAAGATCACGACAGTGCAGAACGCCGTCGACTACGCCACCAAGAATCAAAAGGCCTGAAAGGCCATTCTGAGTCCCTGTTCGGTTCGCAGCCATCGCGCTCGCGCACTCATGCAAAGGCCTCAGTGCTCCCAGAAAGGTTTGCCGGCATGACCAAACGCCGCGTCGTAGTGACCGGGCTCGGTTGCCTCGCTCCTGTCGGAAATACCGTCGCCGAATCCTGGGCCAATCTTCTGGCCGGGAAGTCGGGGATCGACACGATCACCAAGTTCGATGTGAGTGCCTTCGCCTGCAAGTTTGCAGGCGAAGTCAAGGGTTTCGACATCAAGCAGTACATCCCCGAGAAGGACGCGCGTCATATGGACCGCTTCATCCATCTCGGGCTCGCGGCCGCGATGCAGGCGGTGAAGGACAGCGGATTGCCCACCGGCGATAAGCTGTCATACGAAGACGCAGTTCGCATCGGGTGCAACATCGGTTCGGGAATCGGGGGGCTGCCCTTGATCGAAGATACGCATGCTGAGTTGGTCAACCGTGGCCCGCGCCGAGTTTCGCCGTTCTTCGTGCCGGCATCGATCATCAACATGATCTCCGGTCATGTGTCGATCAAGTATGGCTTCAAGGGGCCGAACATCGCCGTTGTGACCGCGTGCACCACGGGGCTGCATGCGATCGGCCTTTCAGCGCGCATGATTGAGTATGGCGACGCAGACGTCATGGTCGCCGGCGGCTCCGAGTCGACGGTATCGCCGCTTGGCATCGGTGGCTTCGCCGCCGCCCGCGCCTTGTCGACGCGCAACGATGATCCAAAGACCGCGTCTCGTCCGTGGGACAAGGGGCGCGACGGTTTTGTCCTCGGGGAAGGCGCTGGCGTCTTGGTACTGGAGGAATACGAGCATGCGAAGGCGCGGGGCGCCAAGATCTACGCGGAAGTGTCCGGTTTCGGCATGAGCGCCGATGCATTTCACATGACTGCGCCTGATGTGGATGGGCCTCGTCGTTCGATGGTGATGGCCTTGAGCAATGCTGGAGTCAACGCCGATGAGGTTCAGTACGTGAATGCACATGGCACCTCGACGCAGATTGGCGACATCAACGAAACCAACGCCATCAAGAATGCATTTGGGGCGCACGCCAAGAAGCTGGTCGTCAACTCGACCAAATCGATGACCGGCCACCTGCTGGGCGGCGCTGGCGGCATTGAGTCGGTGTTCACGGTCCTTGCGCTGCATCACCAGAAGAGTCCCCCGACGATCAACATCTTCGATCAGGATCCGGATTGCGATCTCGACGTCTGCGCCAACGAGGCGCGCGATCTCAAGATCGACGTCGCGGTCAAGAACAATTTCGGGTTTGGCGGGACCAACGGCACGCTCGTGTTCAAACGCGTTTGATCCCCTTATATCCATGCGCAGCGCCCCATCGGTGAACTACCCGGTGGGGCGCTCGCGCTATGCGGAGCGGCTGTTGCTGACCATCTGGATTCTTGGCGCCTGCTGTGCGATCGCTGTTTGCTGGCGATTCGACGGCAGCTATTGGCGGGAGAGTGCGTCGATGCTGAGCGTTGCTGCGACAGGCGTGCTTGCGAGGATCGGTAGCCTCCGAAGCGCTGCCGTGGCCAGTTTGAGCTTTGATGGCCGGTATTGGACGGTCTGGGGCCGGCGTACTCCTGGAAAGTCCGGAAACTCTCGGGCGAGTGTTGCTGTCGACCTGCAGTCTTTGCTGCTGGTCCGCGTCGCAGAGCCCGGCGGGCCGAGGCACTGGCTCTGGCTTGAACGGCGTGCCATGCCGGCTCGCTGGCGGGATCTGCGCCGTGCGTTATATTCGCGCGCCCCGGCTCCCGACTCCCTGCACCCGGCGCCGGCCGGTGCGCACCGTCACTTTTCATGACATCGTCTCCACCACCCGTGCCACCGGACAGCGGTCTCACTGACGCGCCTGTTGCCGGGGCGAGGCCGGGAGAAGTCGATTTTCAACTGGTCCAACGCACGGTCGCGGGCGATCAGAAGGCTTTTGAGCTGCTGGTCATCAAGTATCAGCGTCGGATCGAGCGGCTCATCGGCCGCATGGTTCGCGACGTGGATCTGGTCGAAGACATCGCGCAGGAGACCTTCATCCGCGCATACCGCGCTCTGCACCAGTTCCGCGGCGAGGCCCAGTTTTATACGTGGCTCTACCGCATTGCAGTCAATACGGCCAAAAAAGCCCTGGTCGACATGAAGCGCGACCCCACCGTCTCGGAAAGTGCCTTGCGCTCGTCTTCTGAGGACGACGATGAAACTTACCGGCCGGGAAACGAACCAATCAGCGACGAGACTCCCGAATCGGTGATGGCGGCCAATGAGATTGCGGCCGCCGTCGAAGCAGCCATGGAAGCCCTGCCGGCCGAATTGCGGCAGGCGGTGACGTTGCGCGAGATCGAGGGCATGAGCTATGAAGAGATCGCCGAGGTGATGAACTGCCCCATCGGGACGGTGCGGTCGCGGATCTTCCGGGCTCGCGAAGCCATTTCGACAAGGGTCAAGCCGCTGCTGGACAACCAGTCCGGCAAGCGTTGGTAAGCAGGTGAATGGAATGAACCACATGAACACAGCCCATGAGCAAGTTTCCGCGCTGGCCGATGGTTACTTGGACGACAAGGAGTTCGCGCGAGTGGTAGGCGCGATCTGCGCGGACGATGAATTGCGCGCGACCTGGCATACCTACCACTTGGTGGGCGATGTGCTGCGTGCCGGGGAGCACACCCCATGCAGGGACAGCTCGGCGTTCCTTTCTCGATTCCAGCAGCGCCTTGCGGCCGAGCCGTCCTTTCCGAAGGTTCTCTTCGAAGCGGCTCCTCCCCTGCGACGTCTCGAAGCCGCCAATGAGCCGGTGTTCCGCTGGAAGCTTGTTGCCGGCGTCGCGTCGCTTGCAGCCGCGGCGGCCATTGGGTGGAGTTGGGTCGCCCCCGCGTCTGGACCTGCAGGCGCCCAGTTGGCGCAAACGCAGCAGAGTTCGAGCCAGATCCTGGCCGCGTCGAGCCCGCCGCCCGAGACTCCAACTGCTGCGCACTCACTCGCCAGCACACGGGTCCTGATCGGAAATGGTAGTGCGCAAGTGATGCTGCGCGATCCGCGGCTCGACCAATTGCTCGAGGCACATCGGCAGGCCGGCGGGGCTACGCAAATGCCGTCCAGTTTCCTGCGCAATGCCACCTTCGAAGGACAGTCGCGCTGATCGCGGGTCTAAATCCACTACAAATGATTGTTCCGATGTCGATCCTTGCGCGTGGACTCCTGTCACTGGTCGCGGCGCTGGCCGTCGCCCAGGCCGCCGTTGCGCAGAGTCGAGTGCCCTCGCCATCCGTGAGGGGGCCAGTCAATGCTTCCATCGGGGAGACGCCGACATTGAGTGTCGTCGAATGGTTGCAGCGAATGCATTTGGCCTCCCGGCAGCGCAGCTACGTGGGCACCTTCGTCGTTTCTGCAGCCGCCGGCAATCTCTCGAGCGCCCGAATCTGGCATGTCTGTGAAGGTGATCTTCAACTGGAGCGCATCGAAGTCCTCTCGGGTCCGCCGCGTTCGACCTTCAGGCGTAACGACCAGGTCGTGACCTTCCTGCCGGATTCGAAGGTCGTCAAGACCGAGAAGCGGGAGAGTCTCGAACTCTTTCCCAATCTGCTTGGTGCCCCCGATTCTTCCATTGGGGATTTCTATGACGTACGTGTCATCGGCAAGGATCGCGTCGCGGGTTTCGATACCGATGTGGTGCAGTTGGAGCCGCGCGACGGCCTCCGCTTCGGCTACCGCGTCTGGAGCGAAAGGCGTTCGGGCTTGGTGGTGAAGCTGCAGACCGTCGATGGCGACATGCGGGTGATCGAGCAATCCGCGTTTTCCGAACTTCAGCTCGATGCGCCGGTCAACGCGCATGCCCTGGCGCAAATGATGCGCAGCACGGCGGGCTACCGCGTCGAGAAGTCTGAACTCGAACGCACCTCGGCGTCGAAAGAAGGCTGGTCTCTCCGCAAGCCCATTGCCGGGTTCAAGCCTGTGAGTTGCTACCGGCGGTCCATGGGCGTGGACAGTGTGGCGCCTGGCCATACGATGCAGTGGACCTTCTCCGATGGCCTTGCATCTGTTTCGCTGTTCGTCGAACCTTACGATGCGCAACGTCAGCCCCAGGAGGTCGTGCTCGCGCTGGGCGCCACTTATACGCTCACGCGGCGCCTGGTCGACAAGGACGGCGACTGGTGGTTGACCGCGGTTGGCGAAGTGCCTCCTCAAACGCTCGATGCGTTTGCGCAGAGCCTGGCTCGCGTGCGTTGAAGGCCGGCACGCCGGTGTTCGGGCTGAACCAATCCGCCGGTGTGCGTTCATAGGTCATGTCTTTTTCTTTGTCTTTGTCTCTCAAACGAAAGAAACCGATGATGTTCAAGATCGAGGGGAACAAGATCCGTTCGTACCTGATGGCCTGTGCGCTAGCGATGGCTTCCACTGTGGCGCTGCTGCCTGTCACGCCCGCGAACGCCCAGGCAAGGGCGCTTCCTGATTTCACGGATCTTGTGGACCAGGTGGGACCAGCTGTCGTCAATATCCGCACGGTAGAGAAAGTCACTCAGCGGGGTGGCAGCGGCGATATGGACGAGGACATGCAGGAGTTCTTCCGGCGCTTCTTCGGCCAGCCGATGCCGGGGGTTCCGCGCCAGGGACCGCGGCCGAACCGGCCTCAGCAGCCGCAGGAGGAAGAGCGGCCGCGCGGGGTGGGTTCGGGGTTCATCCTGACGCCCGATGGTTTCGTGATGACCAACGCGCATGTGGTCGACGGTGCGTCCGAGGTGTTGGTGACGCTGACTGACAAGCGTGAATTCAAGGCGAAGCTGGTCGGCGCCGACAAGCGTACCGATGTTGCCGTCGTCAAGATCGAAGCCACCGGCTTGCCAGCGGTCAAGGTCGGTGACGTCTCTAGGTTGCGCGTCGGCGAATGGGTGATAGCCATTGGATCGCCGTTCGGCCTTGAAAACACGGTGACGGCGGGCATCGTGAGCGCCAAGCAGCGCGACACCGGCGACTATCTGCCTTTGATCCAGACCGACGTCGCCATCAATCCAGGCAATTCCGGCGGGCCGCTGATCAACATGCGGGGCGAGGTGGTGGGCATCAACAGCCAAATCTATTCGCGCTCTGGCGGCTTCATGGGTATCTCTTTCTCGATCCCCATCGATGAAGCCATCCGCGTCAGCGAACAGCTGCGTGCGACCGGTCGTGTGTCGCGCGGGCGTATTGGCGTGCAGATAGACCAGGTCACAAAGGATGTGGCCGAGTCGATCGGGCTTGGCAAGGCACAGGGCGCTCTCGTGCGCGGAGTCGAGGCGGGTTCGCCGGGCGAAAAGGCCGGCATCGAGCCCGGCGACATCATCACCAAGTTCGATGGCAGACCCATCGAGAAGCCCAGCGACCTCCCACGTCTCGTGGGCAACACCAAGCCCGGCACCAAGAGCTTGATCACGGTCTTCCGGCGTGGCGCTTCGCGCGATCTCAATGTGACGATCGCCGAGATCGAGCCCGAAAAGCCTGCCCTGCGCAGTTCCGATCGGGATGAGCCGGCTTCCAAGCCTTCCGCCTCGGTCGCCGCCAAGTCCTTCGGACTTGCGGTCAGCGATCTCACCGAGGCACAGAAGAAGGAGTTGAAGCTCAAGGGCGGCGTCAAGATCGATGTGGCAAGCGACGCAGCAGCCCGCGCCGGCCTCAACGAAGGAGACATCGTCTTGGCCGTCAATAACGTGGAAGTGGCGAGCGTCAAGGAATTCGAAGGTGTGCTGGCGAAGGCGGACAAGAGCAAGCCGGTCAGTGTGTTGTTTCGCCGCGGCGACTGGGCGCAATACGCACTGATCCGGCCTTCACGCTGATCCGGCCGCCGGCGTCAAGTGGCCCCACCCGGCAGTCGGGTTTGGGGCCTTTTTTTGGAGCTTTCGCGCAACGACCAGGCCGATGTAAAAAAAATCTTGGAGGCCGACGGCACGGCGTGGCTGTTTGCGGTCACTAACTTTCTGGATGTCTAACGATGGATTTTGGTAGAATAGGCCTCCTTGAGGCGGCACAAGACGTATAAGCAGGATGAGGTGCTTCACGATGCGAGATACCCGCCCTCCGTCCACCGGCGCTCCACAGATCGCCCACAAGTTGTTAAGTCATCGGTCCACCGATCCTGTGGATAAGTTGTTCATAAGTTCCATGTTGCTGACCTGCAACGACCATTCCGGACCACTGGTCCGGCTGTACGCGCCCCCCTTTTTGCCTACAATGAAGTTCCAACTACTGCAGTTGCCATTGCTTGTTGGTTCAGGGCGCGTCTCTTTCAGACGCGCCCTTTTTTCTTGCCTGTCGGCTTCTGGGCACAAGCCATTTCAAGTACTTAAGCGTTCCCGTTGATGAATCACATCAGAAATTTTTCGATCATTGCGCACATCGATCATGGCAAGTCGACGCTCGCAGACCGCTTGATCCAGCGTTGCGGTGGCCTTGCTGATCGCGACATGGAGGCGCAGGTTCTCGACTCGATGGACATCGAGAAAGAGCGTGGGATAACCATCAAGGCACAGACCGCCGCACTGCACTACAAGGCACGCGATGGGCAGATCTACAACCTCAATCTGATTGACACGCCGGGTCACGTCGACTTCTCGTATGAAGTGAGTCGCTCGCTCTCGGCATGCGAAGGCGCACTGCTTGTCGTCGATGCGAGCCAAGGCGTCGAGGCGCAAACCGTCGCCAACTGCTACACCGCACTCGACCTCGGTGTCGAGGTCGTACCCGTGCTCAACAAGATGGATCTGCCGCAGGCCGATCCCGAGAACGCCAAGTCTGAAATCGAAGACGTGATCGGCATCGACGCGACCGATGCGATCCCCTGCTCGGCAAAGACAGGCATGGGCATCGATGAGATTCTCGAGGCTATCGTGGCGAAGGTGCCAGCGCCGCGGGGCAACCCCAATGCCGCGCTCCGCGCGATGATCATCGACAGCTGGTTCGACGCCTACGTGGGCGTCGTGATGCTCGTGCGCGTGGTCGATGGCCGCCTCGCCAAAGGCGAGCGCATCAAGATGATGGCATCGGGCGCCATGTACAACGCCGACAACCTCGGCGTATTCACCCCTGCGCCCGAGGTGCGGCAATCGCTGGAAGCCGGCGAGGTAGGTTTCATCATCGCCGGCATCAAGGAACTGCAAGCGGCGAAGGTCGGCGACACGGTGACGTTGATCAAGCCGGGGACCGGCGGCGCGGCGGCCACGGCCACCGAAGCCTTGCCGGGTTTCAAGGAGATCCAGCCGCAGGTCTTCGCCGGCCTCTATCCAACAGAAGCGAGCGAGTACGACTCGCTGCGCGACGCGCTCGAGAAGCTCAAGCTCAATGACTCCTCTCTGCACTACGAGCCCGAGGTTTCCCAGGCGCTCGGTTTCGGATTCCGCTGTGGCTTCCTCGGTCTGCTGCACATGGAGATCGTGCAGGAGCGGCTGGAGCGCGAATTTGATCAAGACCTGATCACCACTGCCCCCAGCGTCGTCTACCAGGTCGTGAAGAGCGATGGGGAAGTGATGATGGTCGAGAACCCTTCGAAGATGCCGGACGTCGGCAGGATGTCGGAGATCCGTGAGCCGATCGTGACGGTTCACCTCTACATGCCGCAGGAATACGTCGGCGCGGTGATGACGCTCGCCAACCAGAAGCGCGGCGTGCAGATGAACATGGCCTACCATGGTCGGCAGGTCATGCTCACCTACGAGATGCCGCTCGGGGAGATCGTGCTGGACTTCTTCGACAAGCTGAAGTCGGTGAGCCGGGGTTATGCCTCGATGGACTACGAGTTCAAGGAGTACCGGGCCTCCGACGTCGTCAAGGTCGACATCCTGCTCAACGGCGAAAAGGTCGATGCGCTGTCGATCATCGTCCACCGCAGCCAAAGCCAATACCGCGGCCGCGCCGTCGTGGCCAAGATGCGCGAGATCATCTCTCGCCAGATGTTCGACGTCGCAATCCAGGCCGCCATCGGGGTGAACATCATTGCGCGTGAGACAATCAAGGCCCTGCGCAAGAACGTGATCGCCAAGTGCTACGGCGGCGACATCACCCGCAAGAAGAAACTGCTCGAGAAACAAAAAGCGGGCAAAAAACGAATGAAGCAGATCGGCTCGGTCGAGGTCCCGCAAGAGGCCTTCCTCGCCATCCTGCAGGTCGAAGACTAACGATGGCAATCCTCACTTCCCTCATCCTCGCGGCCTTTGCCGGCTATATCGGCGCCTGGTATTTCGGCGCGGTCGAAGGCAACTTCGCGCTGCTGTTGTTCCTGGCTACTGTGGTGACCGGTGTCTACTGGCTGGCGGAGCGGTTCTACTTCCTGCCGAAGCGCCGACGCGCGGCCGAGACGCTCGATGCCTCGCTGGCGCAGCGGCGTGCCGAACTGGCTCGCCAAGGCATCACCGAGGTCGACACGGTTGATCACAAGGCACGCGAACGCCTTGTGATGCAGCCATGGTGGCTGGACTGGACTGCTGGCTTGTTCCCGGTCATCTTGGCGGTCTTCCTGCTGCGCTCGTTTCTTTTCGAGCCCTTCAAGATCCCCTCCGGCTCGATGATGCCGACACTGCTGACCGGCGACCTGATACTGGTCAACAAATTCACCTACGGGCTGCGGTTGCCGGTCATCAACACCAAGATCACTGATGGCACGCCGCCCGCGCGGGGTGACGTGATGGTGTTTCGTTATCCGCCGAAGCCCAGCATGGATTACATCAAGCGCGTGGTCGGACTGCCGGGCGACGAGGTGGCCTACCTCAACAAGAAGCTCACGATCAACGGCCAGCCTGTGAGCAAGGACCCGGTCCCTGAGTACTTCGACGAGGACACGATGCGCTACCTCAAGCAGTACACCGAGAACCTGGGCGGAAAACAACACAAGTTGCTCAACGACGACACGCGGCGCGCGGGCCTCTCCGAAGCTGAAATCATGGCGTTTCCGAACCAGGAAAATTGCCGCTACAGTGTCGAAGGCGTCGTCTGCAAGGTGCCAGCGGGGCACTATTTCATGATGGGCGATAACCGGGACAATTCCCTCGACTCGCGCTATTGGGGTTTCGTCCCGGACCAGAACATCGTGGGCAAGGCATTCTTCGTCTGGATGAATTTCGGCGACCTCAAGCGCATCGGCGCTTTCCAATAAGTATTCAAGCTTTTCATTCGAGGGAAGAGGGCATGAGAGCAATTCAAACCGGACAGAAGCAGCGCGGCATCTCGTTTATTGGGTTGTTGTTCGCGGCCGTGATCGTTGCCTGCGTGGGTGTGGTGGTAGCGCAAGTCATCCCCACCTTGATCGAATACCAGGCGATCACGAAGGCTGCCAATAAGGCCAAGGAAGGCACGACCGTGCCCGAGGTGCGCGCGATCTTCGACAGGGCCCAGGCGATCGACGACTTCCAGTCCATCAGCGGCAAGGATCTCGACGTCCGCAAGGTCGGAGAAAAGGTGGTGGTGTCGTTTGCCTATGACCGCGAAATCCATCTCTTCGGCCCGGCTTATCTCCTGCTGAAATACCGGGGCGAATCGCGCTGACATCCGTGACGGAAGGCGGTCTCGTCGCGCTCCAGGCGCGCCTTCAGCATTCGTTCTCGGATGCCCGGCTGCTTCAGCAGGCGCTGACTCACCGCAGCTTTTCGGCCGATCACAATGAGCGGCTGGAGTTTCTGGGCGATTCGGTGCTCAATCTGGCCGTCTCGCATCTGCTGTATGTGCGCCTGTCGGCATTGCCCGAAGGCGATCTCTCGCGGGTGCGCGCCAATTTGGTCAAGCAGGACACGCTGCATCAACTCGCGCTCAAGCTCGCGCTGTCCCCGCTGCTGCGGCTTGGCGAGGGCGAGGCGCGTTCGGGCGGCCCCAGCCGGCCATCGATCCTCGCGGACGCGCTCGAGGCGCTGATCGGTGCCGTCTACCTTGATGCCGGCTATGGCGCCGCGCAGGCGCTTGTGCACCGGCTCTATGACTCCGTCGAGATCAACCCGCGCATGGACGCGGCGGCGAAGGATCCAAAAACCGAATTGCAGGAATGGCTGCAGGGCCACAAAATGAAGCTTCCCGTCTACCGCGTCGTCGGAACGCTTGGGGCGGCCCACAAACAGACTTTCGATGTCGAATGCGAGATTCCCGACCTGGGATTGCGCGAACGCGGCATCGGCGGCTCGCGCCGCGCCGGTGAGCAAGCCGCCGCGGCGGCCATGCTGCTCAGGCTCAAGGCGCGCGGCGCGAAGGCATCCCAATGAACGACATCGACTCCCCTGCGACAACACCCGAAGACGCCTCCGGCGACGAGGCTGCGAACACTTCGAGCGCGCCACGCCGCTGCGGCCTGGTGGCCATCGTCGGCAAACCCAACGTCGGGAAGTCGACGCTGCTCAATGCGCTGGTGGGGCAGAAGATCAGCATCACCTCGCGCAAGGCGCAGACCACCCGGCATCGGATCACGGGCATGCGCACGCTGGGCGCCACGCAGTTCGTCTTTGTCGACACGCCGGGCTTCCAGACCCTGCATGCCAACGCGCTGAACCGCTCTCTGAACAAGACCGTCGTCGGCGCGGTGTCGGATGTCGACCTCATCCTCTTCGTGGTCGAGGCAGGCAGCTTCACCCCGGCGGACGAGCGAGTTCTGAGGCTGCTCGGCAAGGGCATTCCGACCATTCTGATCGCAAACAAGCTCGACAACGTGCATCGCCGGGGCGATATCGCCCCGTGGTTGCAGACCATGCAGCAGAAGCACGCCTTCGCCGAATTCGTCCCGATGTCGGCCAAGAATTCGAAGGACGTCGAGCGTCTGTTCGGCATCTGCGAGAAATACCTGCCCGAACAGGCTTGGTGGTATGCCGAGGATGAGCTCACCGACCGCAGCGAGCAATTCATGGCCAGCGAGATGGTGCGTGAGAAGCTGTTCCGCCTCACGGGCGACGAACTCCCCTACACCTCGACCGTCGTTGTCGACAAGTTCGAGGAGGAGCCTCCGGCGCGCAAGGGCCAGAAGCGTCTGCTCAAGATCGCCGTGACGATCGTGGTCGAGCGCGACGGCCACAAGGCGATGGTGATCGGCGACAAGGGCGAGCGTATCAAGCGCATCGGCATGGAGACGCGCCAGGAACTCGAAAAGCTGATGGACGCCAAGGTCTTCATCGAACTCTGGGTCAAGGTGCGCTCGGGTTGGGCGGACGACGAGGCGCGCGTGCGCTCTTTCGGGTATGAATGAGTACACCCCCAGGCTTGCTCGCTGCGCCTAGCCGGCTACCCCCCTTTAGGGGGCGATGCCTGCGAACCGGCGGAGCCGGATGTGCGGCATCCTGCGGGTTGCGCCTCTTTCTCGGCGCGGGGTGGTGACGTGGCCGCGAAGCGCATTTCTCACGAGCCGGCTTATGTGCTGCACCGCTACGACTGGAGCGAGTCGAGCCTGATCCTCGAAACCTTCACGCGCCATCATGGCCGCATCGCGATCGTTGCCAAGGGTGCGAAGCGGCCAAGTTCCAACTTTCGTCCGGTGCTGCTGCCGCTGCAGCCGCTGCAGCTGAACTTCAGCGGGGAAGCCGAGATCCGGACGCTGAAGGGCGCCGAATGGATGGGCGGCCATGTCATGCCGACCGGCGAGGCGCTGCTCTCCGGCTACTACATCAATGAGCTGCTGCTGCGCTTGCTGGCGCGTGACGACCCGCACGAGGCATTGTTCGACGCCTATGCCGCCGTGGTTCAGGTGCTTGCCACCGAGCACGCGGGTGCCCAGGCCGCTACGCAATCGGCCGCGTTGCGTGCCTTCGAGTTGCTGGTGCTGCGCGAAGTGGGTCTGCTGCCGGCACTCGATGCCCAGACCGCCACGCTGGCCGCGCTGGCGCCACAGGTGCGCTATGCGTTGGTGCCCGAGGCCGGCCTGCGCGAAGCCGCCGAGGAAGAGGCTGCCATGGAGGGGGCAAACTGGCAGGCACTGCAGCTCGCGCTCGACGATCGCGCGCCTTTTGCGGCCACCCTTCGGGTGTGCGCCGGTGTCAATGGCGCACTTCGCGCCCAGTTGCGCACCTTGCTCAACTACCATTGCGGCGTTGCAACGCTGCGTACGCGGCAGATGATGCGGGACCTGCAAGCCTTATGAGTTCTTCGATTTCCACCGCCCTGTCGGTCAATCTCAACAAAGTCGCGCTGGTACGCAACACGCGTCCGCTCGGCATTCCGAGCGTGCTGTTCGCCGCGGCGCTTTGCCTGGACGCCGGGGCACATGGCATCACGGTGCACCCCCGGCCCGACCAGCGCCACATCCGACCGCAGGATGTGCACGACCTGTCTGCGCTGCTTGCGAAGGATTGGCCGCAAGCCGAGTTCAACATCGAAGGCAACCCCTTCCACAACCTGATGGATTTCGTGCGTGAACTGCGTCCGCACCAAGCCACTTTCGTTCCCGACAGCGAATCTCAGTCAACCAGCGACCACGGGTGGAGCTTTCCCGAGGACGCGGAGCGTTTGCGGCCGCTGATCGCCGAGACGCGCGCGCTCGGCGTGCGCGTGAGCCTGTTCATGGATCCGGAGCCGGACATGATGGCGGCCGCGAAAGCGGTCGGCGCCGACCGGGTCGAGCTCTATACCGAGGGCTACGCCGCATCGCGCGACACCTCCCGGGCCGGATCTGTCCTGCGGCTCTACGTGGAAGCGGCGCGCGCCGCCCAGGCTGCCGGGCTCGAGGTCAATGCCGGCCACGACCTGAACCGCGACAATCTGACCGAGTTCCTGCGCGCCGTTCCGGGCGTGCGCGAGGTGTCGATCGGCCACGCCTTCATCTCGGACGCGCTGGAGCTCGGCTACGCGGCAGCCACGCGTGAATACCTCAGCCGTATCGCCGAAGCCAAGTAGCGAGCGCTCAGGTGATCTACGGCATCGGCACCGACATCTGCGACATCCGGCGCATCGCGGCGACCTTCGAACGGCAGGGCGAACGCTTTGCACAGAGAGTCCTGAGCGACGCTGAATTCGCCATCTGGCAGGCCCGCAGCGCGCGCTGGCCGAAGCGTGGCTTGCGCTACCTGGCCACGCGTTTCTCGGCCAAGGAGGCCTTCAGCAAGGCCGTCGGCATGGGGATGCGAATGCCGATGAGCTGGCGGCTCTGCGAGGTCGCCAACCTCAAGAGCGGCAAGCCGGTGATCGTGCTGCACGGCGACCTCAAGGATTGGTTCGAGGCGCAGGGTCTGAGCGCCCACGTGAGCGTCACCGATGAAACCGACTACGCGGCGAGCTTCGTGGTGGTGGAGCGCAAGGAATGACCGACAAGACATTGCATGCTCCGCTGATCGTCGACGTCGCGGGCCCCGAACTGAACGCGGCCGATCGCCGCCGTCTCGTCGATCCGCTGGTGGGCGGCGTGATTCACTTCGCACGCAACTGGCAGGACCGCGCGCAGATGAGCGCCCTCAACGCAGAGATCAAGGCGATGCGTCCCGACATGCTGATCGGCGTCGACCACGAGGGCGGCCGCGTCCAGCGTTTTCGCTCCGACGGCTTCACACGGCTTCCTTCGATGCGCGCGCTCGGCGAACGGTGGATGAAGGACCCGCTACGCGCCACGCAGATGGCCACCGCTTGTGGCTACGTGCTCGCGGCCGAGCTGCGAAGCTGCGGCGTCGATTTCAGCTTCACGCCGGTGCTCGACCTGGACTACGGCGAGAGCAGCGTCATTGGCGATCGCAGCTTCCATCGCGATCCGCGCGTCGTGGCGCTGCTCGCCAAGAGCCTGATGCACGGATTGCTGCTGGCGGGCATGGCGAACTGTGGCAAGCATTTCCCGGGACATGGCTTCGTGAAGGCCGACTCGCACGTGGCCGTACCCGTGGATCGGCGCGGCCTCAAGTCGATCCTGGCCGACGACGCGCGTCCTTACCAATGGCTCGCCGGAGCCCTGACGGCGGTCATGCCGGCGCATGTCATCTACCCCAAGGTGGACGCCCGGCCGGCTGGGTTTTCATCAAAGTGGCTGCGGGAGATCCTGCGGGGCAAGCTGGGTTTCGACGGCGCGATCTTCAGTGATGACCTCAGCATGGAAGCCGCGCGCCGCATCGATGGGCAACTGCTGAGCTACACCGATGCCGCGTTGGCCGCCCTCGAGGCGGGCTGCGACCTCGCGCTGCTGTGCAACCAGAGCGTCGGCGCGGGCTCCGCCCTGGACGAACTCCTCGAAGGCTTCAGCGCTGCGCGGCTCGATGGGCGATGGAAGCCCGATCCGGCCTGCGAAGCCCGTCGCCGTGCGTTGCTGCCGGCCACGCCGCCCAAGGCGTGGGAGTGGTTGATGAACTCGTCCGCCTACCGTCACGCGCTCGATGCGCTGACGACCTGACGATCACGGCGCCCCGTCGCCGGCCGTTCGCGGCCCCGCCACCCACAGCCGCTGGCCTCCCACGTCCAGGTGCGTCATGTACAGCCGCAGATCGAGCTCTAACTGGTGGTAATTCGGCTCCATGTACGTGCACAAGGCATAAAAGGCCTTGTCATGATCGCGCTCCTTCATGTGTGCCAGCTCGTGCACCACGATCATGCGCAGCCAGCCGAGTGGCACTTCCTTGAACAGGCTGGCAACTCGAATCTCGCGCTTGGCCTTGAGCTTGCTGCCCTGCACGCGCGAGACGGTGGTGTGGGTGCCAAGCGCATTCCGGATGACGTGCAGCTTGTTGTCGAAAGCGACCTTGGCGAGCGGCTCCGCATTGCGCAAGTACTCGGCCTTGAGGCCCGCGACGTAGTCGTACAGGGCGCGGTCGGTGCGGATGCCATGCGGCTCGGTGTAGCGATTGCGTAGCAGCGCGCCGAGACCGTCGTTTGCGATGAGCTGTCGCACCTGTTCCCGCAAGGCGGGCGCATAGCCCGCGAGGTATTTCACGAGGAGCGTGCCGCGTAAGCCAATCCGGCAGCCACGCCACCGAAAAGGTCGCCCTCCGCCAGCGGCACGCCGGCGAAGCTCTTGCGCAAGGCCTGCTGAAACGGGCGCAGCGCCGAGGAACCGCCCGTGAGGTAGATCGTGTCGAGGTCGCTGCTGCGCAGGCCCGCGCGCTTGACGCAAGCATGCGCACAGGCGACCACGCTCTCGAGCAGCGGCGCAAGCTGCTGTTCCATGTCTGTGGGCGAAAGATTCGCGCAAAGGCCCGGCTCGGCGCATGAGAGATCGATGGCCACCTCCGCATTCGCCACCGAAGCATCGATCTTCGCCTGCTCAACTTCGGCCGCAATGCGGTGCCCGTGCCTTTCCTCGAGCACGGTCATTAGACGGTCGTGCAGGCGCATATCGCCATAGCTGGTGCGTAGCTCCTGCGCCTGGCGGATCGCCTTCGGCGCATAGAGCCAGTTGATCAAGTGCCAGGACGACAGCTCGAAGAAGACCTTGCTCGGCACTTCACGCCCTTGCACACCTGTGTGGCGAAAGCCAAGCTGCGGCATCACCCGATCGAGGTTGAGGCGCTGGTCGAAGTCCGTGCCGCCGATGTGGACGCCGTTGGTGGCGAGCACATCGTCGGCACGAGCATCGCCACGGTCGCCGCGGGCCATGCGGTCCGGTCCGACGCGCACGACCGTGAAATCCGAGGTGCCGCCACCGATGTCGGCGATAAGAATCAGCGATTCGCGGGTAACGCGCCGTTCATAGTCGAAGGCTGCGGCGATCGGCTCCAACTGAAAGGCGATGTCACGGAAGCCGGCCGCGCGTGCCGCGTGGCGCAGGCTTTCCTCTGCACGGTGATCGCGCTTCGGGTCCTCGTCGACGAAGTGAACCGGCCGGCCGATGACGACGCGCTCCGGTCGCTGGCCGAGTTCACGCGCCGCGCGCGTGGCAATCTCATGAAGGAAGCGCGCAATGATGTCCTCGAAGCTCACCAGACCTTCGTGGATGGCGGTCTTCTCCTGCATCAGCGTGCTGCCCAGCAAGCTCTTGAGCGATCGCATCAATCGCCCTTCGGTGCCGGCCAGATAGAGTGCGATCGCTTCGCGACCGAAGTGGGTGCTGCGTTCCTCCGCGTTGAAGAACACGGCTGTCGGCAGGGTCGTGGCCGCGCCTTCGAGTGGTAGCAGGCGTGCCTCGCCGCCGTCGACGGCGCACCCGACCGCGGAATTCGAGGTGCCGAAGTCGATACCGATCGCGGGGGACGGCGTGCTCAAGATTCCCGGCGCAGCGCAGGAAAGAGGATCACGTCGCGAATGCTCGGTGAGTCGGTCAGAAGCATCATCAACCGGTCGATGCCGATGCCGCAGCCTCCCGTGGGCGGCATGCCGTATTCCAGCGCGCGCACGAAGTCGTGGTCGAAGAACATCGCTTCGTCGTCGCCGCTGTCCTTGGCCGCAACCTGCGCGTTGAAGCGCGCGGCCTGATCCTCAGCATCGTTGAGCTCGCTGAAACCGTTGCCGAACTCGCGACCTGTGATGTAGAGCTCGAAGCGCTCCGTCACCTCGGGGCGTTCGTCGTTGGCGCGCGCCAGCGGAGAGATCTCGGTCGGGTGCTCCATGATGAAGGTCGGCTGCCAGAGCTTTTCTTCCACCGTCTCCTCGAAGTACATCACCTGCAGGCTGGCGAGGCTGCGCTGCGAGAGCTTGTCCTTTTCCTCGCTCATGCCGAGCTTGCGCAAGGCGTTCACGAGCCACGTGCTGTCGTCCACGTTGGCGCCCGCCTCCGTGTGCTTGAGGATTGCCTCGCGGATCGTGAGGCGCTCGAAAGGCTGGCTCAGGTCGACTTCCTTGCCTTGATAGGTCAACACCTGCGTGCCGACCGTCTTGTCCGCGATCGTGCGAATCAGCGTCTCGGTGAAGTCCATCAGGTCGCGGTAGTTCCAGTAGGCCGCGTAGAACTCCATCATGGTGAATTCGGGGTTGTGCCGTACCGAGATGCCTTCGTTGCGGTAGCTCCGGTTGATCTCGAAGACGCGCTCGAAGCCGCCGACGATCAAGCGCTTCAGATAGAGTTCGGGCGCGATGCGCAGGAACATCTCCTGGTCCAGCGCGTTGTGGTGCGTCTTGAAGGGCTTGGCGTTGGCACCCCCCGGGATCGGATGCAGCATGGGTGTCTCGACCTCAAGGAAGTCGTTGGCTACCATGAACTCGCGCAACGCGCTGACCGCGCGGCTGCGGGCGGTGAAGCGATCGCGCGCCGCACAGTCGGTGATCAGGTCGACATAGCGCTGGCGATACTTCTGCTCCTGGTCGGCCATGCCGTGGAACTTGTCCGGCAAAGGCCGCAGGCTCTTGGTCAGCAGGCGCAGCTTGGTCACCTTGACAGAGAGCTCGCCGGTCTTGGTCTTGAAGGCAGAGCCCTCGGCGCCGACGATGTCCCCCAGATCCCAATGCTTGAACTGGGCATAGGTATCCTCACCGACGGCGTCGCGCGTGACGTAGAGCTGAATTCGGCCGGTAGCGTCCTGGAGCGTTGCGAAGCTGGCCTTGCCCATGACGCGCTTGAGCATCATCCGGCCCGCCACGCTGACGGCGATCGGTGTGGCTTCGAGCGCTTCGGGCTCGGTCTCGCCGTATGCTGCGAGGAGCGCCGCCGCTCGATGGCCGGGCTTGAAGTCATTGGGAAACGCGACCCCTTTGCCCTCGGCCTGCGCGACGCGCAGCGCCTTGAGCTTTTCGCGTCGTTCGGCAATCAACTGGTTGTCGTCGACGGCGGGGGCCGCGGTCGAGGAGGGCGTCGAAGCGGCAGTGGGAACGGAAGGGATCAGATGGTCGGACATGAGAGAAGCGTTGGGACGCGGGCGGACGCGCGCGCAACCCGCCATTTTAGCTGCCCGCCATTCGCCGGAGACCGATCTCCTAAGCGCGCCGACGCTGCATCAAATGCTATGAAAAACGGAGCAGGCTACTTAAGGACGCCGGTGCGTGCGAGCAGATCGTCGACCAGTTCGAGGCGCATGAGCGGGCTGTCGAGTTCCATCAGGCGTTGCTTGAGTTCCGTTGGAATCGGCAGCAGTTCGCACCAGCGGTTTGCAACCCAGCCGCAATCTTCGAAACGGTAGGGCTGCGGAATTGGCAGGCGAACCCTGTCATCGCCCTCCATGCGCCGCCGCTCCTCCAGCGCGCCGACCAGTCGGCGCAGCGCCTCGGCCGTATGCCGAAGATCCTCGGGCACCTCGAGAGGGAGGTCGTCTGCCACGTCTTCGACATCGGCCGTCCACAAGCCATTCTTCTGGCGTTCGCTCGATTGAATGCGGAAGCGATGCGTGCCGATGCATTCGATCTGCATCAGCCCCGCCTGCGGTGCCACGAACTCGCGGATCATGGCGAGGGTGCCGACCGGCGCGAAGCTTTCCGCGACCGCGCCGGGTTTGCGGACTTCCGCCCCCTGCGTCAGGCTGACCACGCCGAAGGGCATGCCGGCCTTGTGGCATTTGCCGATCATGTCGAGGTAGCGGACCTCGAAGATGCGAAGAGGGAGCAGGCCCACGGGAAACAGCACCGCGCCCAGCGGAAACAAGGGAATGGCACGCAGAAGGGGGTGTGTCGTCATCGATGAACCTTTGCATGGCTATCATCGCATTCCGTCCACGACAGCGCCCCATGCTCTACCAGATCCCTTCGTTCCTGCTCGATGTCATCGTCGGCCTCCTGGGCGGCGCCTGCCTCCTGCGTCTCTACATGCAGTATCACCGCGTGCCGTTCGGCAATCCGCTGGGTCGCTTCGTGTTTGCCGTGACCGACTGGATCGTGATGCCGCTGCGGCGCATCATCCCGCCGGTCAGGCGTTGGGACATTGCCAGTGCTGTCGCGGCCTGGCTGCTGGTGCTGGTCAAATTCGTGCTGCTGTGGCTCTTGATAGGTGGTCTGGGGCGTTGGGCCGTGCTGCCACTGGTGTCGCTCATCGGACTGCTGCAACTTGCCGTGTCGGGCCTCACTGCCTTGCTGCTCGTCTATGCGGTGCTGTCGTGGGTGCCGGGGGCGTCGTCCGTGCTGCTCGACCTCATTGGCCGGCTGGCGGAGCCCCTGGTGCGTCCGTTTCGCCGCCTGATCCCGCTGGTGGGTGGCGTCGATCTCTCGCCGCTCGCCGCCATCGTGCTGCTCCAGGTCGTCGCGATCATCCTGGGTAGCCTGATGGCTACGGCGTTCAGCCTCGGAGGCTGAACGCCGCTGGCGTCGGGAGCGTCAGACGACCGCGTCGGCCGGTTGACGCAGCAGCATTGCGAGCGTGCTTGCGACGGTCTTGCGCAGTTCGCGCCGGTCGCAGATGAAGTCGATCGCGCCTTTGGTTTGAAGGAACTCGGCGCGCTGGAAGCCTTCCGGCAGCGTCACGCGCACCGTCGACTCAATCACGCGCGGTCCCGCGAACCCGATCAGCGCCTTGGGCTCGGCAATCACAACGTCGCCGAGGAACGCAAAGCCCGCGCTCACACCGCCCATCGTGGGGTCCGTGAGCACGCTGATGTACGGCAGGTGTTTCTTGGCGAGGCGGGTGAGCGACGCATTGGTCTTTGCCATCTGCATCAGGGAGAGCAAGCCTTCCTGCATGCGTGCGCCACCCGTGGCGGTGAAGCAGATGAAGGGCACCTTCTGCTCGATCGCGGTTTCGACGCCGCGCACGAAACGCTCGCCCACCACGCTGCCCATGCTGCCGCCCATGAAATCGAACTCGAAGCAGGCGACCACCACGTTGATGCTGTGCACCGAACCGCCCATCACGACGAGTGCGTCGGTCTCGCCGGTGTTCTCGAGCGCTTCCTTGAGCCTCTCGGGGTACTTTCGGCTGTCCTTGAACTTGAGCGCGTCGACCGGCAGGACTTCCTGGCCGACTTCGTAGCGGCCTTCGGAGTCGAGGAAGGCATCGAGCCGCGCGCGCGCGCCGATGCGGTGGTGATGGCCGCAACTCGGGCAGACGTTCTGGTTGTGCTCCAGATCGGTCTTGTAGAGCACGGTCTCGCAGCTCGGGCATTTGATCCAGAGGCCTTCGGGCATCTGGCGGCGCTCACTGGGGTCCGTGGGCGCAATCTTTGGGGGCAGCAGTTTTTCAAGCCAGCTCATGGGGGCTCCTTGTGTTGGAAGGATTATCGGCCAGCCGCGTTCTTGGCCGTCGTGGAGGGCAAGGCGTCGAGCGCCTGGCGGATTTCGGCGAGAAATTCGCGCACCCGCGGAACCACGGCCTCTCGCGGCTGTTCCTCGATCAGCTGGATGATGCGCGTGCCGATCACGACCGCATCCGCCGCCGATCCGACGGCTTGCGCAGTTCGGGCGTCGCGAATGCCGAAACCCACGCCCACGGGCAGGTTCACATGCTCGCGAATGCGCGGGATCATGCGCCCGACCGCCTCGGTATCGAGGTTGCCAGCACCTGTCACGCCCTTGAGAGAGACGTAGTAGACATAGCCGGTGGCGATGCGGGCGACCTGGGCCATGCGTTCGCTGGTACTGGTGGGCGCCAGCAGGAAGATCAGGTCGATGTCGTGTGCCTGAAGGGTGGCGGCGAAGGCTTCGCACTCTTCCGGGGGATAGTCGACCACCAACAGGCCATCGACGCCTGCGGCGGCCGCGTCTCGGACGAAGGCATCCTTGCCGTGCACCAGGTCGTAGCGTTCGACGGGGTTCGCGTATCCCATCAGCACGACCGGTGTCACGTCGTCCTTCTGGCGGAAGGCGGCGACCATGGCCAGCACCTGCTTCATGCCGATGCCCAGCGCCAGCGCGGCTTCTCCGGCACGCTGGATCACCGGGCCGTCGGCCATGGGGTCGGAAAAAGGCACGCCCAGTTCGATCACGTTGGCGCCCGCCTCGACCATGCCGTGCATGAGTTCGGGCGTGATGTCGGCGAAGGGAAAGCCTGCGGTGACGTAAGGGATCAGCGCCTTGCGGCCCTCCTTTTGCAGGGCTTCGAAGGTGGCGGCGATGCGGCTCATGCGCGGCCTCCCTTCACGCTGAGGCCGCGCATCGACGGCCGATCGTAGAAGTCGACGCCCGAGAGATCGGCCACCGTGCCGATGTCCTTGTCGCCACGGCCCGAGAGATTGACCAGGATCGATTGGTCAGGGCGCATGGTCTTCGCGAGCTTCATGGCATAGGCCATCGCGTGGCTTGACTCGAGTGCGGGAATGATGCCTTCGGTTCGGCACAGGTAGTGGAACGCTTTGAGTGCCTCCGTATCGGTGATGCCGACATACTCGGCGCGGCCGATGTCGGCGAGGTAGGCGTGCTCGGGGCCGACGCCGGGGTAGTCGAGGCCGGCGCTGATGCTGTGGGTTTCGGTCACCTGCCCATCCTCGTTCTGCAGCAGGTAGGTCCGGTTGCCGTGGAGCACGCCGGGGCTGCCGCGCAAGATGGAGGCCGAGTGCTTGCCGCTGTCCAGGCCTTCGCCTGCCGCCTCGACGCCGATCAGGCGCGTGCCCGCGAAGGGAATGTAGGGATGGAAGATGCCCATTGCATTGCTGCCACCGCCCACGCAGGCCACGACGACGTCCGGTTGCCGGCTCTCGGCCTCGCCGGCGATGCCCTGGGCGGCGAGCATTGCAGGCATCTGCTGGATGCACTCGGTGCCGATGACGCTCTGGAAGTCGCGCACCATGGTCGGGTAGGGGTGCGGACCTGCGACCGTGCCAATGATGTAGAAGGTGTTCTCGACATTGGTCACCCAGTCGCGCATCGCCTCGTTCAGCGCGTCCTTCAAGGTCTTGCTACCCGATTCGACCGGCACCACGGTCGCGCCCAGCAGGTTCATGCGATAGACGTTCGGACTTTGCCGCTTGACGTCCTGGCTGCCCATGTAGACCACGCATTCAAGCCCGTAGCGCGCGCAGATGGTGGCGGTCGCCACGCCGTGCTGGCCAGCGCCGGTCTCGGCGATGACGCGTGGCTTGCCCATGCGTCTGGCGAGCATGGCCTGGCCGATGGTGTTGTTCACCTTGTGGGCGCCTGTGTGGTTCAGGTCCTCGCGCTTCAGATAGATCTGCGCGCCGCCCATCTCCCGGCTGGTGCGCGCGGCGTGATAGATCGGCGAGGGTCGACCCACGAAGTGGGCGAGTTCGTAGTGGAATTCGGCCAGAAATTCGGGGTCATTCTTGTACTTGGCGTAGGCGTCGCGCAGTTCGTTGATCGCATGGGTCAACGTTTCGCTGGCGAAAGTGCCGCCGTAGATACCGAAATGGCCGCTGGCGTCGGGTTGCTGGTAGGTATTCATGATGTCGATCGGTGAGCTGGCCGCGCCAGACGATCGAGGCGGGCGGCCAGCTAGGAAAGGGCGTCGGCCGCACGCACGGCGGCCACGAATTCTCGGATCTTCACAGCGTCCTTGATGCCCTTGGAGGCCTCGACGCCGGAACTCACGTCAACGGACAGCGACTTGCCTGCCGTTCGCAAGTGGCGAATGCCATCGCCCACGTTTGCAGGTGTGAGCCCACCACTCAAGACGAGGTGAGCGTCGACGGCGGTTGGAAGAAGTGACCAATCGAATGCCTTGCCGCCACCGCCATACGCTTCGACATGAGCATCGAGCAGGATGGCGTGGGCGCGGGAGTAATCGGACGCGTATTTTACGAGGTCAAAGCCGGCGCCGGCTGCGCCAAGGGGAATGCGGGCCGCGCGCATGAAACGGTGAGCGCCATGGCCGGAGGCTTCCAGGCACTGGTCGGGAGATTCGTCGCCATGAAACTGAGCCATCGCGCCTGCGACTCGGGAGAGGGCATCCCTGGCTTTCGCGGCGGATTCATTGACGAACAGGAGCACAGGCGTCATGAAGGGCGGCAACCTCGAGGCAAGCTGCGCCGCGCGCTCCGCCGTCACGGCACGGGGGCTGAGCGGATAGAGCACGAAACCCACTGCATCGACGCCTGCCGCGACAGCGGCATCCACGTCCTGCTCGCGCGTCAGTCCGCAGATCTTGATTCGCGTACGGGCTCGGGGTGCGGCAGTGGTCATGGCGGGCCATCATACGCAGCGCTCGCAGACCCCAGCGTCGCCTCGGCCGGCAAACCCCAGCCAGCGTCGTAGAGCGGACCGAGGAAGTAGAGGCCGTTTGGCGAGAAGGTCGGTGCGGCGACGAGGCGGCTGCGTGCTTCAAGCACCTCGCGCATCCATTCGGGGCGCTCATCCCCTCGGCCGATACGAACGAGGCAGCCCATGATGTTGCGGATCATGTGGTGGAGGAAGGCGTTGGCTTCGAATTCGAAGTGCCAGCGGCAGCGATCGGTTTCGCCATGACGCGTGATCAAGATGCGCCGCAGCTCTTTCACCGGTGAGCGCGCCTGGCAGGCGGAGGCCCGGAAGGAGCTGAAATCGTGTTCACCCATCAGCATGGCCGCGGCGGCACGCATGGCGTCGCCGTCGAGCGCGTAGATGGACCAACCGACGCGTCCGGCATCGAGGCTCGGGCGCACGGGCGACTGAGAGAGCACGTAGAGGTAGCGGCGCGTCAGGGCACTTGCGCGGCAGTGGAACTGGTCGGGCACCGGCTGGGCCCATTGCACGGCAATGTCGTCGGGAAGGAAGCGATTGGTGCCGCGCACCCAGGAGAAGGGCGCGCGTTCGACGGCGGTGTCGAAGTGCACCACCTGCATCAGTGCGTGCACGCCGGTGTCGGTGCGCCCCGCGCAAAGCGTGGAGATCGGCTGTGCGGCGAACTTCGCGAGCGCTGCCTCCAGCTTGTCCTGCACGGTCCGGCCCGAAAGCTGGCTTTGCCAGCCTTCGTACGCCTGGCCGTTGTAGCGGACGCCGAGGGCCAGCCTCACAGCGGGATCGGCAGCCGCATGGCCGCTCAGCGCAACTGGCCGAGCAGTTGCTTGGCTTCGGCCTTGACGTCGCCGGAGCTTTCGGCGGCGACCTCTTCGACCAGCGAGCGGGCGCCTTCGACGTCGCCGAGCGCCTTCAGTTCGCGCGCCAGCGAGAGCTTGATCGCGTGCGGGCTTTCGCCGCTTTCCTCGAGTGGCTCCAGGCGGCCGCGCTCTGTATCGGCAGGGCTGCGGTTGCCCAGGCCGGCCAGAGAACTCATGTCGAATTCGATGAAGCCGGAGTCGCCAGGCAGGTTGGCGCGCAGCGTCGCAGGCTGTGTGCGTTCGTTGTCCTGCAGCAGAGGTGCGCGTTCCGTCGTCTGCTCGAGCGCGGCGGGCGCGGTGTCGAAATCGTGGTCAAGATCGAGCCGGGCGCTGGGGCTGGGCTGACTCGGAACTGGTGCCTTGGGCACTGGGCGCACGGCAGAAGAGTCTTGCGTCGCCGCGGGCAGACTGGCGCTGACTGGCGCGGGTGCCGGTGGCTTGCTCAGGTCCAGATCGAAATCCAACGGCGCAACCGAGGGCACGAAGGCCGGTGGCGGCACTGCGACGACCGACGCCGCCACAGGACTCGCGACCGGCGCGGCTGGGGGAGCAATCGCCGCAGCGAGTGTTCCAGCGAAGGCGGCCGCCTCTGCGGCCGAGACGCCGCGGCCGCCCGCCTCATACAGGGGATTGCTCGGATCCAGGTCCTTGCCCAGTTCCACGACACGGTTCCAGTCGGTACCGGTACCGCCCGTCAGCTTGTGCACGTCAGCCGCAAGTGCTTCATAAGCGCGCAGGTCGCGGCGCTTGGCGTGGATTTCGAGCAGTTTCAAGTGAATGGCGGTGCGCTCAGGATTGACTCGCAATGCTTCGCGCAGGATTTCCTCGGCCTGCAGATCGCGGCCGTAGGCCAGGTAGACGTCAGCCTCGGCAACCGGATCGACATCCCCGGCGTCCAACTGGCTGGGCGAGTACGACAGCGAGGACACCACCGAATTGCCACGGTTCTTGGTGTCAACGGATTCCCCGCCGCTGGCGCCAAAGAAGGAGTCCTTGGGCATGCGGCTCTCGAGGAACACGCTGTCACCCGCATCGCGGCGCTTGCGACCCAGCACCCGGTAGAGCAGGAATGCGACCAGCAGTGCAATCAGTGCCGCGCCGCCGAGCATGATCGGGTTGTCAAGCAGTTCCGCAAAGAAGCCGCGTTCCACCGGGGCGGGCGCAGAGGCCTTTGCAGCGGCCAGAGCCGGAGCGGCTACAGGCGCCGTGGCCGGGGCGGCCGCAGCAGGTGGGGCCGCAGGGGATGGCGTCGCCGCTGCTATCGCGGCGGGCGCTGCGCCGGCCGGCAGGCTCGGGCCCGCATCGGGCGCCGGGGACCCGGTGCCCGATGCCGCAGCCGGACTCGCCGGCGTGTTTGTTGCAGGGGCAACCGGCGCGGCTGGCGCGGGGGCAGCGCTCACCGGCGGGGTCGCGCCGCTCGAGGCCTGCAGTTGGTTCAGATCCTTGATGTTCTTCGACAGCTCGGCCACACGGGCCTTGCTCTCTTGCGCCTGGCGGGCTTGCGCGATCTGGTCTTCGGTCGACGGCCCTGCAACACCGCCTTGCGTGATCTTGAGCTTGTCAGCCGCTGCATTTGCAGCATTGCGGTCCTGGACGTTCGCCTCCAGCTTGCCGGATGCCCTGCGGTCGGCATCGGCGACGCGCGAGGTGGGGGCATTTTCAGCCAGGCGGCGACGGTACTCCCCGAAATCGCGGCTTTGGGCGGTGACCGTGCGGCGGGCTTCGGGCGCCGGCACGGTGTTCACTTGGGAGGCGTCGGGCACGTTGAGAACCGCGCCAGCCTTGATGCGATTGACGTTTCCGCCGATGAAGGCATCGGGATTGGCGCGCAACAGTGCGACGAGCATCTGGTCGAGCGACACATCGGCAGCCTTGTATGCGCCTGCGATCTTGCTTGCAGTATCGCCGGCCTGCACGGTGACTTGCTGTTCGGTGCCACTGGGGCTGCCGGCGCTCCCGGCACTGCGCGCGGGAGGGCTCTCTTCCGCGACCACTGGCGCGGGCGCACGCTGGCGCCGGGGCTGCGCTGCCACGGCTGGAAGCGAGCGTTGCGAAGCGGGGGCGCTGATCTGCGGCGCAATGGGCGCGATCGGCGCGGCGGCTGCCTGGCGGCTGCTTGGCGGATCGAGCAGCACGGTGTAGTCGCGCACGATCCGGCCGGTGTTCCAGTTGGCTTCCAGCAGCAGGTCGATGAAGGGTTCGCTCAGCAACCGGCTGCTGGTGAGCCGCACGACGTAGCGGCCGTCCGCACGTCGCTGCAGATGGGTCCGCACATCGGACAGGGCCGAGTTGTACGGCACGCCCGCGGCGCGGAAGGCTTCGGCCGAAGCAATGCCGACCTTGAGTCCGTCGGCTTCAGCCGCGCTGATTTCGGTGACTTCGATCTCGGCGCGCAAAGGCTCGCCCAAGGCGGACTGAACATTGAGCCGCCCTAGCGCCAAGGCCGATGCATCGGCGCTGACGGCGCCCAAGGCCACGGCGACGGCAGTACTGAGAAGGGAAAGCTGCAGCCGACCGGAAAGCGTCGGGGAGGTGGCCGAAAGGCGGGCCGCAGGCAACGGATGTCGTGTCATGCTGGTAGAGGGGCAGCTCGGCCCAAAGTGTAAGGGGACGTTAACATCATCACCCTGCACTGACAAGGCAACAGGGCTTAACTACCCAGTGCGCACCAACTTCGGATGGCATCCTTCGTTGCGGCACAGCAACGTCGGGCGACCCTGAAGGCCGCCCAGGACGTATTCAGGCTTCGAGCAGGATGCGCAACATGCGACGCAACGGTTCCGCGGCACCCCACAGCAGTTGGTCGCCGACGGTGAAGGCGCCGAGGTACTCCGGCCCCATCGCCAGCTTGCGTAGCCGGCCGACGGGGATGGTCATGGTTCCGGTGACGGCGACCGGTGTCAGGTCGTTCATCGTGGCCTCACGGTTGTTCGGCACTACCTTGACCCATTCATTGTCGGCCGCGATCAGCGCCTCGATGTCGGCCACAGGAACATCCTTCTTGAGCTTGAAGGTCAGCGCCTGGCTATGGCAGCGCATGGCGCCGATGCGCACGCAGAAGCCGTCCACCGGCGTCGCCGCCGTTCCGAATCCCGCGCCCTGGCCGAGGATCTTGTTGGTCTCGGCGCCGCCCTTCCACTCTTCCTTGCTCATGCCGCCACCCAGATCCTTGTCGATCCAGGGGATCAGGCTGCCACCGAGCGGCACACCGAAGTTCGCCGTTTCCATGGCGCTCAGCGACTGCTGCTTCGCAAGCACCTTGCGGTCGATTTCGAGGATTGCGGACTTGGGATCGTCAAGAAGCGCGCGTACTTCGCCGTTGATGGTGCCGAACTGGGTCAGCAGCTCGCGCATGTGCTGCGCGCCGCCGCCCGACGCCGCCTGGTAGGTCATGCTGGTCATCCACTCGACCAGGCCGGCCTTGTAGAGCGCGCCCACGCCCATCAGCATGCAACTCACGGTGCAGTTGCCGCCGATCCAGTTCTTGCCGCCCTTGGAGAGCGCGTTCTGAATCACGGGGAGGTTGACCGGGTCGAGCACGATGATCGCGTCGTCGTTCATGCGCAAGGTCGAGGCTGCGTCGATCCAGTGGCCACTCCAGCCGGCCGCGCGCAGCTTGGGGAACACTTCGCTGGTGTAGTCGCCGCCCTGGGCGGTGATGACGATGTCGCACTTCCTGAGGGCATCGATGTCGTGCGCGTCCTTCAGCGTGGTCTCGTTCTTCGCCATCGCCGGGGCCTTGCCGCCGGCGTTGGAGGTCGAGAAGAACATCGGCTCGATGAGTCCGAAGTCGCCTTCGGCCTGCATGCGGTCCATCAAGACCGAGCCGACCATGCCGCGCCAGCCTACGAGGCCGACCAGGGGGAGAGTTGCGTTCGCCATTTCAAGTTGCCCTTGTGAAAAAAGAAAGTTGTCTTCTCTTTGCGCCCGGCTCGTCAGAGCCGGGGAGGGGCGTGACGAATCGGGCTGCGGTTAGCCGGTAATCGTCTTTTTGGTGATCGAGGAGAGCGCGGCCACCACCGCATCGCCCATCTCGCGGGTGCCGACCTTGGTCGTACCCGCGGACCAGATGTCTGCCGTGCGAAGACCTTGCGCCAGCACGTGCTTGACAGCCGACTCGATACGGTCGGCGGCCTCGGGCTGGTTCAGGGAAAAGCGGAGCATCATGGCAGCGGACAGTATTGTAGCCAAAGGGTTGGCGACCCCTTTGCCCGCAATGTCGGGGGCACTCCCGTGGCTCGGCTCGTAGAGACCCTGGTTGCTCGCATTCAGCGAGGCCGAGGGCAGCATGCCGATCGAGCCCGTCAGCATCGCCGCTTCGTCGGAGAGGATGTCGCCGAACATGTTGCCGGTGACGACCACGTCGAACTTCTTGGGCGCCTTGACCAGTTGCATCGCGGCGTTGTCGACGTACATGTGGTCGAGTTCGATGTCCGGGTACTGTTTGCCGACCTCCGTCACGATGTCCTTCCAGAACTGGAAGGTCTCGAGCACGTTGGCCTTGTCGACACTGGTCACGCGCTTGCTGCGCTTGCGGGCCGCCTGGAAGGCGACGTGGGCGATGCGTTCGACCTCGGGCCGCGAGTAGCGCATCGTGTCGAAGGCTTCCTCGGCGCCCGGAAAATGGCCATCGACCGCGGTGCGACGGCCGCGCGGCTGACCGAAATAGATGTCGCCCGTCAGCTCGCGGATGATCAGGATGTCCAGGCCCGCGATCAGTTCGGGCTTCAGGCTGGATGCATCGACCAGTTGCTCGTAGCAGATCGCGGGACGAAAGTTGGCGAACAGGCCGAGGTTCTTGCGCAGGCCCAGGATGGCCTGTTCGGGCCGCAGCGAACGTTCGAGCGTGTCGTACTTCCAGTCGCCGACCGCGCCGAACAGGACGGCATCGGCTTCCTTGGCCAGTTTCAGTGTCGCTTCGGGCAGCGGGTGGCCGTGGGCTTCGTAGGCGGCACCGCCGACGAGCGCCGACTCCATTTCAAAGGAAAGATCCAGCGCGTCGAGCACGCGAATGGCCTCCGCGACGATTTCGGTGCCGATGCCATCACCGGGAAGTACTGCGATTTTCATGAATAGCTCTGTTCGAATGGTGGAGAGAAAAGGTCAGGCGATCAGCTGATGCGTGAGCCAGGGCTTCTGGGCCAGACGTTCAGCCTCGAAGGCCTTGATCTTGTCCTTGTGGCGCAGCGTCAGGCCGATGTCGTCCAGGCCATTGATCAGGCAGTACTTGCGGAAGCCCGGCACTTCGAAGGGCAGCTCCGTCCCGTCCGGCTTGACGACCACCTGCCGCTCGAGATCGACGGTCAGGCTGTAGCCCGGGAAGGCGTTGGCCTCGTCGAAGAGCTGTGCCACCTGCGACTCGCTCAGCACGATCGGCAACAGGCCATTCTTGAAGCTGTTGTTGAAGAAGATGTCGGCATAGCTCGGCGCGATGATGGCTCGGAAGCCGTACTGGTCGAGCGCCCAGGGCGCATGCTCGCGCGACGAACCGCAGCCGAAATTCCTGCGTGCCAGCAGCACGGAAGCGCCGGCATAGCGTGGCTGGTTCAGGACGAAGTCCGGGTTCGGCTTGCGCGTCTTCGGGTCCTGGCCGGGCTCGCCCGGGTCCACGTAGCGCCAGGCGTCGAACAGGTTCGGGCCGAAGCCGGTCTTGCGGATCGATTTCAGGAATTGCTTGGGAATGATGGCGTCGGTGTCGACGTTCTCGCGGTCCATCGGCGCCACGAGGCCCTTGTGCACGGTGAATTTTTGCATGATGTCTGGCTCCAGGGGGCTCTTGGTTTCAAGCGAATTGGCGAACGTCGACGAAGTGGCCGTGCACGGCGGCAGCCGCGGCCATGGCCGGGCTCACCAGGTGGGTGCGGCCGCCTGCGCCCTGCCGACCCTCGAAATTGCGGTTGCTGGTCGAGGCGCAGCGCTCGCCCGGTTCCAGCCGATCGGCATTCATCGCCAGACACATCGAGCAGCCTGGCTCGCGCCACTCAAAGCCCGCCGCCTTGAAGATCAGGTCGAGCCCTTCGCGCTCGGCCTGTTCCTTCACGAGGCCGGAGCCTGGAACCACCATCGCCAGCTTCACGTTCCTGGCAACTTTCTGGCCCAGCTTCTTGACCATGGCCGCGGCTTCGCGCATGTCCTCGATGCGGCTGTTGGTGCAGGAGCCGATGAACACCTTATCGATGAGGATGTCGTTGATCGGCTTGTTGGGCTCCAGTCCCATGTAGACCAGTGCGCGCTCGATGGCGCCGCGCTTGTTGGCGTCCTTTTCCTTGTCCGGGTCGGGCACGCGACCGTCCACCGGCACCACCATTTCGGGCGAGGTTCCCCAGGTCACCTGTGGCTTGATCTGCGCCGCGTCGAGTTCGACAACGGCGTCGAAGTGCGCGCCGGCGTCCGATTGGAGCGTGCGCCAGTAGGCCACGGCCTGGTCCCATTCGACGCCTGTCGGTGCGAGCGGGCGGCCCTTGATGTAGGCGATGGTCTTTTCATCCACGGCGACCAGCCCGGCGCGCGCGCCGGCCTCGATGGCCATGTTGCACACTGTCATGCGGCCTTCCATGCTGAGGTCGCGGATGGCTGCGCCGGCGAATTCGATCGTGTAGCCCGTGCCGCCGGCGGTGCCGATCTTGCCGATGATGGCCAGCACGATGTCCTTGGCGGTGCAGCCCAGCGGCAGCTTGCCTTCGACCTTCACGAGCAGGTTCTTCGCCTTCTTCGCGAGCAGCGTCTGCGTGGCCATCACGTGCTCGACTTCGCTCGTGCCGATGCCGTGCGCGAGCGCGCCGAAGGCGCCGTGCGTGGACGTGTGCGAGTCACCGCACACCACCGTCATTCCCGGCAGTGTCGCGCCCGACTCGGGACCGATCACGTGAACGATCCCCTGACGCTTGCTCAGGAAAGGAAAGAACGCCGCCGCGCCGAATTCCTTGATGTTGCTGTCCAGCGTGGTGATCTGTTCCTTGCTGATCGGGTCGGTGATGCCGTCGTAGCCCAGTTCCCAGTTCGTGGTCGGCGTGTTGTGGTCGGCCGTGGCGACCACCGAGCTGATGCGCCACAGCTTACGACCGGCTTCGCGCAGTCCTTCGAAAGCCTGCGGGCTGGTCACCTCGTGAACGAGGTGGCGGTCGATGTAGAGGATCGCGCTGCCGTCCTCTTCGGTGTGGACGACGTGTTCGTCCCAGAGCTTGTCGTAGAGCGTGCGTGCCATGGTGGTCTCTTTCGTGGGGAGGTGATTGTCTTGACTATGCGGCGAGCTGGTCGGGCGCCGCCGTTGGCGTGTGCAGGTGCTTGACGAGCATGCGCGCGGCCACGGGCAGCGTCGAGAAGTCGCGTGCGATCAGGCGGATATGGCGGGCGGCCCAGGCATCGTTCAGCGCCACGCTCTTCAGGCTGTGTCCGATGCCACCCTTCATGAGTTCGAAGGCGCGTAGCGGCATCACGCCGATGCCGAGTCCGTTCTCGATCATGCGGCACATCGCATCGAGGCCGGTGACGTGGATGCGCAGCTTGATTGTGCGGTTGGCGGCCAGCGCCGCCTGGTGCATCGCGACGTAGATCGAGCTGTTGGTGTGCAGGCCTACATGATCGAAGTCCAGCGAGGCCGCGAATTCGATCGCATCACGCGCCGCCAGTGCGTGTCCGGCGGGCACGATGAGCGCGAGCGCATCGTCGCGATACGGCAGGCTCTGCAGTTCGCCCGTGCCTTCGGGCAGATGGCAGACGCCGAGGTCGGCGGCGCCTTCCTGCACCGCGCGCACCACTTCGCTGCTGAGGTGTTCTTCAAGGTCGATCTTGATCGCGTCGTGTTCGCGGGTGAAGGCGCCGAGGTCTTCGGGCAGGAATTGCACGATGGCCGAGATGTTCGCGTGGACGCGCACATGACCGCGCACGCCGTCGGCATACTCGCTGAGTTCGCCCTGCATCTTCTCGAGGCTGTAGAGCACCGAGCGCGCGTGATGCAGCAGACTTTCGCCCGCCGGTGTCAGATCGACTCCGCGCGCATGGCGATAGAGGAGGGGAGTGCCGAGGGTGCCTTCGAGGTCTGACAGGCGTTTGCTGATGGCCGAAGCGGCGATGAATTCTCGCTCTGCGGCACGTCCGATGCTGCCAAGCTCGCAGACGGCCACGAACAGCTGCAACGAGGTGAGATCGATGCGTCGGGCGAAACTGCGTTCGGAGGCGGTCATACGGGGTTTGGCATCTCAATTCGAGATGGAGCCTCGTATTCTCCCTCCGTTTCTGCTGCCTGGTCATCGCGATGCGCGATGACTTTGCTGCCGTGGCGCGATGAGCGCCACGGTCCCTTGGTTACTGCTTCTTCGTCGCGGCATCTTCCATCTTCTGGCCGCCCTTCTGGATATCCTGACCAGCGCCCTTCACGGTGTTGCAGCCGGCGAGAGGCACGGCAAAGGCAAAGGCGACGGCGATCAAGGCTGCAAGCTTCTTCATGGTGGAACTCCTTCGTTTGAATGACGGTTCCAAGCTATTCGCGCGAGCCTGAGCGCCTTGTCAGCCAAGACGCAAAAAAGCTGCCCGAAGGCAGCTTTCCTGTCTGAACGCCTGAACGCGGTTCAGGACATCGAATCGATCAGCGCTGGCCGATGGGCTTCACGCTGCGGGTCGGCGAACCTTCGAACAGCTGGCGTGGGCGGCCGATCTTGTACTCCGGGTCGCCGATCATCTCGTTGAGCTGGGCGATCCAGCCCACCGTGCGCGCGAGCGCAAAGACGGCGGTGAACAACGGCACCGGGATGCCGATCGCGCGTTGAACGATGCCGGAGTAGAAGTCGACGTTCGGGTAGAGCTTGCGGGAGACGAAGTATTCGTCTTCGAGGGCGATCTTCTCGAGTGCCATGGCGAGCTTGAAGAGCGGATCGTTTTCCAGGCCCAGCTCGCCCAGCACTTCCTTGCAGGTTTCCTGCATCAGCTTTGCGCGAGGATCGTAGTTCTTGTAGACGCGGTGCCCGAAGCCCATCAGCTTGACGTTGGAGTTCTTGTCCTTGACCTGCTTGATGAACTCGCCGATCTTGTCGACGCCGCCGGCCTTCTGGATGTCATACAGCATGTTGAGCGCCGCCTCGTTGGCGCCACCGTGGGCAGGACCCCAGAGGCAGGCCACGCCGGCTGCGATCGCCGCGAAGGGATTGGTTCCGGACGAGCCGCACAGGCGAACTGTCGAAGTCGAAGCGTTCTGCTCGTGATCGGCGTGCAGGATGAAGATGCGATCGAGCGCGCGCTCGAGCACCGGGCTCACCTTGTACTCCTCGCATGGCGTGGCGAACATCATGTGCAGGAAGTTGCCCGCGTAGCTGAGGTCGTTCTTCGGGTACATGTAGGGCTGGCCCACCGTGTACTTGTACGCCATGGCTACCAGCGTGGGCATCTTCGCGATCAGGCGGATCGCGGCTATTTCGCGGTGCTTCGGATTGTTGATGTCCGTGCTGTCGTGATAGAAGGCCGACAGGGCGCCCACCAGGCCGGTCATGATCGCCATCGGGTGCGCGTCGCGGCGGAAGCCGCGCAGGAAGAACTGCATCTGCTCGTTGACCATCGTGTGATTGGTCACGAGCTTGGTGAAGTTGGCCTTCTCGGATTCGTTGGGCAGTTCTCCGTACAGCAGCAAGTGACAGGTTTCGAGGAAGTCGCAGTTGGTCGCGAGTTGCTCGATGGGGTAGCCGCGATAGAGCAGTTCGCCCTTGTCGCCATCGATGTAGGTGATGGCGGACTGGCAGGACGCCGTCGACATGAAGCCCGGATCGTAGGTGAACATCCCGGTCTGGGCATAGAGCTTGCGGATGTCGATCACGTCGGGGCCCATCGTGCCCTTGTAGATCGGAAGCTCCACGTTCTGTCCGCCGTTACTGAACGACAGAGTTGCCTTGGTCTCGGATGCTTTCATTTCGGGTCTCTTTCAAAGGGGATTGTTCAGGGAGATAAGGTTTGTGCGCCATCGGTGCGCATTAGATGCAGCAATTCGACCACCTCGGCCCCGGCCCATCCGGACTCGGGCTCCTTCCTCCGAAGCAGCAGGTCCAGCAGATCGTTGTCCGACAGATCCATCAACGTCTCCAGCGCCTGCGCCTGCCCACGGGTCAGGTTTGCCTCATGCCGTTGGAAGAAACGGGCAATGAACAGGTCGTTTTCGAGCAAGCCGCGCCGGCAACGCCATTTCAGCTTGCTCAGCGCGCGTTCGGTGACGAGTTCCCCCGCGACTGCCGCGGGGGCCTGGGAGAACACGCCGGTACCGATCGTGGGGGTCATAAATGCTTATATGGCGCGGCGCACCATGAGTTCCTTGATCTTGCCGATCGCCTTGGTCGGATTGAGGTTCTTCGGACACACGTCGACGCAATTCATGATCGTGTGGCAGCGGAACAGGCGATACGGATCCTCGAGGTTGTCCAGGCGGTCGGCGGTGGCTTCATCGCGGCTGTCGGCAATGAAACGGTAGGCCTGCAGCAGGCCCGCCGGGCCGACGAACTTGTCAGGGTTCCACCAGAAGCTCGGGCAACTCGTGGAGCAACTCGCGCACAGGATGCATTCATACAGGCCATTGAGTTCGTCGCGCTCCTCCGGCGACTGCAGGCGTTCCTTTTCGGGCGGCACGCTGTCGTTCTGCAGATACGGCTTGATGGAGTTGTACTGCTTGAAGAACTGCGTCATGTCCACGATCAGGTCGCGAATCACCGGCAGGCCGGGCAGTGGCTTGAGCACGATGGTGCCCTTCAGCGTGAGCATGTTGGTCAGGCAAGCCAGACCGTTCTTGCCGTTGATGTTCATCGCGTCCGAGCCGCAGACGCCTTCGCGGCACGAGCGGCGAAACGAAAGCGTGGGATCCTGTGCCTTGAGCTTCATCAGTGCGTCGAGCAGCATGCGCTCGTGACCATCGAGTTCGATCTCGACGGTCTGCATGTAAGGCTTGGTGTCCTTGTCCGGGTCGTAGCGGTAGATTTGAAATGTGCGCTTCATCGTGGTGACCTTGTGATGCTGATTTCTCTGGGACCTTAGAACGTCCGGACCTTGGGCGGCACGGAGGCCACCGTCAGCGGCTGCAGCTTGACGGGCTTATAGGACAGGCGGTTGTCCTTGCTGTACCAGAGCGTGTGCTTCATCCAGTTGACGTCATCGCGGCCGAGCGGCGCGACGGGGTCGTCGGCCGGGCGCTCGTAGTCCTCGACCGTGTGGGCGCCACGGCACTCCTTGCGCGCGGCAGCCGAAACCATCGTCGCCTGTGCCACTTCGATCAGGTTGTCGACTTCCAGCGCTTCGATGCGGGCGGTGTTGAAGATGCGCGACTTGTCCTTGAGCGTGACCGCGGCGACGCGTTCGCGCACGGCGGCGATCTTCTTCACGCCTTCGTCCATGGATGCCTGCTTGCGGAACACGGCCGCATGCTGCTGCATGACGGCTCGGATCTCTCCGGCCACGTCCTGCGCATATTCACCCGAAGTCGACGACTCGAGCTGGTTCAGGCGTTCGAGCGTGCGATCCGCCGCGTCCGCAGGCAGGGGCTTGTGTTCCTTCAGCTTGTCGTTGAACTCGACGATATGGTTGCCCGCCGCGCGGCCGAACACCAGCAGATCGAGCAGCGAGTTCGTGCCCAGGCGATTGGCGCCGTGCACGCTCACGCAGGAGCATTCGCCGACCGCGTAGAGTCCGTTGACCACGGCGCTGTTTTCCTCACCCTTCTGGATGACGACCTGGCCGTTGATGTTGGTCGGGATGCCGCCCATCTGGTAATGGATGGTGGGCACAACGGGGATCGGCTCCTTCGTGATGTCGACATTGGCGAAGTTGACGCCGATCTCGTACACCGAGGGCAGGCGCTTGTGGATGGTCTCGGCGCCCAGGTGATCGAGCTTCAGCAGCACGTAGTCCTTGTTGGGACCACAGCCGCGTCCTTCCTTGATTTCCTGGTCCATCGAGCGTGAGACGAAGTCGCGCGGCGCCAGGTCCTTCAAGGTGGGCGCGTAGCGCTCCATGAAGCGTTCGCCATTGCTGTTGAGCAGGATCGCGCCTTCGCCGCGGCAGCCCTCGGTCAGCAGCACGCCGGCACCGGCCACGCCGGTCGGGTGGAACTGCCAGAACTCCATGTCCTGCAGCGGAATGCCGGCGCGCGCGGCCATGCCCAGGCCATCGCCGGTGTTGATGAAGGCGTTGGTCGAAGCCGCGAAGATGCGGCCCGCGCCACCGGTCGCCAGCAGCACGGTCTTGGCCTGCAGGATGTGCAGATCGCCGGTTTCCATCTCGAGCGCGGTCACGCCGACCACATCGCCTTCGGCATCGCGGATCAGGTCCAGTGCCATCCATTCGACGAAGAACTGCGTGCGCGCTTCGACGTTCTTCTGATAGAGCGTGTGCAGCATCGCATGGCCGGTGCGGTCGGCCGCGGCGCAGGCGCGCTGTACGGGCTTTTCACCGTAGTTGGCCGTGTGGCCGCCGAAGGGGCGCTGGTAGATGGTGCCGTCCGGGTTGCGGTCGAATGGCATGCCGAAGTGCTCGAGCTCGTAGACGACCTTGGGCGCTTCACGGCACATGAACTCGATCGCGTCCTGGTCTCCGAGCCAGTCGGAGCCCTTGATCGTGTCGTAGAAGTGGTAGTGCCAGTTGTCCTCGCTCATGTTGCCGAGCGAGGCGCCCACGCCGCCCTGGGCCGCGACGGTGTGCGACCGGGTCGGGAACACCTTGGACAGCACGGCCACATTGAGTCCCGCGCGCGCGAGCTGCAGCGACGCGCGCATGCCGGAGCCGCCGGCGCCGATGATGACGACGTCGAACCGGCGCTTGGTGATTTGGTCTTTTGTGTAGGTCATGGGGGTCAGATTCTCCAGAGCACTTGAATGGCCCAACCCGCGCACGCCACAAGCCAGACGATGGTGAAAACTTGCAGGACGAGGCGGATCGCGACCGGCTGGACGTAGTCCATCCAGATGTCGCGCATGCCGACCCACACGTGATACAGCAGAGAGGCAATCACGACGAAGGTAAGCACTTTCATCCACTGCGAAGCGAAGATGCCGGCCCACTTGTCGTAGCCGATCGGCCCGCTCGTGAGCAACACCTGGGCGAGCAGGACGAGGGTGAAGAGCGCCATCAGGGCGCCGGTGATGCGCTGGCTGAGCCAGTCGCGCAAGCCGTAATGAGCGCCGACGACGATGCGCTTGGAGCCGTAGTTCACAGACATTTCTTGGCTCCTTTTCAGTACAGGCCGAACAGCTTGGCGCCGAGGACGACGGTCAGCAGAATGCTGATGGCCAGCGTGGCGAGTGCCGAGCTTTGGCCGAATTCCTTGTTGACGGCTGCGTGGCTGATGTCCATCCACAAATGGCGCAGACCGGCGATCAGGTGATGCAGAAATGCCCAGATCAGGGCGAGCGCCACCAGCTTGAGGAACCAACCCGGAACGAAGCCGACGCCGCTGTTGAAGGCGGAGGTGAAGCGGGCATAGGAAATCTCGGACGAGACCGAAGTGTCGAACATCCAGATGATGAAAGGCAGCAGCAGGAACATCAGCGCGCCACTCACTCGATGGAGGATCGAGACGATGCCCGCCGGGGGTAGCCGGTAGGTGGTCAGATCGGTGAAGGCGTTGATGTTGCGGAACTCGCGCCGCGGTGGTCGGGTGGGTTTGGCCAGCTCTGTCATGTGGGCTTTCGGATATTTTTTCGAGGGGCGGCTTTGTTCTTTGGCGGAAATGCAAACAACGAAAAATTGTATTGCAATGCACCATCGGGCTGCGGGAGGTATCAAGTCATCGCACTGCGTTGCTCGGATGCTCTCGATTCGCGGGAGTGATGCGCACGCTTATCCCAGTTCGTTCCGATAGTGGTGGGTGTCTGTGCGATAGAGGCCGCGGCGAAGTTCCATGGGTGTGTCGTGGTAGGTATGGGCCACGCGCTCCACGCTCAACAGCGGCGTCGCGGTGGACACGGAGAGGAGCGCGGCTTGCGCCGCGTCGGGCAGCACCGCCCGGATCTTTTCCTCGGCGCGCACCATGCGCACGCCGAACTCGGTCTCGAAGAGCGCGTACATCGGCCCGCGCCATGCAGCGAGTCGCTCCGCCGTCAGGCCCCTGAAGGGGGTTCCCGGCAGCCAGAGGTCTTCCAGAATGGTGGGCGTGCCCCGGTAGGCGAGCACGCGACGCACTTGCAGCACGGCGTCTCCCGTGCGAAGCGCCAACAGTCGCGCCACATCGGCGCTCGCGCGCAGGCGCTTGCAATCGACGATCGTGCGCTCGGCCGGGCCTTCGCTGTCGGCGTCGTTGCCGTCCGGCACCAGCTTCAGGAAGCGGTATTGCACATGCTGCTCGGCATGGGTCGCGACGAAGGTGCCCTTGCCCTGGCGACGTACCACGAGGTTCTCCGCCGCCAGTTCATCGATCGCCTTGCGCACGGTGCCCTGGCTCACGCGGAAGCGCGCCGCGAGTTCGAATTCGCTGGGGATGGGCTCGCCCGGCTTCCATTCGCCTTCGTGCAGGCTCTGCAGGATCAGCGATTTGATCTGCTGGTAGAGCGGGCTGAACGAGGGCGTCACGGGCTCGGCGAAGACAGTTGGAAAGGTGGACATTGATTCGATCGGCACACGCGGAGCGTGCCTTCCGGTCGACATCTTATATAAGACATAAGACAGGCGCCATCCGACGCGCAAATCGGCATAAAATCGCAGACGGCCTCGAGCCCGGGCATCATCACCCGGCCCGATCTTGCGGCCGCACTCTGCGGCTGTGCCCCGTTCTCATCATTTCCTGGAGTTTTCCCATGAGCAAGAAGCCTGTTCGCGTTGCCGTCACCGGTGCCGCTGGCCAAATCGGTTACGCCCTGTTGTTCCGCATCGCCTCAGGCGAAATGCTCGGCAAGGATCAGCCGGTCATCCTGCAGCTGCTCGAGATTCCGGACGAGAAAGCGCAGAAGGCCCTCAAGGGCGTGATCATGGAGCTCGAAGACTGCGCCTTTCCGCTGCTGGCCGGCGTGGTGCCCACGGGTGACCCGCTGGTCGCATTCAAGGATGCCGACTACGCACTGCTGGTCGGTGCCCGTCCGCGCGGCCCCGGCATGGAGCGCGCCGACCTGCTGGCCGCCAACGCCCAGATCTTCACGGCCCAGGGCAAGGCGCTCGACCAGGTCGCAAGCCGCAACGTCAAGGTGCTCGTCGTGGGCAACCCGGCCAATACCAACGCCTACATCGCCATGAAGAGCGCGCCCAGCCTGCCGCGCAAGAACTTCACCGCCATGCTGCGCCTCGATCACAACCGCGCCGCGAGCCAGATCGCGGCCAAGACCGGCACGGCCGTGGGCGACATTGAGAAGCTCATCGTCTGGGGCAACCACTCGCCCACCATGTATGCCGATTACCGCTTCGCCACCGTCGGTGGCAAGAGCGTGAAGGACCTGATCAACGACCAGGTCTGGAATGCCGATACCTTTCTGCCGACCGTCGGCAAGCGCGGCGCCGCGATCATCGAAGCGCGCGGTCTGTCCTCCGCCGCTTCGGCCGCCAATGCAGCCATCGACCACATGCGCGACTGGGCCCTGGGCTCCAACGGCAAGTGGGTGACCATGGGTATCCCCTCGGACGGCCAGTACGGCATTGCGAAGGACGTGATCTTCGGCTTCCCGGTCACCACCGAGAACGGCGAATACAAGCTGGTCGAGGGCCTCGAGATCGACGCCTTCAGCCAGGAGCGCATCAACAAGACGCTGAAGGAGCTGCAGGACGAGCAGGCTGGCGTCTCGCACCTGCTCTGATCCAAGCGACAGCCACGCAAGCGCACGTCTTCATGCTCGACTGGAATCCCGCGCTCTACCGTCGCTACGAGGACGAGCGCACGCGTCCGGCACAGGAACTCCTTGCTCGAGTTCCGCTGACCGGGGCGGCCCACGTGGTCGACCTCGGTTGCGGACCGGGCAACTCCACCGAGCTGCTCGTGCAGCGCTTCGCAGGTGCGGTCGTCGTCGGCACCGACAACTCCGAAGCGATGCTGCTCAGCGCGCGAGAGCGCCTGCCGCAAGCCCGCTTCGAACTCAGCGACATCTCGACGTGGCGGCCTGAACGGCAGCCCGACCTCATCTATGCCAACGCCTCGCTGCAGTGGGTGCCCGACCATGAGGCGTTGATCCCCCGCCTGTTCGCCGCGCTGGCACCGGGCGGCGTGCTCGCGGTCCAGATGCCTGACAACCGCAACGAACCCACGCATCGTCTGATGCGCGAAGTCGCCGCCGAGGCGCCCTGGGCGCAGGCGATCGGCGATGCGGACAGGCTGCGCACGCAGTTGCTGGGAATCGAAGGCTACTACGACCTCCTGGCTGGCGATTCTGCTGCCGCGAAGATCGATGTCTGGCGCACCGCCTACCAGCATCCGATGGCCAGTGCGGCTGCGATCGTCGAATGGGTACGCGGCACCGGGCTCAAGCCCTTCGTCGACCGTCTCCCGCCCGATCTGCAGGGCAGCTACCTGTCCGAATACGAGCGCCGTGTGGCGACCGCCTATCCCAAGCGCGCCGATGGCCGGCTGCTGCTGGCATTTCCGCGCATGTTCATCGTCGCGCAGCGCAAGCCGTGAGCAGCGTTGCCCATCCGCGTGATGTATTGCTGGGCGCGCAGGGCGGCGCCGTCGTGCTTCCCGTGTGCGATCACTACAGCGGCGTCGAGGCGCGCATGCGCAAGAGTCTCGCATTGCAGGTCGAGATGGCCGCGGAATTCGGTGCCTGCGTGTTCGACGTCACGCTCGACTGCGAGGACGGCGCTCCTGTCGGCGGCGAGGCCGAGCACGCGGCATTGGTCAGCGAGCTCGCATTGGGCGCGGCAGCCGGCATGCGCGTGGGCGTTCGGGTGCACCCGGTCGGCCATCCCGCCTTTGTCGGCGACGTGATCACCATTGCCGGCCGCGCCGGTCATCGTCTGAGTCATCTGATGGTTCCCAAGGTCGAGTCGGTCGATGACGTGAAGCAGGCCGTGGAGGCACTCGACATGGCCGGTGCCGAATCGCTGCCATTGCACGTTCTTATCGAGTCCCCGCTGGCCGTGCATCACGCCTTCTCCATTGCCGCCCATCCCCGCGTGCAGTCGCTGAGCTTCGGACTCATGGATTTCGTCTCGGCGCATGGCGGCGCGATTCCCGCCGATGGCATGGGTGCGACCGGCCAGTTCACGCACCCCCTCGTGGTGCGCGCCAAGCTCGACATCGCCTCGGCCGCGCACGCCTACGGCAAGGTGCCCTCGCACTGCGTGGTGACCGAGTTCAGTGACATGGGCGCGATGCGCGCCGCCGCGAAGAAGGCGGCCAGCGAATTCGGCTATACACGCATGTGGAGCATCCACCCCAACCAGATCCGTCCCATCCTGGAGGCTTTCGCCCCCGATGAGCGGCAGATTCAATTTGCTACAAAAATCATAGCGATGGGAGCCAGCGCGGGTTGGGCGCCGGTCAGTTTTGATGGCACATTGCACGACCGCGCCAGCTATCGTCATTTTTGGCACGTACTTTCGCGTGCGCACGCCACCGGGCGTGTGCTGCCGACCGAGGCGCAAGTTTGGTTTGCCCCCGGCGCCCCCTGACCACCACGATCCCGCAAAGGAAAACACATCATGAAGACACTCCTGCTCGCCGCCGCCATCGCGCTGGCCTTGCCGCTCGCCGCAACCGCTCAAGGCGACAACGCCGCAAAGCCTGCGGCCAAGGCCCCCGCGAAGACAGCCGGCAAGACCCCGGCCAAGAAGCACCAGGTCACGCGCCGTGCTGCCAAGGCCGTCGAGGAAGTAACGCCGATCAGCGACGAAGGCGATGTCACCTTGAGCGAGGCCGACCTGGCCGTCGCGAAGCGCGTCCTGACCGGCAAGATCCAGTGCGAACTGGGTGCCGACGTCACCGTCACCGCGGATGAGAAGAAGGCCGGTTTCTTCACCGTTTCGACCAAGAACGTGCACTACCGCATGCACCCTGTCGAAAGCCGCACCGGAGCCATCCGCCTCGAAGATCCCCGCGCCGGCGCCATGTGGCTGCAGATCGCCAACAAGTCGATGCTGATGAACCAGAAGCAGGGCCTGCGTCTGGCCGATGAATGCCAGGCACCGGCGCAGGTGGCGGCCGCCGAGGAACTGAAGAAGAACCCGCCGAAGAGCCTGTTCGAAGGCACGGACGCCAAGCCCGCCACCAAGTAAATCAAGGCGCAGGCGGCCCGCCTTTTGCTTCGGCCGCCAGTCGTACCCGACCCCGGAGAAAAATAGATGTTGCAAGCCTACGTTGACCATGTCGCCGAGCGCGCTGCGCTCGGCATTCCGCCGCTGCCGCTCACTGCCAAGCAGACCGCTGAGCTGATCGAGCTCATGAAGACGCCGGCAATTGCCGAAGCCGACTTCCTGCTGAACCTGCTGACGCACCGCGTGCCGGCCGGGGTGGACGACGCGGCCAAGGTCAAGGCGAGCTATCTGGCGGCCGTGGCGCATGGCACCGAGAAGAGCCTGTTGCTCACTCGCGCGCGTGCGACCGAGCTCCTCGGCACCATGCTCGGCGGCTACAACATCAGCCCGCTGGTCGACCTGCTGGACGACGCCGAGGTGGGCGCCACCGCGGCGGCCGGCCTGAAGAACACTCTCCTGATGTTCGATCAGTTCCACGACGTCAAGGAAAAGGCCGACAAGGGCAATGCGAACGCGAAGGCCGTGCTGCAAAGCTGGGCCGATGCCGAATGGTTCACCAGCCGGCCCGAAGTGCCGAAGAGCATCACGGTCAGCATCTTCAAGGTGGCCGGCGAGATCAACACCGACGACCTCTCTCCCGCGCCGGATGCGTGGAGCCGACCCGACATTCCGATGCACGCACTTGCGATGCACAAGAACGCACGCCCCGGCATCACGCCGGAAGAAGAAGGCAAGCGCGGTCCGGTCAAGTTCATCGAGGACTTGCGCGCGCGCGGGCACCTCGTGGCCTATGTCGGTGATGTGGTCGGTACCGGCTCGTCGCGCAAGAGCGCGACCAACTCGGTGCTGTGGTTCACCGGCGAAGACATTCCCTTTGTTCCGAACAAGCGCTTCGGCGGCGTCTGCTTGGGCGGCAAGATCGCGCCGATCTTCTACAACACGATGGAAGACTCCGGTGCGCTGCCGATCGAGCTTGACGTGAGCCAGATGAACATGGGCGACGTGGTCGAACTGCGCCCCTACGAAGGCAAGGCCCTGAAGGACGGCAAGGTGATTGCCGAGTTCAAGGTCAAGAGCGACGTCCTCTTCGACGAAGTGCGCGCCGGCGGCCGTATTCCACTCATCATCGGCCGCGGCCTGACCGCCAAGGCCCGCGAGGCCCTCGGCCTGCCCGTGTCGACGCTGTTCCGCCTGCCGGTCAGCCCCGTCGACACCAAGAAGGGCTACTCGCTCGCGCAGAAGATGGTCGGCCGCGCCTGCGGACTGCCCGAAGGCATGGGCGTGCGTCCCGGCACCTACTGCGAGCCGAAGATGACGAGCGTGGGCTCGCAGGACACGACCGGCCCGATGACCCGCGACGAACTGAAGGATCTGGCCTGCCTCGGCTTCAGCGCCGACCTCGTGATGCAGTCCTTCTGCCACACGGCGGCGTACCCGAAGAAGGTCGACGTCAAGATGCACCACGAACTGCCTGACTTCATGAGCACCCGCGGCGGCGTGTCGCTGCGCCCGGGCGATGGCGTCATCCATTCCTGGCTCAACCGCCTGCTGACGCCCGACACCGTTGGCACCGGCGGCGACAGCCACACGCGCTTCCCGATCGGCATCAGCTTCCCCGCGGGCTCCGGCCTTGTGGCCTTCGCGGCCGCGACCGGCGTGATGCCGCTCGACATGCCGGAATCGGTGCTCGTGCGCTTCAAGGGCACGATGCAGCCGGGCGTCACGCTGCGCGACCTGGTGAATGCGATTCCGCTGTATGCCATCAAGTCAGGCCTGCTGACCGTCGAGAAGAAGGGCAAGAAGAACATCTTCTCGGGCCGCATCCTCGAGATCGAAGGCCTGCCGGACCTGAAGGTCGAGCAAGCCTTCGAACTGAGCGACGCCTCGGCCGAACGCTCGGCCGCCGGCTGCACGGTGCACCTGAACAAGGAACCGATCATCGAGTACATCAACAGCAACATCACGCTGATGCGCTGGATGATTTCCGAAGGTTATGCCGACGGCCGCACGCTGGCCCGCCGCATCGCGGCGCAGGAAGCCTGGCTCAAGGATCCGCAATTGCTCAAGGGCGACGCCGACGCCGACTACGCTGCCGTGATCGAGATCGACCTGGCCGACATCCATGAGCCGATCGTGGCCTGCCCGAACGACCCGGATGATGTCAAGACCCTGAGCGACGTGGCTGGCGCCGCCATCGACGAGGTGTTCATCGGCTCCTGCATGACGAACATCGGTCACTTCCGCGCGGCCTCCAAGCTGCTCGAAGGCAAGCGCGACATTCCGGTCAAGCTGTGGATCGCGCCGCCGACCAAGATGGATGCGCAGCAATTGACCGAAGAAGGTCACTACGGCGTGTTCGGCAACGCGGGCGCCCGCACCGAGATGCCCGGTTGTTCGCTGTGCATGGGCAACCAGGCCCAGGTGCGCGAAGGCGCGACCGTGATGTCGACCAGCACGCGCAACTTCCCGAATCGCCTGGGCAAGAACACCAATGTGTACCTGGGCAGCGCCGAACTCGCCGCGATCTGCTCGCGCATTGGCCGCATTCCGACGAAGGAAGAGTACATGGCCGGCGTCGGCGTGCTGGATGCCTCCAGCGGCCAGATCTACCAGTACCTGAACTTCGACAAGATCGAGGACTACAAGGTCGTCGCGGATACGGTTGCCGCCTGAGACCCATTGCGCTCATGACAAACGGCCCGCTCTTGCGGGCCGTTTGTCATTTGATGCGAGATTCGCGGGGCTCGGCCGCGAGCGCCGCGAGGGCTGCGGCGGTCTGCGCGTCGGCCGGAAAGAAGGATTCCACCGCAAGCTCCTGCAGCGTGACGTCGACCGGCGTGCCGAAGATCGTCGTGGTGCTGATGAAGCTCAGCACGCCCTGGGGCGTGACCAGCTGGAAGGGCACGGCCACCCCGGACAGTTCATTGCCGGCCGCTGCCGTGTCGTGGCTGACGTTCGGCGCGGGGTAGGCCGCCAGTTCATCGTGCAATGCGCTCAGCACCGTGTCGCCCGTGGCTGCGATCTGCTGCTGCAGGCGTTCGAGCAGATGCGCCCGCCATCGGGCCAGGTTCGCGATGCGCGATGCCAGGCCATCCGGATGCAGGCTCAGGCGCAGCACATTGACGGGCGGCGCCACGAGTTCCGGTGCTGCGCCCTCCATCAGGAGCGGCACCAGGGCGTTGTGCGCCACCAGATTCCAGTGGCGATCGACCGCCAGCGCGGGGAAGGGCTCGTGCCCCTTGAGCACGAGGTCGACCGCATGGCGCGCCGACGCCAGCGCCGGATCATCCAGTGAGCGCTGGCGGTACATGGGCGCATAGCCCGCGGCCACCAGGAGTGCATTGCGCTCGCGCAGCGGTACCTCGAGCCGCTCGGCGAGCCGCAGCACCATTTCGCGGCTGGGTTCGGCGCGGCCGGTCTCGACATAGCTCAGGTGGCGCGTGGACACCTGCGCTTCGTTCGCCAGGTCGAGCTGGCTCAGGCGCCGATGCTGGCGCCAGTGGCGAAGATGGGCGCCGAACGGGTCGGCCGCGGTCGGTGGTGTGCTCGTGAGGGTCATGGCGCCATCGTAGTGATGCACGGTGCCTCGGCCATGACCTCGCACGTCATCGCGTCCCGACCCCTCGGGGCCGGGTTTGAGGCCATCGGTCGAGCGAGACTCTCGACCGATGTCGTCGAACCCTGCTATCTTTGAGGAGCTTCCACGAATCACAGGAGTTTCCCTCATGGCCAAAGCACCGGCACACGCATTCGCCTCCACGCTCAAGACGTTCAAGACCGCGTCGGGGAAGGCCGGCAAGTACTGGTCCCTGAAGGAACTCGCCAAGCAATACCCCACGGTCGAGCGGTTGCCGGTCTCGATCCGGATCGTGCTCGAATCCGTCCTGCGCAATTGCGATGGTCAGAAGGTGTCGGCCAAGCACGTCGAGGAGCTTGCCCATTGGTTGCCCAATTCGGAGCGCACCGACGAGATCCCTTTCGTCGTGACGCGCGTGGTGCTGCAGGATTTCACCGGCGTACCGCTGCTGGCCGACCTTGCGGCCATGCGCAGCGTTGCACAGTCCCTGGGCAAGTCGCCCAAGACCATCGAACCATTGGTGCCGGTGGATCTGGTGGTCGACCACTCCGTCATGGTGGACTATTACGGCACGCCCAAGGCGCTCGATCTCAACATGAAGCTGGAGTTCCAGCGCAACAACGAGCGTTACCAGTTCATGAAGTGGGGCATGCAGGCCTTCGACACCTTCGGCGTCGTGCCGCCGGGCTTCGGCATCGTGCACCAGGTCAATCTCGAATATTTCGCTCGCGGCGTCTACAAGAGCCCGAATGACAAGGGCGACCCGCCCGTCTACTACCCCGACTCGCTGGTCGGGACCGACAGCCACACCACCATGATCAACGGGATCGGCGTCGTCGGCTGGGGTGTGGGCGGCATCGAGGCCGAGGCCGCGATGCTCGGCCAGCCGGTCTACATGCTGACGCCGGACGTGGTCGGCTTCGAACTCAGCGGCAAGTTGCGGGAAGGCGTCACGGCCACCGACCTGGTGCTGTACGTCACGGCCATCCTGCGCAGCGAAAAGGTGGTCGGCAAGTTCGTCGAGTTCTTCGGCCCCGGCGCGGCGTCTATCGCGGTGCCCGATCGCGCGACCATCGGCAATATGGCGCCCGAGTACGGCGCCACGATGGGCTTCTTCCCCGTCGATGAAATGACCATCGCCTACTTCAAGGGCACGGGCCGCACGCAGGCCGAGATCGAACTGTTCGAGGCCTATTACAAGGCCCAGGGCCTGTTCGGCATGCCGAACCCGGGCGACATTGACTACACGAAGGTTGTCAAGCTCGATCTGGGCACGGTGTCGCCCAGCCTTGCCGGCCCGAAGCGGCCGCAGGATCGCATTGACCTCGGCCATCTCTCTACCAAGTTCTCCGAGCTGTACAGCAAGCCGAACGAGGCCAATGGCTTCAATCAGCCGGCCGACAAGCTGATGTTGCGCCATGCGCTGGTGGGCCATGGTCAGTCCGGCGAGGACGAGGCCGCGCCGCCGAAGCCTGGCGCTCCGCGCGCCGAGGTCGAGATGGTGGCCAATCGCTCCACCAAGGCCGCGGCGCATGTGGGGGCAACGGCGCCGCCTGCGCCCAAGGGCCAGGTCACCATCGGGAACGGCGACGTGCTGATTGCGGCCATCACTTCCTGCACCAATACTTCCAATCCCAGCGTGATGCTGGCGGCCGGCCTGCTGGCGAAGAAGGCGGTGGAAGCGGGCCTGACAGTCAAGCCGCACGTCAAGACTTCTCTCGCGCCCGGATCGCGCATCGTGACCGAATACCTTGAAAAGGCCGGTCTTCTGCCCTACCTCGAAAAGCTCGGTTTCTATCTGGCCGGCTACGGCTGCACGACTTGCATCGGCAACGCCGGCGATTTGACGCCCGAGATCAACGAGGTCATCACGAAGAACGATCTGGTCGGCGCAGCCGTGCTGTCGGGCAACCGCAATTTCGAGGCGCGGATCCACCCGAACCTCAAGGCCAACTTCCTGGCCTCGCCGCCATTGGTCGTGGCCTTTGCGATCGCGGGCAACGTGATGGTCGACCTCATGACCCAGCCGGTGGGCAAGGGCAAGCACGGCAAGGATGTCTACCTCGGCGACATCTGGCCGAGCACGAAGGAGATCGACGAGAACCTGCGCTACGCGATGAACGCCAAGTCCTTCCGCAGCAACTACGAGAAGGTGAAAAGCGAGCCCGGCAAGTTCTGGAGCAGCATCAAGGGTACGACCGGCCAGGTGTATGACTGGCCGACCTCGACCTACATCGCCGAGCCGCCCTTCTTCGAGGGATTCAAGATGAAACCGGCTGCCACCGACGCCGGTATCACCGGGGCGCGAGTCATGGCGCTTTTCGGCGACTCCATCACCACTGACCACATCTCGCCGGCCGGTTCGATCAAGGAAGACTCGCCCGCGGGCATCTGGCTCAAGGCGCACGGGGTGCCGAAGGCCGACTTCAACAGCTACGGCTCGCGCCGGGGCAACCATGAAGTCATGATGCGTGGCACCTTCGCCAACGTGCGCATCAAGAACCTGATGCTCCCTCCCGATGCCAATGGCACACAGGAAGAGGGCGGCTACACGCTCTTCCAGCCGGGCAACCAAAAGATGTTCATCTACGACGCCGCCATGAAGTACATGGAAGAAGGCGTGCCGACCGTGGTGTTCGGCGGCGAGGAGTACGGCACCGGGTCGTCGCGAGACTGGGCCGCGAAGGGCACGCAGTTGCTCGGCATCAAGGCGGTGGTGGCGCGCAGCTTCGAGCGCATCCACCGTGCGAACCTGGTCGGCATGGGCGTGCTGCCGCTGCAATTCCGCGGGGCGGATTCCTGGCAGGCGCTGAACCTCACGGGCGACGAGGAAGTCGACGTGGTGATCGGCGGCGAACTCAAGCCGCAGATGGATGTCAAGCTGGTGATCCGCCGGGCCGACGGCACGCACCAGGAAGTGACGGTTCGGTTGCGCATCGACACGCCGATCGAGGTCGATTACTACAAGCACGGCGGGATCCTTCCCTTCGTCTTGCGGCAATTGCTGGCCGCCTGACACTCGGCTTCATGTAGAAAAGCCGGCGCGCGCACCGGCTTTCTTGATTTTTGTCAGAAGGCCGCAGAGGGTTAAGTCGTTTCCGACTCGCCTTCGCGCGAGTTTTCGAGAATAATTCTCATTTTGACGACTTGGACTTCCCGGGTGACCACAATGACCGGCGCAGCTTCGGCTGCCATCAGCCTCGACCAGCTTCCCAACAACCTGTGGGCGACGGTGCTCGACGTGCTGCGGCCTGAGGCGCAGGAAGATCGCGAACTGGTGCTGCGGCTGACCGAAATCGGTTTCGTCCCGGGCGAGGCGGTCCGCATCGTGGCATCCGGCGTGCCGGGACGTGAGCCTCTGGCCGTTCGGCTGGGTCACACCACCTTTGCGCTGCGTCGACACGAGGCCTCGTTCATCCGCGTCACGCCGGGGGCCATGCAACATGGTTGAAGCCACCTTGACCTTTCAACCAGGCGCCGCCGTATCGACGACTCCGCCGGGACGCATCGCGCTGCTGGGCAACCCCAACTGCGGCAAGACCGCGCTGTTCAACCTGCTCACCGGCAGCCGGCAGAAGGTCGCCAACTACGCGGGCGTGACAGTCGAGCGCAAGGAGGGCACGCTTCGCACGGCCGCCGGTCGTCGCGTCTTCGTGCTGGATCTGCCGGGCGCCTACAGCCTCAACGCGCTTTCGGCCGACGAGGCCGTCACGCGCGACGTGGTCACGGGCAAGAGCGACGAGGCGCTGCCTGACCTGCTGGTGTGTGTCACCGACGCCACCAACCTGCGCCTCAACCTGCGGCTGGTGCTGGAAGCCAAGCGCCTCGGCCTGCCGATGGTGGTCGCGCTCAACATGACCGACATGGCGAAGAAGCAGGGCATTGCTGTCGATGCGGCCGTGTTGTCGCGCGAACTCGGCGTGCCGGTGATCGAGACCGTCGGCGTGCACACCGGCGGCGCGCAGGGCCTGCTCGAAGCGCTCGATGTGCCGGTGGCTGTCGCGGTGGCGAGGCCCTGGCAGGCGCCCGAGTTGGAAGATGTGCTGGCCACGCAACGGGAGGTGCGCCGCATCCTGGGCCTGGCGGTGCGAGAGCCGGTTGGCAGCCTCGCCGCCAGCGACCGCATCGACCGCGTCGTGATGCATCCGGTATGGGGCATGTTGGTCCTCGCGGTCACGATGTTCCTGATGTTCCAGGCCGTATTCAGCTGGGCCAACGTGCCGATGGACGCGATCAAGAACGCCACGACCGCGCTTGGCGAACTCCTCATGCATTTCATGCCCGAGGGCATGCTGCGGAGTCTGCTGGTCGACGGCATCATCGCCGGCGTGGGCGGCGTGATCGTCTTCCTGCCGCAGATCCTGATCCTCTTTCTCTTCATCCTCGCGCTCGAGGATTCGGGCTACCTGCCCCGGGCCGCGTTCCTGCTCGACCGCGTGATGGGCACGGTGGGCCTGTCGGGCCGATCCTTCATTCCCTTGCTGTCGAGCTTCGCGTGCGCCATCCCGGGCGTGATGGCCACGCGCACGATCAGCAACTGGCGCGACAGGATCACCACGATCATGATTGCTCCGCTCATGACCTGCTCGGCGCGCCTGCCGGTCTACGCATTGCTGATCGCGGCCTTTATTCCTGCCCGCCCCGTGGCTGGCGTATTCAATTTGCAGGGCGTTGTCCTGTTTGCGCTCTACATCTTCGGCATCGTCTCGGCGATGGCCGTGGCGTGGGTGATGAAGCGCTTTCGCGACAACAAGCAGCATTCGCCGCTGATGATGGAACTGCCGGCCTACCGCTGGCCCAGCGTGCGCAATCTGGCGCTCGGGCTGTACGAGCGCGCATGGATCTTCATCCAGCGTGTCGGCACGATCATCCTGACGCTGACGATCCTGCTGTGGTTCCTCTCGACCTTTCCTTCGCCGCCGGCAGGTGCGACCGGCCCGGCGATCCACTACAGTCTGGCCGGCATGATCGGCCGCGGGCTGGAGCATGTCTTCGCGCCCATCGGCTTCAACTGGCAGATCTCGATCGCGCTGGTGCCGGGCATGGCGGCGCGCGAAGTGGCCGTTGGGGCGCTCGGCACGGTGTATGCACTTTCGGCCACGGGCGAGGATGTGGCTGGACAACTTCAGCCGTTGATCGCCCAGAGCTGGTCGCTCGCGACGGCGCTGTCGCTGTTGGTCTGGTACGTGTTCGCGCCGCAGTGCGTTTCGACCCTGGCCGCGGTCAAGCGGGAGACCGGCTCGTGGCGCTATGTATGGATCATGGCTGGTTATTTGTTCGCGCTCGCCTACATTGCGTGCTGGATCACTTATCGTGTGGCCCTGGCATTCACAGGAGGGTGAGATGACACAAGAGATCATCGTCGGATTGATCGTCGTGATGGCAGCGGTCTACGCTGTCTGGCGCTGGATGCCTGCGCAGTGGCGGCGTTCGGCGGCAGCCGGCCTGGCGGCAGGGTCGCGGCGTGCCGGGCTGGTCGATGCGGAGCGTGCGCAGGCATTGGCCGACTCGCTCGCCAAGACCTCCGGCTGCGGCTCGTGCGACAGCTGCGGCAGTTGCGCGACGGGCACCGGGTCCAAGACGGACAAGAAGGGCGACATGTCCCTGACGCGCTCGCGCTGAGCGCCCGATGTCCGCCCACATCCTGATTGCAGGCGGGGGCATTGCGGGCCTCGCGAGCGCACTCGCGCTGGGTCGCCGCTGCCATCGCATCGATTTGCTCGAACAGGCCGTGGTCTTCGGCGAAGTCGGTGCGGGCATTCAGCTCGGTCCCAACGTGACGCGGCGCCTGCAGGCGATGGGGCTTTGGGAAGCGCTCAACCGCGTCGCTGCCCGACCCGAGGCACTGGTCGTGCGAAGCGCCACCCGGGGCCACGAAATCGCCCGCATGCCACTTGGCAACGCCATGCTACGGAGCTACGGCTCGCCCTACCTTTGCGTGCACCGCGCCGACCTGCAGGCGCTGCTGCTGGCGGCAGTACGCGCGAGCGGGGCCGTCACGCTCACCACCGGCGCGTGTATCGCGGATGTGGTGGCGCGCGGCGGGCGAGTCTGCGCGTCGACCACCGATGCGCGCGCCTGGGAAGGCGATGCTCTTGTCGGCGCCGATGGCCTCTGGAGCGCAGTGCGGCCGAGCGTGGTGGAGAACTCGCAGCCGCCCCGCGCGACCGGCCACATGGCTTGGCGCGCTCTGGTCGAGCAGTCGACCTTGCCGGCGCCCCTGCGCAGCGCGCAGGTCAGCGTCTGGCTCGGGCCACGTTTGCATGCCGTGGCCTATCCAGTGCGCCACGGGGCGGCGCTCAATGTCGTGGTGCTGGCGGAGGCCGCTCGCAGTGGCGATGCGCAGGACTGGGACCAGGCGACGAGCCTGGCTGCGCTTCAGGCTGCGACCGGCCGTTGCAGCCCGAGCCTGCAGGCGCTGCTTGAGGCCATGCCGTCGTGGCGCTCGTGGACGCTGTCGGACCGACCGCCGCTCACCGGACCGCAGGAGATGGCTGACGAGCGCGTGGCACTGGCTGGCGACGCGGCGCATCCGATGTTGCCCTATCTGGCGCAGGGCGCAGGCATGGCGATCGAAGATGCGGTCGCGCTCGCAGATGCGCTGGATGGAGGCGCAGCCGACGTCGTGCCGGCCGCGCTGGCGCGCTACGCCGAAGCGCGCTGGCAGCGCAATGCGCAGGTCCAGGCGCGGGCGCGGCGCAATGGTGAGATCTTTCACGCGACAGGTCTCGTGCGCATGGGCCGCGATGCGGCTTTGCGCATGCTGGGCGCGCGTCTGCTCGACGTGCCGTGGCTCTACGGTGCTTGAAGATCGCGCGCTCTACAGGCTGAAGCTCTGGAGATGATCGACGCGCTGGACCAGCCCGTGAACGCCGAGGTAATGGCTGAGCTTGCCGGCGCGCACGTCGACCAGTGAGCTTTCGAGTTCGGCGAGCATGCTGTTCTTGACCGCGTCGTAGGCGGTCGGCAGGTCGTCGTGGGTTTCCGCATAGGCGCTGGCGATCAGCCGCGCGGCAAGCGGCGCGCCACAGGCGACGCACTCGGCGATGGCGGTAGCGCTGGGCTTGGCCCCGCGCGCCAGCAACAAGCTGACGAGTTCGGGCGATACCGCGCTGTCGATGAAATCGAGAGCGTCGCTCGACACAGGCGCGCCCGCTTTCGCCAGCGCGGCGGCGGCTTCGTGAGCGCCGTGGCTCAGCGCCAGGTCCGTGGCCATGGCGCTGCCCTGCAGCGGCCCGTCCAGCGCGACATCGGCGGCGGCCAATTGGGCAATGAGCGCTGCGTCGTCGGTGGCGATGGCGTGGCGCAGTGCGATGCGCGAGAGCGGACCATTCTGGCCCAGCGTGCCCTCGGCCAGCGGCGTCCGCCAGTCGACGATGGCGCGGCGGTAGAACGCCACGACCTTGTCTGACAGCTCGATGGACAGTCCGTGTTCCTGATGCCGCTGGTCGAGATATTCGAGCAGCGACTGCCCGGTGAAGTAGTCCCCGGCCGGCGCCAGTGGATCCTCGTCCAGGTGCAGGACCTCGAAAGCGGCGCACAGGTCGTGAGCCACCGTGGTCAACCCGTCTTCGTGAAGCGCATGGGGCCAGGCAGGCGGCAAGCCATGCTTCCAGGCCAGGATGTGGCCGTAGTCCGCGCCGGGTTCGACCACGGCGTAGAGGCGGTCCGTGTACTCGAAACCCCCGAAGGGGAGGGTGGTGAGCTTGCCGTCCCAGGGCTGGCCGCTTTCGGCGGCTTCTTCCGCGAGTTCCACCTCGTGGTCGATCCAGCCTTGCAGGTCGTGAAAGGTGTCGGTGCCATCGCCGAACAGTTCGGTCCAGCTGATCGATTCCTCATTGCCGTTCATGCGCAGATGGAGGTCGTAGTCGATGCGGCCGCCGCCCGCCAGTCGCCACAGCGCCAGCAGCTCCGGCGGAATGGGGCCGGCGCAGCGGCTCTGAACCGAGGCGATCTCATCCTCCGGCATCGGTGGCCGGGCATCGAAGATCACGCGCCTCGCGAAAAGCACGATGCCATGCTCGCGCAAAAGGTCGAGTTCGTCGTCGCCAAAGAAATCGGTCATCGCTTCGTCCTCCGGTTTGTCGCCGACGTGGGGTCCTAGAGATCGGTGCGCAACTTCCATATCTCCGGGAACAGCACCACATCGAGCATCTTGCGCAGATAGCTTACGCCGCCGGTGCCTCCCGTGCCGCGCTTGAACCCGATGACGCGTTCGACCGTTGTCACGTGGCGGAAGCGCCAGAGCCGAAAGGCGTCTTCGAGGTCGGTCAGTTCCTCCCCGAGTTGATAGATGTCCCAGTGGTTCTTGGGGTCGCGGTAGGCGACGAGCCACGCCTGCTCGACGGCGTCGCTGAGTTCGTAGGGCTTCGTCCAGTCGCGCTCGATGTGACTGCCGGGGATGTCCAGTCCCCGGCGCGCCAGAAGGCGAAGCGACTCGTCGTAGAGCGAAGGCGCCCGCCACGCCTGTTCGACTTCGGCCAGCAACTCGGGCCGGTGCGCGTGCGGCTTGAGCATGGCGGCGTTCTTGTTGCCGAGCGCGAATTCGATGCAGCGGTATTGCCAGCTCTGGAAGCCGCTGGAGCTGCCCAGGTAGGGCCGGATCGCGCTGTACTCGGGCGGCGTCATGGTGGCCAGTACGTCCCACGCATGCACCAGCTGCTCCATGATGCGTGAAACGCGCGCGAGCATCTTGAAGGCGCTGGAGAGGTCGTCCTCGGCGACGCAGCGGATGGCGGCGCGCAACTCGTGCAACATGAGCTTCATCCACAGCTCGCTGGTCTGATGCTGCACGATGAAAAGCATTTCGTCGTGCGCCGGCGAGCGTGGATGCTGGGCGTTCAGGATCTGGTCGAGGCTCAGGTAATCGCTGTAGCTCATCGAGGCACTGAAATCGAGCTGGGCCTTTTCGTCGTGGACGATCTTTTCGGAACTCATGGGCGTCTTTCAGGTCACTGCAAGCTTCTCATTGAACTCGGGGCGTTTCCACTCTTCGTTGTCCAGCACCTGGACGAGGTGTTCGACTGCGTTCCATACGTCCTCGAAACCGAGGTAGAGCGGCGTGAAGCCGAAACGCAGGATGTCGGGCATCTGGGTGTCGCCCGCGCGAAAATCGCCGATCACGCCGCGGGCGATCAACGCCTGCACGATGGCGTAGGCAGCCGGGCCACCGTCGCTCATCGCAAGGCAAACCTGCGAGCCGCGCTTCTCATGCTCGCGTGGAGTCACGAGCGAGAAGCGCCCCCTGCAGCGCCTCTCCACCAGCGCAATGAACGCGTCGGTCAGCGCCAGCGACTTGGTTCGCAGCATCGCCATGCTGTCCTCTCCGGCGGAGAGGGGCTCGGCCGAGAGTACCGTGTCCAGCCCGCATTCGAGCGCGGCCAGCGCGATGATCGGCTGCGTGCCGCACAGGTAGCGCGCCACGCCGGCCGCGGGCCGGTAATGCGGAGTGAATTCGAAGGGCGCCGCATGCCCCCACCAGCCCGACAGGGGCTGCTCGAACTGGTTCGAGTGGCGCGCGTGAACCCAGATGAAGGCCGGCGACCCGGGGCCACCATTCAGGTACTTGTAGCCGCAGCCGATGGCGAAGTCGGCATTGCTGTCGTTGAGCGCCACGGGCACCGCTCCGGCGCTGTGCGCGAGGTCCCAGACCGTGAGCGCGCCCGCGGCGTGCGCGGCGGCCGTGAGGGACTTCATGTCATGCATGGCGCCGGTGCGGTAGTTGACGTGCGTGAGCATCAGCACCGCCACCTCGTCGGTGAGCACGGCGGGTAGCTCCTTCTCGTCGATCAGCTTGAGCGTGAAGCCGCGTTCGCGGCACAGTGACTCGGCGATGTAGAGGTCGGTCGGGAAGTTGCTGCGCTCGCTGATCACGACACGGCGCTCGGGCGAGGCGTTCTGCCGCACCTGGCTCAGCGCCGCGAACAGCACCTTGTAGAGATTGACGGAGGTGCTGTCGGTGCAAACGACCTCGCCCGGCGCTGCGCCGATCAGCCGCGCCACCTTGTCGCCGAGTCGCTGCGGCAGGTCGAACCAGCCGGCACTGTTCCATGAGCGGATCAGGCCCTCTCCCCACTCCCTGGCGACTACTTCGGCGATTCGAGCAGGCGAGGCCTTGGGCAGCACGCCCAGGGAGTTGCCGTCGAGGTAGATCACGCCTTCGGGCAGCATGAACTGGTGGCGCAGGGCGGCGAGGGGGTCTTGCGCGTCGAGGCGCTGGCAATCGTCGAGTGTCATGGTCGGGCGGGTTGGAGTTCACGCAGAACCGCGCGAACGGGGGAAGCGTCGGCACTCACGAGCTTGAGCGGCAGCGCGATGAGCTCGTAGTCGCCCTCAGGCACTTCATCGAGCACGAGGTTCTCGAGCACGCGCAGGCCGAGGCGGCGAATGGTTTGGTGGCTGTCGAGCGTCTTGCTGTCTGCCGGATCGATGCTGGCGGTGTCGATGCCGATGAGCTTCACGCCCAGGGTCGCGAGGCGCTCGATGGTGGCGGGCGCAAAGGCGGCGAGTGCGCCGTCCCAACGGGCGACCGGCGCACGCTCGTAAGTTCGCACCAGCACGCGCGGCGGCAGTCGGTCGACGGCATGGGCGATGTGTTGCCATTCGATCAAGGGTCCGCGCGCGATCGCGTGGATCACCCGGCAGGGGCCGAGGTAGGGCGCAAGATCGAGGTCGCCGACGGTCGCGCCAGCCGGGTCATAGTGCAGCGGTGCATCCGCGTGCGCGCCAACGTGCGGTGATAGCGTGATCTCGCTGACATTGACCGGGCAGGCCGGTCCGATGGACGCGGCCCAGCGCTGCTGGTAGGGTGTGTCGCCGGGAAAAACCGGGGCGCCTTCATGCACCGGCGGCGAGATGTCCCAGATTCGTTGATTCATGGCGCAAAGTTAGCGCCGCGAGCGGGGTCGTGGTGTCGGTTATTTCCAACAGATATGAAACACGGACCGCCGGATTTCGGATCTTCAGACCTGGCGGCCGAGCAGCAGGTATTCCATCAGCGCCTTCTGCACGTGCATCCTGTTCTCGGCTTCGTCCCAGACGACCGACTGCGGCCCGTCGATCACATCGGCTTCGACTTCCTCTCCGCGGTGCGCGGGCAGGCAATGCATGAAGATGGCATCGGGCTGCGCGGTCCGCATCATCTCCGCGTCGACACGCCAGTCGGCGAAGGCCGCGCGGCGGGCTTCGTTCTCGGCTTCGTAGCCCATGCTGGTCCAGACGTCGGTGGTCACCAGGTCTGCGCCCCGACAGGCTTCCATGGGGTCCTTGAAGACCTTGTAGCTGTCAGCGGACCGGATGCCGGCTATCGACTGGTCGACCTCATAGCCGCTCGGCGTGCTCACATGCACCTTGAAGCCCAGGATCTCGCTGGCCTGCAGCCAGGTGTTGGCCATGTTGTTGCCGTCGCCGACCCACGCCACCGTCTTCCCCGCGATCGAGCCGCGGTGCTCGATGAAGGTGAAGATATCGGCCAGGATCTGGCAGGGGTGGAATTCGTTGGTCAGTCCGTTGATGACCGGCACGCGCGAATGCGCGGCGAAGGCCTCGATCTTGGTCTGCTCGTACGTGCGGATCATGACCAGGTCGACCATCCGGCTGATGACCTTGGCGCTGTCCTCGATGGGCTCGGCACGCCCGAGCTGGCTGTCGCCCGTGGTGAGGTGCACCACGCTGCCGCCCATCTGGTACATGCCGGCTTCGAAGCTGACGCGCGTGCGCGTCGACGCCTTCTCGAAGATCATGGCGAGTGTGCGGTCGACCAGGGGCTGATGCCGCTCGTAGGCCTTGAACTTCTTCTTGATCAGCGCCGCGCGGGCGAAGAGGTGCGCATATTCGTCGGCGCCGAGGTCGGAAAACTGAAGGTAGTGACGGATGGTGGGCGCGTCGCTCATGGCTGAGGCTCCGCTAGAAAGGTCTTCACGATCGGCGCCAGGATGGCGACGATCTCGTCGGCTTCCGCGATGCTGAGAATCAGGGGCGGGACGAGGCGTATCACGCTGTCGGCCGTCACGCTGAGCAACAGGCCGGCGTCGCAGGCGCGGTTCAGGATCACGCCGCAGGGCCGAGCGAGTTCGATGCCAAGCATCAGGCCCTGGCCGCGAATGTCCTTTACGCCCGGCAAGCCGCCCAACTCGCGCTCCAGCGCTGCCTTGAGATGGGCGCCGACCTTGGCTGTGTTCTCCAGCAAATGTTGCTCTTCCATGATGCGGATCGTCTCGATGCCCGCCCGCATCGCGAGGGGGTTCCCGCCGAAGGTCGTGCCGTGGTTGCCCGGGCCGAAGATGTTGGCGGCGCGCGGGCCGGCCACGACCGCGCCGACCGGCACGCCCGAACCCAGGCCCTTGGCGAGAGGCATCACGTCTGGCTTGATCCCAGCCCACTGGTGCGCAAACCACTTGCCCGTGCGGCCCATGCCGCACTGGACCTCGTCGATCATCATGAGCCAGTCGCGCTCGTCGCACAACTGGCGCACCTGGCGCAGGTATTCCCAGCGCATCGGGTTGATGCCGCCTTCGCCCTGGATGGTCTCAAGGAAGACGGCCACGACGTTCGGATTGCCTTCAGTCGCCTTCTTGAGCGCATCAATGTCGTTGAGCGGCACGCGGATGAAGCCCTCGACCAGCGGCCCGAAGCCCTTCTGGACCTTCGGATTGCCGGTGGCTGACAGCGTGGCGATGCTGCGCCCGTGGAAGGCACCCTCGTAGACCACGATTTCCGGGCGTTCGATGCCCTTGTCATGGCCGAACTTGCGCGCGAGCTTCAGCGCCGCTTCGTTGGCTTCCAGGCCGGTGCAGCAGAAGAAGACATTGGTGAGCCCGGAGAGCTCGGTCAGCTTGGCCGCCAGTTGCTCCTGACCCGGGACGAAGTAGTAGTTGGAGCTGTGGATCAGCTTGGCGATCTGGTCCTGCAGGGCAGGGACCAGCTCAGGATGGTTGTGGCCCAGTGTGTTGACGGCAATGCCGCCCAGTCCGTCGAGATAGGCTCGCCCATTGGTGTCCCACACTCGGCAGCCCTGGCCGTGCGACAGCGCGATCGGCAGGCGTCCATAGGTGTTCATGACGTGGGGCGACGAAGGTGCGGCGATGGCGCTCATGCGAACTCCAAAAAAGGGAACGCGGATTCTAGGCGGCTGATTTGACACTCTGGGTGAGGATTGCGCATCACTGCAATGCCCCGCCGCGTTTCGGTGCTCGGGCCGCCGGATAGAATCGTTGTGCGGCGCAACACGAATCTGCGCCTTCCTCCCGCCAACCGATGGTTTCTCCCAGCGCCAAAGAAGTCTTCATCCAGGGCATCACGAACGATGGCCGGACGTTTCGCCCCAGCGATTGGGCAGAGCGGCTGGCGGGTGTGATGTGCTCATTCCGTCCGGGCGGACCCCAGCCGGGGAGCCACCTGAACTATTCACCCTGGTGCGTGCCCACGGTCGTCAACGGCGTGAAATGCGTGGTCGTCAACAGGCAATTGCGCGAAGCCGAGCCGATGGCCTGGGACTTCTGCATGAACTTCGCCAAGGACAATGGTCTGCAAGTGGCGGAGGCTTGCCTGGTGCCCGACGTGCCGCCGGCGCCATAAGCCCCCCGCCCACCACAAGCCGGAAGGACGGCCAGCCATGAAAAAACCGCCCGAAGGCGGTTTGTTCACTTTGCTGCAGCGCACCCCGATCAAACGGCGGACTGGCGGACCGGTCCGGGCTTAATGCCTGAATACGTCAGGCGGCGGCCTTTTCAGGGGCGAGGGCGAGGTTCTTGACCTTGGCTGACAGGCGGCTCTTGTCGCGAGCAGCCTTGTTCTTGTGGAAGATGCCCTTGTCGGCGACGGTGTCGACGATGCTCTGGGCCTTCGCGAAGAGTTCCGCTGCCTTGGTCTTGTCGCCGGCCAGAACGGCCTTCTCGACATTCTTCACGGCGGTGCGGTACTTGGAGCGCAGCGAAGTATTCGCAGCGTTGAGTTTGACGTCCTGGCGGACGCGTTTACGGCCCGACGCGAGGCGCGGGTTCTTTTTCTTGGGCTTGGCGGATGCCATATATGTGGTTCCTTGGTGTCTGGGGATGATGCAGCAAAGCCTTCCATTATAGGCGACAGCCGCATCGGCGTCGCCGGGCCGGGAGAGAAGTCGCGTGTCCACATACACTTCTCGGTGTGTCCCTGCTCAAATCCGCCTCCACAGTTTCCCTCTTGACGCTCGCTTCGCGGATCACTGGCCTGATCCGCGACCTGCTCATGGCCTCGGTCTTTGGCGTCAGCGCCCTGACCGATGCCTTCAACGTCGCTTTTCGCATTCCCAACCTGTTCCGTCGCGTGTTCGGCGAGGGCGCGTTCAGCCAGGCCTTCGTGCCCGTGCTCTCAGCCACCCGGACCGAGCACGGCGACGCCGGCGCGCGAGCGCTGGTCGACCACGTCGCGACGCTGCTGACCTGGACGCTGGTGCTGCTGTGCGTCGCGGGCGTGATCGGTGCGCCGCTGATGGTCTGGGCGATGGCCAGCGGCCTGAAGCAAACCGCCCAGGGCTTCGACGCGGCTGTCGTCATGACGCGCTGGATGTTCCCCTACATCGGCTTCATGTCGCTGGTGGCGCTGGCGGGCGGCATCCTCAACACCTGGCGCCGGTTCGCGGTGCCGGCGGCGTCGCCTGTGCTTCTGAACGTCGCGCTCATCCTGTCGATCGTCGTGGGCGCGCCTTTGTTTAGGCGCCACGGCATCGAGCCAATCTATGCGCAATGCGTGGGCGTGATGGTGGGTGGCGTGCTGCAGCTCGCGCTCCAGTTGCCGGCGCTGCGCGGGCTCGGAATGCTTCCTCGCATCGGCGCGAGTTTCCGGGCAATGCGCGCGGCATGGGCCGATCCGACCACGCGCAAGATCACGAAGCTGATGCTGCCGGCGCTCATTGGTGTGAGCGCGGCGCAGATCTCGCTACTCATCAACACCCAGATCGCCTCGCATCTGGCACCAGGCAGCGTGACCTGGGTGACTTATGCCGACCGCCTGATGGAATTTCCGACCGCCATGCTGGGCGTGGCCCTGGGCGTCGTTCTCATGCCGCAGCTCGCGGCCGCGCGGGCTGCGAAGGATGACCTGCGCTATTCGTCCCTTCTCGACTGGGGCCTTCGCCTCGTCGTGCTGCTCTCGGTTCCCTGCGCTGTCGCCTTGCTTGCCTTCTCCAAGCCTCTGGTCGCCGTGCTGTTCCACAATGGTGCCTTCAGCGACCTCGACGTTCAGCGTACCACCGCGGCACTCATGGGTTACGGAGTCGGACTGATCGGCTCCGTCGCCATCAAGGTGCTCGCGCCGGGGTACTACGCCAGACACGACATGCGCACCCCGATGCAGATAGCGGTGGGTGTGCTGGTGCTGACGCAGGTGCTCAATTTCTTCCTGGTGCCCGTGCTGCAGCATGCGGCGCTGACACTCACGATCGGCATCGGATTCCTGGTGAATTCGATATGGCTGCTGGTGGGCCTCATCCGGCGCGGCAGCTACAAGCCAGAGCCAGGCTGGGGCAAATTCATCCTGCAGATTCTCGCTGGCGCTCTGGTGCTCGCGGCATTGCTGGTTTGGGGGGCGGGACATTTCGACTGGATCGGCCTGCGTGCACACCGCCTGTATCGCATCGGGTTGCTGGCCGCGCTCATCGCGGGAGCCGCCGCGCTCTACTTCGCCGTGCTTGCGTTGGCTGGTGTCAGGTTGCGCAGTTTTATTCGTCGCTGAGTCGCTGCCGCCTTGACGGTCCTCGCTCGCTCCTCTACAAAGCCACATGACGTTCAGCTTCCCGACGCCGACGGCGCTCGAATATTTCGATTCGCTCGTCAAGAGCGACGAGCAATTCCCGTTGCTCGAAGCAGCGGCGAGCCTCGCGCAGGATGAATACCCCGAGCTCGACGTGCAGCAGGTGCTGGGCGACGTCGACCAGTTGCTGGCTCGCCTCAAGCGGCGCCTGCCGGCGGACGCCGCACCCCTGCAGCGCCTGCGTGCGCTCAATCAGTTCTTTTTTCACGACCTGAGCTTCGGCGGTAACGTCAACGACTACTACGACCCCGACAACAGCTACCTGAACGCCGTGTTGCGGACCCGCCGCGGCATTCCGATCTCGCTCGCCGTGCTGTGGATGGAATTGGCGCAGGGCCTCGGGCTGCAGGCGCGCGGCGTGGGTTTTCCGGGCCACTTCATGCTCAAGGTCACTCTGCCGAAGGGGCAGGTGGTGATCGATCCGTTCAACGGCAAGTCGCTGTCGCGCGAGGAGTTGAGCGAGAGGCTCGAACCCTACAAGCGCAGCAACGGGCTGATCGGCGATTTCGACGTGCCGCTGGGCCTTTACCTGCAGCCTGCGACGCCACGCGAAATCATCGGGCGCATGCTGCGCAACCTGAAGGAAGTCCACCGCTCCCAGGAAGACTGGCAGCGTGCCATCGCGGTGCAGGACCGGTTGGTCGCCTTGTTTCCCGAAGCCTGGGGCGAGCACCGCGACCGTGGCCTGGCGCACGCGGAGCAAGGCAATACGGTACTCGCGGTGCGCGACCTCGAGACCTATCTCATGCACGCCGAAGACGCGCTCGACATCGATGCGATCGCGGAACGTGTGGCCACGTTGCGCCGCGCGAGAAGCTGATGGGCCAGATCAAGGCCATGGCGGCTGACCTCGGGACGCGACACGAGTTCCACGGCATCCAGCCGGTGCTGCCTGTCGCGGACGCGGCACGCGCGGCGCGCTATTTTTGCGATGTGCTCGGCTTCGAACTTGATTTCATCGCCGGTGAACCTCCGAGCTATGCCCGGGTGAAGAAGGGTGACCGTAGTTACGGTGATCCGGTCTACATCCGGCTTTGGCAATGCGGCCGGCGCGAGGCCGATCCCTGGCGCGGCGAAATCGTGATCCATGTGGGCCAGGACCTGGATGGCCTGCACGCCGCCTATGTGAAGCGCGGTGTCACGGTCATCGAGCAGCCGGTGTCACAGCCCTGGGGTCTGCGCGAGTTTGCGATCCGCGAGCCCGATGGGCACATCCTGCGCTTTTGCGGCTACCTTTGAGCGTCTGCCGGCGAGCCCGCCAAGCCGAATTGATGCCAGGCGCGGCGAAGCTGCGTGTCCGAACCAAAGCCCGACAGCTCGGCTGCCCGCGTGACGTTGGCGCCCGACTGCAGCGCCAGTTGCGCGGTCGCGAGCCGCAGTCGACGTAGGTAGGCCAGGGGCGCGACGCCCGAGTGTTCGACGAACAGGCGCGTGAGATGCCGCGCCGATGTGTGCGCGACCGCAGCCATGCGAGGCACCGTCCAGTCGGCCTGCGGCTGCTCGCTGACCGCGTCCTGCACGCGGTGCAGGGCCGCGTGCAGGTGGCTGCGGTAAGCGAGAAACGGCGAAAGCTCGGGGTCCTGCGGGCCGCGCCGCAGCGCCACCACCATGATCTGCGCGACCTGTGCCGCCAGGACCTCGCCACAGGTCTCGGCAATGCGGTGAAGGATGAGGTCAATGCCGGTCGTGACGCCGGCACTGCTGTAGAACGGGGGATCGATCACGAATACGCGATTGGCGACGACTTCGCAACGCGGCTCGACCTGGCGCAGTTCGTCCAGGTGGTGGTGGTGCGTGGTCACCCGTCGGCCTGCCAGGACTCCCGCATGGGCCGCGAGCAGGGCGCCCGCACAGATGGTCACAAGTTCGAGCCGGCCGCGCTCGAGGCGTTGGCCGCGTAGCCACTGCAGAACGGCCTGCATTTCGGGGTTGGCCGTCGAGATCCTGTTGCCAGGCAGCCCCACCAGCACGATCCACGCGGGGCCGTCCCACTGCGTCGGCAAGGGCGCCAGGCCGGAAAGCGTCACGCCCACCGACCCAACCGAAACTGCGTTCGGAGAGGCAAACTCGATCGAGAAGCGCTCGGGCGATCCGGCGCTGCGCAATTGCTGGTTGGCAATGCGCAAGGCCTCGGCCGGCCCGGCCCAGTCCAGCACGAGACTGTTCGGCGGCAGCACGAAGACCACGCGGATGGGCGAACCATTCATCGTGCGGCCTGGTCTTCAGGCGGCAGCGAGTGCGCCTGCGCGCTCCAGTGCCTGCTCCACGCCGCACACCTTGGCGAAACGGCCGTCGAGTACGGTAGCCGTCCGCGCCTTGATATCGGCGGCGGACAACGGGCGGCCGTCAGGTTGGACCATGTCGAAAGTCAGTGTTGCATCGGTCACGTAGTCGACCTGCCAGCCCAGGTCAGATGCGTGGCGCGTCGTGGTTTCGCAGCATTGTTCGGTGCGAATGCCGCTCACGATCAACCGGCCGATGCCGTTTTCCGTGAGCCAGACGTCGAGCCCGCTGTTGACCAGCGCGCTATGCCGATGCTTGGTGAAGGTGGCGGCGGCGTCGAATCCGGCAAGCTCCTGGAGCGGACGCACATGACCCGACTCGACCGCGAATGGATTGCTCGCGGTGGCGGGTCCATCGACGTGAAAGATCCGAACGATGGGGATGCCGGCGGCGGCACAACCTCGGATGAGGGCATTCTGGCTGGCGATGTAAGGTTCGAACTCGCGTTGGGCAAAGTAGGGGCGATGGCGGAACGATTCCTGCGCATCGATCACTATCAGACAGGTTTTCATGGGTGGCGCTCACTTTGTTCTCGAGTGGATGATGCGACGCATTTTTGCCGCTTCTCCGGATTCCGTCCGCCCTGCCCGGGACAGGAATCGATCAATTCAGGACATGATTGTCTTCAGACGAGCCGCGCAGCCTGCAATTCTTTCTTGAGGTAGGCATAGAACAGCGGCGCCGCCACCAGTCCTGCGGGGCCAAACACCGCTTCTGCGACGAACATCACGACCAGCAGCTCCCATACCCTCATCTGCGTGCGGCTTCCGACCACCTTGGCGTTGATGAGGTATTCGGCCTTATGGATCAGGATCAGGAAGACCAGGCAGGCGAGGGCTGTGATCGGCGATACCGACAGGCCGACCAGCGTGATCACGGTGTTGCAGACCAGGTTGCCCACGATCGGGACCAGTCCCGCGACGAAAGTCAGCGTGATCAGCGCCGGCGTATAGGGCAACTCGAGCTTCCAGATGGGCAGCAGGAACAGCAGGAACACGGCTGTCAGGAAGGTATTGAAGGCCGCGATCCAGAACTGGGCGGCCACGATCTGGCCGAAGGCTTCGCCGAAAAGGGTGACGCGACGCTTCAGCTGATGGGCCAAGGGGCCCTGCGAGGACGGATGAGCGGCGACCGCTGCCAACGCACCGACGATCAGTCCGACATAGGCGAACAGCAAGCCGCCGAGCCAGGCGCGGCCCGTCAACGCGAGAGAGCCGGCCTGCGCGCGCAGGTAGCCGGCGATGATGCGCTGCACCTCCGCCGAGCCCTCCGGCAGATAGGCACCGATGTCCGGCGGCAGCTTGAGCCGCAGTTCCAACACTGTGCGAGCGATGTAGTCGAGCAGTTCCTTGTACTGCTCCGGTGCGTTCAGCACGAAATCACGGGCTTCCGAGAAAGCCAAGATCAGAAGCCCCAGAGGCGCCAGCATGACCAGTGCCGAGGCGCAGACCTGGAAGAACGAGCGCGACCGGGCCCAGGCCGGGTCATTCGCGCTGATCTTTCGCTTGCGCCGGAAGCCCGCATGGAGCACCCGGGCAATCCAGCGCGTGCTCAGAAAGCCGATGCATATGCAGAGCAAGCCGGGCAACAGCCCCTGCAACATGACCAGCAGCAAGGCGCCGGCCATGAGCAGGTAACTCGCCGTGACCAAAGACCGCGAAGGGGTGGCTGTGGGTTCGCTCACTCGGCGCGGGTCATTCAGGCCACGACAACGGACGCACCGCTGCCGCGTTCGGCGATGACGCCGATCTCATGCACCGTCTCGCCCGCGGCTCGCAGCGTCGCCGTGCATGCGGACGCTTCGGCCGCATCGACCACCACCACCATGCCGATGCCGTTGTTGAAGGTGCGGTTCATCTCGATGTCGTCGATGCCGGCCACCTTCTGCAGCCAGGCGAACAGCTCGGTCTGCGGCCAACTGCCCTTCTTCAGATGCGCGGCCATGCCTTCGGGCAGGACGCGCGGGATGTTCTCGAGCAGGCCGCCGCCGGTGATGTGCGCGAGCGCCTTGATGCCCTGTGACGAACCCGTCGAAGCAGGGTGCCTCGCCAGGGCTTCGAGCACCGGCTTGACGTACAGCCGAGTCGGCGCCATCACGGCTTCGCGGAAAGGCTGGCCGTCGAGCGACGAGGGGAGGTCGTCGGCCGCGCGCTCGATCACCTTGCGCACCAGGCTGAAGCCATTGGAATGGACGCCCGAAGACGCCAGGCCAAGGACGACGTCGCCGGGCTTGACGTTCTGGCCGGTGAGGATCAGCGACTTCTCGACGACGCCGACCGCGAATCCGGCAAGGTCGTACTCGCCGGGCGGGTACATGCCGGGCATTTCGGCTGTCTCTCCGCCGATCAGCGCGCAGCCGCTGAGCTCGCAGCCGCGGGCGATGCCCCCGACGACGGCGGCGGCAGTGTCCACATCGAGCTTGCCGCAGGCGAAGTAATCGAGGAAGAAGAGCGGCTCCGCGCCCTGCACCAGGACGTCGTTCACGCTCATGGCCACCAGGTCGATGCCGACGGTGTCGTGCATGTTCCATTCGAAGGCGAGCTTGAGCTTGGTCCCCACGCCGTCGGTGCCGCTCACCAGCACGGGCTCCTTGTAGCGCTTGGGCACCTCGAACAGGGCGCCGAAGCCGCCGATCCCGGCAAGCACACCTTCGCGCATCGTCTTCTTTGCGAGGGGCTTGATGCGATCGACCAGCGCGTCTCCGGCGTCGATATCGACGCCGGCGTCCTTGTAGCTGAGCGGGGTGGGCGAGGTGGAGTTCATGGGCTGGAAAGGAGGAGGACAATGACGCCGGCAACCGAAGCAGTCGGGCCGATAGAATTCGCCACGATTTTAAGGGCGGCACATGCCCTGTCCCATGAACCCTTCTTTCGCGTCATCCGCGCCCCTCCGGCCGCTCGCAGCGGCAATGGCATGAAGCAGCTTGCGCTCGACATCGGTATTTCGAGCGGGCCCACGCTCGCGGGCTTCTTCGCGGGACCCAATGAGCCGGCACTGCGGCACCTGATGCTGTGGGTTGGTGACGCGCGCTCGCCGACCCTCCATTCGCCGGTGCCGACCTATCTGTGGGGCGAGGGTGGAAGCGGCAAGACGCACCTTCTGGAGGCGGTGCGCAGCGCCATGCGGGAGCAGGGCGCCAGCGTCGGCTGGTTGCACGCCGGGTTGATGGATCCACCCGAATTCGACGAGCGCTGGGGTGCCGTGGTCTTCGATGATGTCCATCTCTACACGGCCGTCCAGCAACACGCCGCCTTCAACTGGTTCGTGAATGCGCAGAGCCTGCAACGCGGGGTGGTGGCGGCGGGCGCCGTGCCGCCGGCCGACCTGCCGTTGCGCGAGGACCTGCGCACACGCCTCGGCTGGGGCCACGTGTTCCACTTGCAGGTGCTGAGCGAGTCCGAGCGGCGTGCCGTGCTGCGTCAGGCCGCGGACGGCCGGGGCGTCATGCTGTCGGACGAAGTGCTGGACTACATGCTGCATCGTTTCAGCCGCGACCTCGGCAGCCTGATGGAGCTTCTCGTCCAACTCGACGGCTATGCCTTGCAGACCCAGCGCGCGATCACGATCCCCCTGATCCGGTCAATGCTCGAAAATGAATAAGGACGCTCTCCGCGCCGAACCTCTCCAATGATCAAGAAATTCATCGACAAACTCCTCGGCAAGTCCGGCGACACCACCAGCACCAAAGCCCGTTTCGGCAAACGCCAGGAGGTGGCGGCCTCCGTGCACGGCATCGACCCCGCGCTGGTGGATGAGCGCGCGAAGAACGTGGTGACGACACTGCAGGATGCGGGGTTCGAGGCTTACGTCGTCGGCGGCGCGGTGCGGGATCTGCTGCTTGGCCTGCGCCCCAAGGACTTCGATGTCGCGACCAATGCCACGCCGGAACAGGTGAAGGGCCTGTTCCGCCGCGCCTTCATCATCGGCCGCCGCTTTCGCATCGTGCACGTGGTGTACGGCCGAGGGCGCGAGCACGAGGTGATCGAAGTCTCCACCTTTCGCGCCTACATGGACAGCGCCGGTGCCGAGCAGGTGGCCGGCAATGAACGCACCAGCAAAGGCGAACTCGCTGGAATGAAGCATGCGGTGGATGCCAGCGGCCGCGTCCTGCGCGACAACGTGTGGGGCCCGCAGGAAGAGGACGCCGCGCGTCGCGACTTCACGGTCAACGCGATGTACTACGACCCGGCCAGCGAGATCGTGGTCGATTATCACAACGGCATCAAGGACGCGAAGAAGCTCACGCTGCGCATGATCGGCGACCCGATCACCCGTTACCGGGAAGATCCGGTTCGAATCATCCGCGCCATCCGCTTCTCGGCCAAGCTGGCCGCGCTGGGCTTCAAGATGGAGCCCAAGACGGCGGCACCGTTGATCGAATCCAGCAAGCTCCTGGCGGACGTGCCGCAGAGCCGCCTGTTCGACGAAATGCTCAAGCTGCTGCAGACCGGCCATGCGGTGGCGACGGTCGAGCAACTGCGCAAGCTCGGTCTGTCGAAGGGAATCTATCCGCTGCTCGACGTGGTTGTCGAGCGTGCGGATCAGCCCTTCGTGAAGGCGGCGCTGCTGGACACCGACCGCCGGGTCGGCGAAGGCAAGCCGGTGGCGCCGAGTTTTCTGCTGGCTTGCGTGCTGTGGGCGGATGTGCGCGACGGCTGGACACAGCGCATCGAGGGCCGCCACGGCCAACGCTCGCAAACCTCGTTTCCGGCGCTTCAGGACGCCATCGACGATGTGTTCAATGCGCGCATCGGCGACGTGTCGGGCCGCGGCAAGCTCGCGGCCGACATGCGTGAGATCTGGATGATGCAGCCGCGATTCGAAAAGCGCAGCGGCGCGACGCCGTACAGCCTGGTGGAGCAAGCGCGTTTCCGCGCCGCCTTCGATTTCATGCGCCTGCGCGCCGATGTGGGCGAAGTCAGCGAGGCGATCGGGGAGTGGTGGCAGGAGTTCAGCACGGCCGATGATGTGCGCCGGCAGGACTTGATGGACCAGGTGCGAGACGAGCAGCACAAGCGCACGCGCCAGCGCGTGCCCGCGTCAGCCCCGGCGCGTTCGCCAGCCGAAGCTGCGGCGGCGCAAGCGGGTGCATCCGAGCTCCCGCCCGACGGCGAAGCGAGCGCGCCACGCAAGCGCCGCCGGCGGCGCAAGCCGCGCAGCGGTGGCGGCGGCGAGGCCGGTGCCGCCTCCGTCGAATGACTGCACGGGCCTACGTCGCGATCGGTGCCAATCTTGGCGACGCGCGTGCGACGGTGGGGCAGGCGATGCGCGATCTCGATGCCCTGCCTGAAACGCGCGTTGTCTCGTGTTCCTCGCTCTATCGAAGTGCGCCCATTGATGCGTCGGGGCCCGCCTTCATCAATGCTGTTGTCGAACTCCAGACGGCGCTCGAGCCGCAAGCCCTGCTCGACGAACTCCATCGACTCGAACGCGGCGCGGGCCGCGAACGCCCCTACCGCAATGCACCGCGTACGCTCGATCTCGACTTGTTGACACACGGGAGGGTCGTGATGGATTCAAACACGCTGACGCTGCCGCACCCCCGCATGACGCAGCGCGCGTTCGTGCTCGTGCCGCTGGCGGAGATCGCGCCGGACCAGGTCACGCCTGCCCAGCTTTCCCGGGTTTCGGATCAGCCCATCGAACGGCTCTGAACGCCGCATTCGGGCGCGCCATTACACTTGCGCGGTTTTTCACGACGGTGTCACAGGACTGTGATAGCCAAAACTCCAGGAGACCGCCATGTTCGGCAAGCTGCTGCCCCGCGAGGGGAATTTTTTCGAGATGTTCAATCAGCACGCCGATCGGATCGTCGAAGCCGCGCGCGCCTTCGAGCATCTGGTGGCCAACTACAACGACCTGCACCTGCGGGAGCAGTACAACCGCGACGTCGACAATGCCGAGCGTGCCGCGGACAGGGTGACGCATGACGTCAACCGGCTGATCCACAAGACATTCATCACGCCGATCGACCGTGAGCAGATCCACAAGCTGATCAACACGATGGACGACGTGGCCGACCTGATCCAGGATTCGGCCGAAACCATGGCGCTCTACGACGTGCGCCACATGACCGAGGAGATCACTCGTCTCACCACGCTCAGCGTGAAGTGCTGCGAACGCGTCAAGGACGCGGTCAAGTTCCTCGGCAAGATCACCGACCCGGCCGTCGCCGAAGCCACTCTCAAGACCTGCGAGGAGATCGACCGGCTCGAATCCGATGCCGATCGTGTGATGCGCAGCGCGATGAGCAAGCTCTTCCGCGAAGAACCCGACGTGCGCGAGGTCATCAAGCTCAAGGCCATCTACGAACTGCTCGAAACGATCACCGACAAGTGCGAGGACGTTGCGAATGTGATCGAGGGCATCGTCCTCGAGAACTCCTGAACGCGGGCTGGGAATGGCAACAGCTCAAGTCGCCCTCTGGGTGGTGGTGGCGCTGGTCGCGTTGGCCATCGCATTCGACTTCATGAACGGTTTCCACGACGCGGCTAATTCGATTGCCACCGTCGTGTCCACCGGGGTTCTCAAACCGGGGCAGGCCGTCGTATTCGCGGCTTTCTTCAACCTGGTCGCGATCTTCGTGTTCCACCTGAGCGTGGCGGCCACCATCGGCAAGGGCATCGTGCATCCCGACGTCGTTGACGTGCATGTGGTGTTTGGCGCGCTGGTCGGCGCCATCAGCTGGAATCTGGTCACCTGGTACTACGGCATCCCCAGCAGCTCGTCGCACGCGCTCATCGGTGGCATCGTGGGTGCTGTCATCGCCAAGGCAGGTTCGAGCGCACTGGTCGCCTCCGGCATCTGGAAGACCGTGGCCTTCATCTTCGTTTCCCCGTTGCTGGGCTTCCTGCTGGGGTCTTTCATGATGATCCTGGTCGCCTGGCTGTTCAGGCGCTCGACGCCGTCGCGCGTGGACCGCTGGTTCCGGACACTGCAACTGTTTTCGGCGGGTGCCTACAGCCTGGGGCACGGCGGCAACGATGCACAGAAGACGATCGGCATCATCTGGATGCTGCTGATCGCGACCGGCTACGCGTCAGCGGGTGCGGATACTCCCCCCACCTGGACGATCGTGAGTTGCTACACGGCTATTGCGCTGGGCACGATGTTCGGCGGCTGGCGCATCGTCAAGACCATGGGCCAGAAGATCACCAAGCTCAAACCGGTGGGCGGCTTCTGCGCTGAAACCGGCGGCGCCTTGACCTTGTTCCTGGCAACGGCATTGGGCATTCCAGTATCCACGACGCACACGATCACGGGCGCAATCGTGGGCGTGGGTTCCGTGCAGCGGGCGAGCGCGGTGCGCTGGGGCGTGGCGGGAACCATCGTGTGGGCCTGGATCTTCACCATTCCCGCGTCTGCCTTTGTCGCCGCGATCGCCTACTGGATCGGGATCCAGGTCTTCTGATCAAGCACCGGGGCGCTGATCGTCACTGCGACATCTTTCGGCCTTCTTCGACCTGGTTCTCGAAGAAGCGCTGGAAGCTGAATGCAATGCTCGCCATGAGGATCGTGGTGCCGAAGGCCAGCGCCAGCACGACCGCGCCGATCGTGAGCCAGCCCGTCCGCCCGGGAAGCGCATCGAGCGGGGCGCCGGCGTTGTAGCGGGCGTTCCATTTTTCCTCGGTCATCAGTCCGTAGACGATGGCGGTGAGGGCGCAGCCGGCGATGGTGAAGCCGAGCAGCGGGATCAGCACCCAGCTCCAGAAGTCGTCCATGCCGTACATGCGCACGCGCTCGATGCCGTACAAGCCAAGGACGGTCGGAATCGGGAGCAGCCAGCCGAGCACGCTGCCGAAACCGCGCAGATAGAAGCAATGCAGGCCGAAAGGGCCCCCGAGAAATGCGAGCCAGGCGGCCAATGTCTTGTTTTTCATTCGGGCTTCGTCGAGCTGCCTTCGCCCAGTACTTTTTCCATGAGGACCACATCGCGCCATTCGCCGAACTTCCAGCCGCAGTCCTTCAGGACCCCGACGTGGGTGAAGCCTTGTGCGCGGTGAACGCCGATCGAGCCGGCATTGGCCGAATCACCGATCACCGCGATCAGCTTGCGCACGCCGACCGATTCGGCAGCCTGCGACAGCGCGGCCAGGAGTTGCGCGCCCAGGCCCTGGCCCCGCGCGCTTTCGGCGAGGTAGATCGAGTCTTCCGCCGAGAACCGATAGGCAGGGCGCGGCTTGAACCAGTTGCAGTAGGCGAAGCCGAGCAACACGCCGTCGCGCTCCGCCACCAGGTAGGGGAGGTCTTTCGATAGCACGTCGACCCGGCGCGCGGCCATGTCGCCGGGTGTGGGCGGCTCCGTTTCGAAGGTGCCAGTCCCATGGAGAACATGGTGGGCATAGATGGCTGTGATCGCCGGGATGTCTTCGTCGCGGCTGGGGCGGATGATTGTCATCGGAGGGGGCCTGGTGATGCCAGGGGAACTTAGGAAATCGGGCGGGCTATAATCGCAGGCTTTTCAGCGTGTCGCTGGCCGGGTGGCCATGTCGCGTGTCTCGACGCTGGAGGAACACTGTGGGCGAACCTTGCGGGTTTGCTGCACCACCCCAAGGATAAATCATGGTCGTCATTCGACTCTCCCGCGGCGGCTCCAAAGGTCGTCCATTCTTCAATATCGTCGTATCGGACAAGCGCGTTCGCCGCGATGGCCGTTTCATCGAACGCCTGGGCTTCTACAACCCTACGGCCAAGGAAAACGAAGAAAGCATCCGCATCGCCCAGGACCGCCTGACCTACTGGAAGAGCGTCGGCGCGCAGGCCTCGCCCACGGTCAACCGGCTGATCAAGCAAGCCGCTGACGCGGCTCCCAAGGCGGCCGCCTAGGCCGCCGGCACGGTGATGCTGCCGACCCTCGAAGCCGCTGATCTTCCGGCGGATGCGATCGAAGTGGCGCGCATCGCTGATGCCTGGGGCATCAAAGGCTGGTTCAAGGTCTTGCCCCACAGCGCCCAGCCCGAGGCGCTTTTTTCCTCCAAGCGCTGGTTTCTGCAGCCCCCGGGCGCAGCTTCACGCAGTGCATTCAGGCTCGCCATCCGCGAAGCCAAAGAACATTCCGACTGCATCGTCGCGACCTCTGAGGACGTGCCCGACCGCAATGCGGCCGAGGCATTGCGGGGCGCGCGGGTCTTCGTTCCGCGTTCCAGTTTCCCGACGGCGGGCGACGACGAGTACTACTGGGTCGACCTGATCGGCCTCGCAGTTGTGAACCGCGAGGGCGTCGCGCTCGGCACAGTGCGCGAGTTGCTCGCCGGCGGCTCTCAGACCACGCTGGTGCTGGAAGCCCAGGAGGACGGCAAGTCCGTCGAACGCATGGTTCCCTTTGTCTCGGCTTTCGTCGATGCGGTCGACCTGGCCGGCCGGCTGATCACGGTCGACTGGCAACCCGACTACTGAGCCGGGACCGGCTCCGTGCCGCCATGCGCTTCGACGTCATCACTCTGTTTCCGGAACTGTTCGCGCCCTTTCTTGCGGCCGGCGTGACGCGCCGCGCCTATGAGTCGAAGCAGGTTGAGGTCGTCTTATGGAATCCGCGCGACTGCGCCGAAGGCAACTATCGGCGCGTCGACGACCGGCCCTTTGGTGGCGGTCCGGGCATGGTGATGATGGCCGAGCCTTTGTCGGCCTGTCTCGACGCTGCATTGGCGGCCCGTGGCGGCCCGGCACCGGTGGTCCTGTTTTCGCCGATCGGCGAAACGCTTCGGCACGAAGCGGTCGAGCGCTGGTCGGCCAGCCAGGGCGCCGTACTGGTCTGCGGCCGTTATGAGGGTATCGATCAGCGCTTCATCGACGCGAAGGTCACACATCAGATCAGTCTCGGCGACTTCGTGCTCTCGGGTGGCGAGGTGGCTGCCATGGCCTTGCTGGACGCTGTGGCGCGGCTGCAGCCCGGCGTGCTGGGAGACGAGGCCAGCCATGCGCAGGACAGCTTCAATCCGGCGCTCGATGGTTTGCTCGATTGTCCGCACTACACGCGGCCCGAGCAGTGGCACGGCGCAGGCGTTCCGCCGGTGCTCCTGTCAGGCCATCACGTCCAGATTGAACGCTGGCGGCGCGATCAGCGCCTTGCCATCACGAGCCGGGAGCGGCCTGAGCTGATCGTTGCCGCCCGATCCGCAGGCCGCCTGAGCGCTGCGGACGAGAAGGCGCTGCAGAAAAAGCTATAATCTTCGGCTCCCCGATCCTCTGCCGGCCGCGTCGCCTCCATCGTCAGCATTGCTGAACCTCGAGAAGACGCCTTTTGTGTAGCGCGCGCAAGATCGAATTCAGGAAATCATGAACCTCATCGAAACCCTCGAGCAGGAAGAAATCGCCCGGCTCGGCAAGAAGATCCCCGATTTCATGCCTGGTGACACCGTCATCGTCAGCGTGAGCGTCGTCGAAGGCACCCGCAAGCGCGTGCAGGCCTACGAAGGCGTCGTGATCGCCAAGCGCAATCGCGGCCTCAACAGCGGCTTCACGGTGCGCAAGATCTCCAGCGGCGAAGGCGTGGAGCGTACGTTCCAGACCTACAGCCCCTTGATCGCCGCCATCGAAGTCAAGCGCCGCGGTGATGTCCGCCGCGCCAAGCTCTACTATCTGCGTGAGCGCAGCGGGCGTTCGGCACGCATCAAGGAAAAGCTCCCCGGCAAGTCATCGGCAGCGGCCGCTCAATAAAAAGAGCGCCTATCCCATGCAAAAAGCCGCCGTTCCAGGCGGCTTTTTGCATTCGTGCCGCCATCCGGCGAAGAAATCGTGACTTTTGTTGTTGCTGCACGCATCACGCTGGCTCGGTTTTTGCGCTTTACTCAACCAAGACACCAAGTTATTTTTGACCTCACCATCCGCCATGCACCCATCTCCCGTCGAAACCATCAACGCTGTTCTGCCGACGGCGCTGCGGTCGTTCGATCCGCGTGAGGTGCCGGTGATCGGCGTGGATACCGGACTGCCAAGAATCGCACCCGAGCAACTCACCGCGCGCGCCTTGCGGACGCGCTTCGCCGTGCCCCCGGTCTGGTCGCCAGAATTGCGCCGTGAACCCCGAATGACGGACCGTGCGCCCGCGCAGGCCGCGGTGCTGGTCCCCATCGTGATGAGGGATGAGCCCACCATCCTGTTGACGGAGAGGACCGCCCATCTGTCGACGCATTCGGGGCAGGTTGCCTTTCCTGGCGGCCGTGTCGACCCTGAGGATGCAAATATCGCCGCCGCGGCTTTGCGCGAGGCGTGGGAAGAAGTCGGCCTGTCGGCCGAACACATCGAGATCCTGGGCAACCTGCCCACCTACACCACTGTCACGTCCTTCATCGTGACGCCCGTGGTTGCGCTCGTGCGTCCGGACTTCGAGCTCACGATCAATCCCTACGAAGTGGCGGACGCCTTCGAGGTGCCCTTCTCGTATCTCATGAATCCCGCCAACCATCGGCGCCACGCGCTCGTGGGCGACGATCACCAGACGCGCGAGTGGTATTCGATCCCGTACCAGGACGGCACCCACGAGCGCTATGTTTGGGGCGCGACCGCGGGCATGCTGCGCAACCTCTACCGTTTTCTTTCCGCTTGATCGCCGGGGCGAGTGCGATGAAGCCACTCGCTATCATCGGCGGATGAGCTTCTTTGCGATCCTGTGCGCGTTGCTGATCGAGCAGGTGCGGCCGCTTGCGTATCACAACCCTGTGTATGGCGCCGTGCTCGCCTGGACGCGCTGGACCAGCCGCAACTTCGACGCCGGGAAGCCGCACCATGGGTGGGTGGCCTGGTGTCTCGCGGTGCTGGTGCCGACCCTGGGGGCGCTCGGCATCCATTGGCTGTTGATTCTCACGCTGGGACTTCCGTTTGCCGTGCTGTGGAGCATCGCGGTGCTCTATGTCACGCTGGGCTTCCGGCAGTTCAGCCATCATTTCACGGGCATTCGCGACGCGCTCGACGAAGGTGACGAGCCGCTTGCGCGCTCCTTGCTCGCCCATTGGCAGCACGTCGACGCCGCCGATCTGCCCCGTAGCGAGATCGTGCGGCACGTCATCGAACATTCGGTGATCGCGGCGCACCGGCATGTGTTCGGCGTGCTCGCCTGGTTCTCGATCCTCGCGGCCGCGGGTCTGGGTCCCGCCGGCGCGGTGTTCTATCGCATGAGCGAGTTTGTCTCGCGCTACTGGGCCCACAAGAACGGCGCGTCCACGCAACCGTCCAGCGTCTGGGTTCAGCAGGCAGCGGATCGGGCGTGGAAGCTGATCGACTGGCTACCCGCGCGCATCACTGCCCTGGGATTCGCCGTGGTAGGCAGCTTCGAGGAAGCAATCGATTGCTGGCGCAACGATGCACGGCGCTTTCCGAGCGAGAACGACGGTGTGATCCTCGCGGCCACGTCGGGGGCGCTGAACGTGAGGCTGGGTGGGGGCTCGCTGCGCGTGGTGCCGCTGACCGACCCGCTGCCACGCGCACAAGCCGGTGACTCGCTCGCTGGCGGGGGCGGGCTCGACAGCGGCAGCACGCCAGGGCGCGACCCTGAACCGGCGCATCTGCGCAGCGTCGTCGGCCTCGTCTGGCGTTCGGTCGTGATGTGGATGGTGCTGCTCGCGTTGCTCACGCTGGCACGCTTGCTGGGTTGAGGCGGGCTGGGCTGGCTTTGAGCACCGTTCCGCCGTTCTGGAGCCCCCGCATCGCGGCCTTGGAGCCCTATGTACCGGGCGAACAGCCGCGCATCCCGAATCTCGTCAAGCTCAACACCAACGAGAATCCGTATCCTCCGTCGTCGCGGGTGCTCGACGCCATCCACGAGGCGGCTGAACGGGGGCTCGAACTCTATCCAGACCCTGAATCGGGCGTCCTGCGCGAAGCGATAGCGGCGCGGTACGGCCTGGAGCGCGCACAGGTGTTCGCCGGCAATGGCTCCGACGAAGTGTTGGCGCACGCCTTCTTCGCCTTCTTCCAGCAGGCTGAGCCCCTGCTGATGCCGGACGTGAGCTACAGCTTCTACCGCGTCTATGCGCAGCTCTACGGCATCGCGTGCGTGCTCCAACCGGTGGACGAGGGATTGCGCATCGACGCCGAGGCCCTCGCAGCGCGGGCGCTGACGGGGTGCGGCGGTGTCGTGATCGCGAACCCGAACGCGCCGACCGGGATCGGCATGCCGCTGGCGACCATCGAACGCCTGCTCAAGGCGTGTCCCGACCGCGTGGTGCTGGTGGATGAAGCCTACGTCGACTTCGGCGGAGAGAGCGCGCTGCCGCTGATCTCCCGCCATCCGAATCTGCTGGTGGTGCAAACCATGTCCAAGTCGCGCTCCCTCGCTGGACTGCGCGTCGGATTTGCCTGCGGGCACGCCCATTTGATCGAGGCGCTCGAGCGCGTCAAGAACAGTTTCAACTCCTATCCGCTCGACAGGCTCGCGACCGCGGGCGCCGTCGCCGCGCTCGAAGACGAGGCATGGTTTGCCAAGACCTGCGCCGCCGTCATCGACACGCGGGAAGGGCTGATGTTGCAACTGGAAGATCTCGGTTTCGAGGTGCTGCCCTCGCAGGCCAACTTCGTTTTCGCGCGGCACCCGGCGCGCGATGCCGGCGAACTCGCGGCGTCGCTCCGGCAGCGGGGGGTGCTGGTGCGGCATTTCCGGCAGCCGCGCATCTCCCAGTACCTGCGCATCAGCATCGGCACGCGCGAGCAATGCACGGCGCTGGTCGACGCGCTCGGCGTCATTCTGGGTCAGCCTCAGTAGTTCGCCATCAGGCAGGCCTGACCCCGGGGCATGAAACCGGGGCCACAGTCAAATTCGGCGTTCGATGGCATGAGTTTCTTAGTAGCGCGTCTGGCTCAGTTCCGCGAAGAGTTCGCCGTAGATCCTGTAGCGCGACGCGCTGATGTCGCCGGCATGGGTGGGAGACTCCACCTGCGCGATCACCCCGCAGCCCGGCTCGTGCAAGTGCGTGCAGTTGTAGAACTTGCAATCGTTCGCGTGTGCGGCGATGTCGGGCATCAGATGCGCGAGCTGCATGGGCTTGATGTGGTGCAGACCGAATTCCTGGAAGCCCGGGGAATCGATGAGCCCCGTCGTCCGCTGCGCATCCACCCAATACCAGGTCGTGCTGGTCGTGGTGTGCTTGCCGGAGTTGAGGGCCTGCGAGATCTCGCCCGTCAAGGCCAGGGCGCCGGGCACCAGAAGGTTGATGAGCGTGCTCTTGCCCGCGCCCGAGGGGCCGAGCACCAGGGTGGTCTTTGCCGAAAGCAGCGTCGTCAGCGTGGCGCGATCGGCTTCACCGGACGCGGTGAGCGCGAGCGGCAGCACTTCGTAGTTCATGCGGCGGTAGGGTGCCAGTCTTCCCCATGCTCGCTCGAAGGGCCCCGCCAAGTCGCTCTTGTTCAATGCAATCACAGGCGTGATGCGCTCGGCCGCGGCGGCTATCAGCGCCCGCGCCAGCTGTGTCTCAGAGAACTCCGGCTCGGCCGCAATCAGGATCAGGACCTGATCCAGGTTGGCCGCGAAAGACTTGGTGCGAATCTCGTCCTGCCGATAGAAGAGGTTCTTTCGGGTCAGCACCTTCTCGATCGTCCCTTCGTCTTCGCTGGCCTGCCACTGCACGCGGTCACCGACGACCGCCTGGCTTTTCTTGCCGCGCGGATGGCAGATCCGGCGATCACCCTCGGGCGTTTCGACGAGGCAGTGGCGACCGTGACTCGCGATGACGAGCCCATCGCGCAACTCAACGCCGGCCGCGCCGCCGTGTTGCTGCTTAGCCAAGGAAGCGTTCCATCGGGTCAGGCTGCCAGCAGGGCATCCGCCTGCGTCGCGCACTCGAAATCCGTTGCCGAGATGCCGCCCACGTCGTGCGTGCTGAAGCGCACGACACAGCGGTTGTAGTGCACCGAGAGATCGGGGTGATGGTCCTGCTTGTGGGCAATGAGCGCGAGAGCATTCACAAAGGCCATGGTCTCGAAGTAGTTCGCGAAGGTGAAGGTCTTCTCGATCGCGACCTCGGCGCCATCGCCGGTGAGCTTCCAGTCCTCCAGCCGGGCGAGGCTCGCGACGATCTCCGTCGCGCTCAACGCGCGGCGCGTTTCGGTCTTCCAGTCTCTGGGCTTCAGCATGCTGCTCATCGTCGGCTTTCAGTGTCTGTCAGGCGGCCGCCATGCGCGCAAGGCGCTCGGAAGCGGGTGGGTGCGAATAGTAGAACTTGACGAAGACCGGGTCGGGCGTCAACGTCGAGGCGTTGTCCTGGTACAGCTTGAGCAATGCCGCCGAAAGGTCGGCGCCGCTGGTCTGCGCGATGGCGTAGGCGTCTGCCTCGAACTCGTGCTTGCGGGAGATGCGCACCGGCAGCGGGGCGACGAAGAAGCCAAATACAGGCACCACGAGCATGAAGGCAAGCAGCGCCAGCGCGTCATTGGGCGCCGTCATGTTGGGCTGGACGCCCAGGCCCGTGTAGAACCATGAATGGCCAGAGAGCCAGCCCAGCAGCGCGAACCCGGCCAGGCTCAGCGCGAACATCGCCGCCATCCGCTTCGCGACGTGCCGATGCTTGAAATGGCCCAGCTCGTGCGCCAGCACTGCCTCTACTTCGCCGGCATTGAGCTGACGCAGCAGGGTGTCGTAGAAGACGACGCGCTTGCTGGCGCCGAAGCCCGTGAAATAGGCGTTTGCATGCGCGCTGCGGGTGCTGCCGTCCATCACGAACAGCCCCTTGGCCGCGAAGCCGCAGCGCTGCATCAGCGCGTTGACGCGGGATTTCAGCGCGTCGTCGTCCAGCGGCTTGAACTTGTTGAAGAGCGGCGCGATGAAAGTCGGATAGACGAGCATCAACAAGATGTTGAAGCCCATCCAGGCGGCCCACGCCCAAAGCCACCAGAATGTGCCGGCCGCACCCATGAGCCAGAGAATGAGCGCGGCGATCGGCAGGCCGATCACCGCACCCAGCAAGACGGCCTTGGCCGCGTCCAGCAGCCAGAGCCGCCAGGTCATCTTGTTGAAGCCGAAGCGCTCCTCGAGCCTGAATGTCTGCCAGAGCGTGAAGGGAAGCTCGAGCAGTCCGCCGATCAGTGCGAAGGCGGCGAGCAGGGCGAGTTGCTGCAGCATGCCGCCGCCCATCCAGCCGAGCAGAATCCTGTTGAGCAGGTCGAGGCCACCGAGCAGGGTCCAGCCGATCAGCAGGGCCGCACCCCAGGCCATCTCGAGCAGGCCGAAACGGGTCTTCGCCGCCGTGTAGTCGGCCGCCTTCTGGTGCGCCGAGAGTGTGATCGCTTCCTGGAAGACTGCCGGCACCGCATTGCGATGCCGCGCCACGTGACGCACCTGCCGCGAGGCGAGCCAGAATTTGACGAGCAGGCCCGCGATCAGCGCGAAGGCAAAGGCATAGGTGAAGATGGCGGAGGCGGGCATGGCGAACTGAGTTTAGCCCGCACGCTCACCCGTTCGGACTCAGGGTCATCGACGACAATCGCCTGATGCCCGAATCCACCGCCCTGACCGCAGCCACGCCGACCCCTACGCTCAAGAAGAGCGACCAGAACCTTGTCTGGCTGGACTGCGAAATGAGTGGCCTCGACCCCGAGAAGGAGCGCCTGCTCGAAATCGCCGTCGTCGTCACAGGACCCGACCTGACGCCGCGCATCGACGGTCCCGTTCTCGTCATCCACCAGAGCGACGAATTGCTCGATGCCATGGATGCCTGGAACAAGGGGACGCATGGCCGCAGCGGGCTGATCGACAAGGTGAAGGCCTCGACGCTGGACGAGCTCACCGCCGAGCAGCAACTGATCGAGTTCATTGCGCGCTACATCCCCAAGAGCGGCTCTCCGATGTGCGGCAACACCATCGGTCAGGACCGCCGCTTCCTCGTCAAGTACATGCCCAGGCTGGAGGCTTACTTCCACTACCGCAATCTCGACGTCAGCACGCTCAAGGAACTGGCCAAGCGCTGGAAGCCAGCCGCCTACAACGCCTTCAAGAAGCAGCAGGCCCATACGGCGCTGGCGGATGTCCATGAGTCCATCGAAGAACTCGCGCACTACCGTGAAACCTTTCTTCGCTTGCAAGATTAGGTAAAAACCCGGAGCCGTGCCATAATCGCTGGCTTCGCTGCCGGGGTTCCTCGTCAGGCAGCGTTTCTTGCATCTCCCTATCTTGCACATCGCGCCCGATTGAACGGGCCGCAGCAAGGGCGAAAGCCCCGGCTGAACGTCGTTGGATGGTTGATGTTTTTCACCACCCGACGGAGCGCCGCTTACGGCAGCGCTCGCGTATGAGACATTCAATGACCGACGCTTTTGTAGCGCAGGGCGAGTTCGCGCCTGTGCAATCCGACGAATTCGCTGTTGCTATTGCCAGTGAAGCCGGCGATTCCATTTCTTCTTCCACCGTTGAACTCGCGTTCGAGGCACTTGACGCGGTCGAGGCAGTCGAGCAACCGAAGGCGCCCAACGGCTTCATCAAGCTCGGCCTCGCCCCCGAACTGATCGCCGCCGTCGAAGACCTGGGCTTCACCCAGCCGACCACTGTGCAGCAGCAGGTGATTCCGCTCGCCATGTCCGCCAGTGCCAATGCGGACGGTGCCACGCGCTTTGTCGACCTGATGGTGTCCAGCCAGACCGGCAGTGGCAAGACGGCCGCCTTCCTGCTGCCCGTGCTGCACACCTTGCTGCAGCGCCAAGCGGAAGCAGAAGCGGCTGCCAAGGCCGAATTCCAGCGCCAGGCTGCGGAAGCCGCCGCTCGCGGCGAAACGCCGCTGAAGAAGCCCAAGCGCAAGGACCCGACCAACTCGCGCCATTTCAAGGCGGCCACCCCCGGCGCGTTGATCCTGTGCCCGACGCGCGAACTCGCGCAGCAGGTGGCGCACGACGCCATCGAACTGGTCAAGCATTGCCGCGGCTTGCGCATCGCCAATGTGGTGGGCGGCATGCCTTACCAGTTGCAGATCGCCAAGCTGCAGAATGCCGACCTCGTGGTCGCCACGCCGGGTCGCCTGCTCGATCTGCAGCGCTCCATGCAGATCAAGCTCGACCAGGTCAAGTTTCTCGTCGTGGACGAGGCCGACCGCATGCTCGACCTCGGCTTCTCGGACGACCTTGCCGAAGTCAATCAGCTCACCATCGAGCGCCAGCAGACGATGATGTTCAGCGCGACCTTCGCGCCCCGCATCCAGCAGCTTGCGCAGCGCGTGATGCGCGAGCCGCAGCGCGTGACCATCGACAGCCCGCAGGAAAAGCACGCCAACATCAAGCAGGTGCTGTTCTGGGCGGACAACACCCAGCACAAGCGCAAGCTGCTCGACCACTGGCTGCGTGACACGACCATCAATCAGGCCATCGTGTTCGCCAGCACGCAGGTCGAATGCGACGGTCTTGCCAACGACCTGCAGCAAGAGGGCTTCAGCGCCGTTGCCCTGCATGGCGCCTTGAGCCAGGGCCTGCGCAACCGCCGCCTGATGGCGCTGCGCCAGGGTCAAGTGCAGATCCTTGTCGCGACCGATGTGGCCGCGCGCGGCATCGACGTGCCGACCATCACTCACGTCTTCAATTTCGGTCTTCCGATGAAGGCCGAGGATTACACCCACCGCATCGGCCGTACGGGCCGGGCGGGGCGCGACGGCCTGGCGATTACCTTTGCCGAGTTCCGCGATCGCCGCAAGATCTTCGACATCGAGTCGTACAGCCGCCAGCAGTTCAAGGCCGAGGTGATCCCCGGACTCGAACCGCAACAGCGGTCCCCGCAATCCCGTCCGCCGCAAGGCGACTTCGGCGGCCGCGGCCGCGACAGCCGTGACAACCACTCGCGCGACCGCAAGTTCGGTGGCGGCGCCGGCCATCGCGCTGGCAACACGGGTGGCTTCGGCGGCGGTGGTGGTGGCGGCGGTTACGCCGGTGCCAGCGGTTTCAACGACCGCGGCCCCTCCCGTGGCGGTCCCGGCGCGCCGGCTCCGCGCAACGCGGGATTCGGCGGCGCACGCGAAGAGGGCGGCGGCTTTGGCCGCAAGCCGGGCTGGGGCGACAACGGTCCGCGCGGCGGTGCAGGCGTGGGCCGTGGCGAGGGCTTCGCGCCCCGCGGCAATGGCGGCGGCGCCCATGGCGGTGGCGGCAAGGTGTTTGTGCCGCGCGACGCACAAAAGCCCCGCGCCTTCAAGCCGACGCGTTGAGCAACGGCGGCCGACCGGCCGCCTGGCTCCAAGGGAAAACAAGCCCGCGCTTCTCCGGAACGCGGGCTTTTTCTTTGCGCGTTCGGCTAGGCTTGGTCCGGCGGCGCCTGTGCCCCAAGCAGCCGCTCGAGGAGCGCGGACAGTTGATCGACGTCGACGGGCTTCGTCATGTGGGCGTAGAAGCCGGCATCGAAGCTGATCTGGCGGTCCGTTTCCTGCCCGTAGCCCGTCACCGCGATGAGCGCCGGAGGGTTCACAACCTCCGCGCGGATCCGCTTGGCAACCTCGATGCCGCTCAACCCGGGCAAGCCAATGTCCAGCAGGACGACATCGGGCCGATCGGCCTTGATGGCTTCGACCGCGGCCAGTCCGTCGTGAACCACACTCGGGCTGTAGCCCATGGCATCCAGCAACAGGGACATGGTCTCGGCCGCATCGCGGTTGTCGTCGACCACGAGCACTCTATTGGTTCGCGCGCGGCCGATCCCGGTGGCGGCATGATCCATCGGAGCGGGGATGGTCGGCAACTGGACGATGAACTCGCAACCCTCGCCAGGCATGCCGTTGCTGAACGCGCTGACTTCTCCGCCGTGGAGCGCCACCAGTTGCTGAACCAGGCTGAGTCCGAGGCCCAACCCACCCTGGGAGCGCGCGGCATCCTGGTCGCCTTGGGCAAACAGCTCGAAGACGCGCTGCAAGTCCCAGGGAGGGATGCCGGGGCCGTCGTCTCGCACACTGAGCTCCGCGTGCGTCGCGGCGGCTGACAGCCGCATGCTGAGGTGGCCGCGGCGCGGCGTGAACTTCGCAGCGTTGTTGAGCAGATTGCAGAAGATCTGGATGATGCGTGCGCGATCGCCCATGACCCAGGGATCGGCGTCTTCGGCATCGATCGCCAGTTCCTGCGACTTGCTTTCCACCAGGGGTCGCACTGCCTCGACCGCCTCCTCGAGGGCGTCGCGAAGCCTCACCGGCTTGGTTTCCAGATGCAGCTTCCCGCTGGTGATGCGACCGATTTCCAGGAGGTCGTCCACCAGCCGCGTCAATTGCTTGAGTTGGCGCCCGATGATGTCGCGCGAGGAACGCAGCGCCTTGGATTCGAGCGTCTCGCGCTCCAGGATCGCCACGGCGTTGGAGATCGGTGCCAGGGGGTTGCGCAGTTCGTGGCCCAGCATCGCCAGGAAGGTCGTGATGCGGCGCCCTTCATCCTCCAGCGCCGTGACCCGGCGCCGCTCCGTCAGGTCGCGCGTGACCTTGGCGAAGCCGCGATGCCGCCCCGCTGAATCGACCAGGGACGTGATGACGACGCTGGCCCAGAAGCGGCTGCCGTCCTTGCGAACGCGCCATCCCTCGTCCTCGAAGCGACCTTCCCGGACGGCGATCCGAAGCTCCTCGTCGGGCCAGCCACTGGCCGCGACGTCCTGGGGATAGAACACGGAAAAGTGCTTGCCGATGATTTCGGACGCTTCATATCCCTTGTTCTTCTGCGCGCCGGCGTTCCAGCTCACGACGTATCCGCTGGGATCGAGCATGAAGATCGCATAGTCCTTCACGCCCTCGACCAGCAGGCGGAAGCGCTCTTCGCTCATCCGCAGCAGCTCGTCCTGGCGTCGCCGCTCGCTCAGGTCTCTCGTGATCTTGGCAAAGCCGCGCAGTTCGCCGTCGGGCCCCGACAGCCTCGTGAGGACGATGTCGGCCCAGAAGCGGGTGCCGTCCTTGCGGATGCGCCAGCCTTCGTCCTCGAATCGACCCATCTCGCGCGCCATACTGAGTTCGTGCTCTGGCCAGTGGCGGTCCAGCAACTCCTGCGGGTAGAACATCGAGAAGTGACGACCGAGCACCTCCGCGGCTTCATAGCCCTTGATCTTGCGCGCGCCCGAATTCCAGCTCTGTATCAGGCCATCCGGGTTCAGGAAAAAGATCGCGTAGTCGGTGACAGCCTCGACCATGAGCCGGAAATCGGCGTCGCTCAGGGTCTGTTGGCGCAGGGGGCCGCACGAGTTCTGGGGGCTCGTTGTCGCTGGAGCGTTTGGCATCGCGGAATTGTCGCGCACGCAGGCGGTTGCGCCAGACTTCTTGCGACCTCAATGGCTCGACCAGCGCACCCGCTGGTATTCCCGTAGACAGCCCTCGCCCGAAGCGTCGGTGCGCCAAGACCGCTCCCGGACGGCCCTGATGACCACTTGGCGAGCAGCCCAGTTAAAGTGGGCACCCGGGAGCTGACTTTTTCGAGATGCTCCTTCGGCGGAAAACCAGGAACTCATCATGGCGCCTCTTCCATTCGACGTCAGGCAGGCTTCTCAGATCGCGGCCCGCGCATGCCCGCGTCTGCCCCATTGAGCTGGACGGCCGAGGTGGGCCTGCGCATGCGCAGGCACTTCCTCCTCAAGCTCGTCGGCACGACCATCGGCACCTGGATCTTCTTCATCGGCTATTTCCATGTGCTGCGTCACTCGCCTCATGCGGTCACGCTCATGCCCTTGACCTGGCTCGACCGGTGGATCCCTTTTCAGCCGCAGACGCTGATCGCCTATTTCTCGTTGTGGCTGTACGTGGGCGTGGGGCCGGGCCTGCAATTGAGTTTTCGCGAACTGCTCGTCTATTCCCTCTGGATCGGGGCGCTGTGCATGGCCGGGCTCGGTTTCTTCTACTTCTGGCCGACCCAGGTGCCGCCGATCGTGCCCTACCTGCCGGGCTTCCCCGGCTTCGCGCTGCTTCACGGCGTCGATGCGCCGCAGAACGCGTGTCCTTCGATGCACGTGGCGGCGGCGATGTTCACGGCGGTCCACATCGGCGACGTCCTGCGCCGCGCGAGGACGCCCCTGTTCCTGCGCATTTTCAATTGGCTCTGGTTCCTGGCCATTGCCTATTCGACGCTTTCGGTCAAGCAGCACGTCGTGCTCGACGTCCTGGCGGGCGCGTTGCTCGGCCTGGCGTTCGCGCTGCCCTCGATGCGCTGGCGCCCGGACCCGCGGAACGCGGCCCGCCGATCGCTCGAGCAGAGCGGATTGATCAGCGTGGCCGGCTAGCGACTGATCGCCCGGCAGTCCGGTGGGCTGCCTCCCGGGCACGGTATGCTGCGCCGCATGCCTCTCCCACAAGCCCCCCAAGCCAAGCCCTCCGATGCGGTCGATTCCTGTGACGTCCTGGTGATCGGCGGCGGGCCTGCCGGCTCCACCATTGCCGCCTTGCTCGCCCAGCAAGGGCGCGATGTCGTGCTGCTCGAAAAGGCGCACCATCCGCGATTCCATATCGGCGAATCGCTGCTGCCCGCCAATGTGGCCTTGTTCGACAAGCTCGGCGTGCGCGACCAGGTCGACAGGATCGGCATGCCCAAGTTCGGCATCGAGTTCGTGTCGCCCGAGCACGAACATCGCAGCTACGTCGAGTTTTCCGAGGCCTGGGACAAGACGATGCCCTCGGCCTGGCAGGTGCGTCGCTCCGAGCTTGACGAGTTGCTGTTTCGCAATGCCGCCACGCGCGGCGCCCGGGCGCTCGAAGGCTGCAAGGTTCGCGAAGTGGCCTTCGATGCCGAAGGAGCGACCGTGCAAGCCGAACTCGACAACGGCGCCGGGACCGAACGCCGCGGCTGGCGCGCGCGCTTCGTGGTCGACGCCACCGGCCGCGACACCTTCCTGGCCAACAAATTCCGCTGCAAGCAGAAGAACGAGGCCCACAACAGCACCGCGCTCTTCGGCCACTTCACCAACGCGCAGCGGCTCGAAGGAAAGAAGGAAGGCAACATCAGCATCTGCTGGTTCCCGCACGGCTGGTTCTGGTTCATTCCGCTGGCCGACGGCACGACCAGCGTGGGCGCGGTCTGCTGGCCCTATTACCTGAAGACGCGCGACAAGCCGCTCAAGGACTTCTTCGCCGACACCATCGCACTGTGCCCGGAACTCGTCGAGCGGCTGAAGAATGCCACGCTGGTCGACGATGCGGTGCACGCGACCGGCAATTTCTCCTATTCAAGCACGCATGCCACCGGCGACCGCTACCTGATGCTGGGAGACGCATTCACCTTCATCGATCCGATGTTCTCCTCCGGTGTCTACCTGGCCATGCACAGCGCCTTCGACGGCGCGGACGTGGTGGCCACGGCGCTGGATCGGCCGGAAGAGATGGCGCGTGCCCGCAAGGCCTTCGAAGCCATGATGCGCAAGGGACCGCGCGAGTATTCCTGGTTCATCTACCGCGTGACCAACCCCACGATCCGCGACATGTTCATGCACCCGGGCAATCCGATGCGCGTGAAGGAGGCGCTGATGTCCTTGCTGGCCGGCGACATCTACGGCAGCACACCGATGTGGCACGCGCTGCGCATGTTCAAGGTGCTCTACTACGCGATCTCGGTGGTCAACTTGCGCCGCACCATGCTCGGCTGGAAGCAGCACCGCTTCAACATCCGCGACATGGGCGCGCTCAAGGGCGAGACCATCCTCAAGTCGGAGTGACCCGCTCGCGCTCCAGGCCTTCCTTCGGCAGGAGCAGCGCGAGAGCGACGATCGCCAGGCTGATGACCAGCATCGCCACGAAGGTGAGATGCAGCGAACCGCCCAGGGCCGCGCGCAGACCTGCCTCGCCGATTGCCGGGGCCGAGCCCTCCTGCAGGAGCTGGCGAAGCTGATCCTCCGTGAACGCCACTCCGCCATCGCGGCGCGTGAGCCCGAAGTTGAAGACCGCGCCGAAAAAGGTTGCGCCCAGCGCGCTTCCGAGATTGCGTGAGAAGAGGTTCGACGCCGTGGCGCTCCCCCGTTGCAAGAGTTCGACGGACTCCTGGATGAGGATCAGCGAGCTGAGACTGAGAATGCCCATGCCGAGGCCGATGACGAAGGAGCCGACGGCGGCAACCAGCGGCGAGCTTTCGGACGAAAGCAGCGCGAAGGCGCTGGCTCCCAGCGGAATCAGGACGGCACCGGTGAGCACCAGGCGCCACAGGCCGAAGCGGTGAAAGATCCGGGACGTGAGCGTCGCGCCGATGGGCCACCCGAGCATCACCATGGTGAGCGTCAGACCCGCGACGACCGATGAGCGCCCGAGCACCACCTGCACGAACATGGGAAGAAAGGTCGTGATGCCGATCAGCGCCATGCCGGAAAGCATGGCCGCGCCGTTCACCGTGGCGATGACGCGTGCGCCCCAGAGACGGAACGAGACCATCGGGTCCGCGGCGCGGCGCTCCTGCGCGAGGAAGAGCACCAGCGTGACAACGAAGACGAGGGCCCAGGCCGAGGCGCCCGCGTCGTGACCGACGCCGAATTCCGTCAGCGAGATCATCAATGCTGCAATGCCGAAGGTGAAGAGGAAGGCGCCGGCGAAGTCGATCGATGCACGCCGCGCGGTGGGCGCTTCGCGAAGGAACAGCCAGAAGCCCGTCGCGGCCGCGAGCCCGATGGGCACGTTGATCCAGAAGATCCAGCTCCACGACAGCTTCTGCACGATCAGGGCGCCGATCATCGGCCCCAGCACTGCCGAGACGGCCCAGACGCTGGCGAGATAGCCCTGCACCTTGCCGCGTTCGCGCGCCGGATAGAGGTCCGCCACGATCGTGAGCGAGACCGGCTGAATGGCGCCGGCGCCCATGCCCTGGATCAGGCGGAAGCAGATCATGGCCGGCATCGACCATGCGAAACCGGCGAGCACCGAGCCGATGAGAAAGACGGCGATGCCCGCGAACATCACCGGCTTGCGCCCGTAAAGGTCGGAGAGCTTGCCGAACACGACCGTCATCGCTGTCTGTGCCAGCAGGAAGGAAGCGAATACCCAGCTGTAGAGATGCAGGCCCCCGAGCTGGGACGCGATCTGCGGCATGACGGTCGAGACGATGGTGGCCTCGATCGCCACCATCGCCATGGAAGCCATGACCGAGACAATGACCAGCGGACGATTTGTTGTTCTGGAACTGGAGGTCATGTCGGGGGTGATGAGCGTGCCCGGCGCGACACAAGGGCGGCTGGGGCGTGAGCGTGGAGTGAGCGCCGAATGCTACAGAGAAGCGCCAGACCGCGTATGGCGCTCAAGCACTCGGCGAAGCTTCGCGCCGAACGCACCCACTGTGAGGTACGGCGTTCGGCTAGTGCTTCCGGTGAATGAATTCGCGCTCGCGGCGCAGTAGAGTGGGTGCCAGGACAGGGGGTCTCCCATGATGGCGATGCAGGTTCTTTTCGTGCTGTACACGGCTTGGAAGAAAGGCAGGCGGCCGGTCGGCATGCCTTGAAGTTCGATGAACAGCGTGGCCAGCCTCGACATGCGTACCGCGCCCGGCCCCGTGACCGGCCGCGGCGCATGCCGAACGCTGACGCCGGACTGGGCCGACATCGCCCCGGACACCGCGCACACGCTGCCCGAAGGCAGGCGGCTGCTCGACTACGAGATCGTCGCACCGATCGGCGAGGGCGGATTCGGCATCGTGTATCTCGCATGGGACCATCGGCTGGAGCAGCACGTCGCGATCAAGGAATACCTGCCGACCATCCTGGCTTCGCGCGCCAGCGTCTCCCCCGCGATCGTCGTCAAGTCGCGGCGCCATGCGGACAGCTTCCGCGTCGGCATGCGCAGCTTTCTCAATGAAGCGCGGATGCTGGCGCGCTTCGATCATCCCTCGCTGGTCAAGGTGCTGCACTTCTGGGAGGACAACGGCACGGCCTACATGGCGATGCCGTACTACGCGGGACCGACACTTGCGCTCGCGCTGGAGAAACTCGGACGAGCGCCCGACGAAGCCGAACTCAAGGGCTGGTTGCGCCCGCTGCTGGATGCGCTCGGCGCCATGCATGCCGTCAGCTGCCTGCACCGCGACATCGCGCCCGACAACATCCTGCTCACCGACAGCGGGCCCGTGCTGCTGGACCTCGGCGCGGCGCGGCGCATGCTCGATGGCATGGGGCCGTCGCCGACGGTGGTTTTCAAGCCCGGTTTCGCTCCGATCGAGCAGTATGGCCACGTCGCCTCGATGAAGCAGGGCGCCTGGACCGACCTGTACGCGCTGGCCGGCGTGGTCTACGCGGCCGTCATCGGACAGCCGCCGCCACCGGCGGTCGAACGCTTGATGGGCGACCAGATGCGGCCGTTTTCGGAACTGGCGCGCGGCCGCTACAGCGCGCCCTTCCTGGCGGCCATCGACGCCGCACTCTCGCTGTATCCGCAGGATCGACCCCAGAGCGTGGCCGAGTTCTGGACGCGGCTGAGCAGTGAGGCCTCGGCGGCGGAAGCCTCGCCACCGGTGGAATCCGCGCCGGCCGCGGGCCCCGCCGTCCTCGACACACTATTGCCACTGAACCTGACGCCGGAGCGCGCGCAGCGACGCGACATCCGGACGAAGCTTGCCCTCCTGGCAGCGACCGTGGGCGCGGCGAGCATCGCGGCTGTCGGCCATCACCGCGTCCCCGATCCGGTCCTGGTGTCGCCGTTCCCCTCCGTGGCGTTTTCCGCGCCGCCCGCCGAACCCGGGCCGTCGCCTGCGCCATTGCCTGCGCCGGCGGCGCGGCCGGTCGACGTGCCGGTTGCCGTGCCCAAGGCCGAGTCGACGCCAGCGCCGCTCGACATCCCGGAGCTCGATCAGGCCGCCGAAGCACCGCCTCTGCCGAGTGCCGTGGATGTGCCGTCGGCGCCCGAACCCGCGCCCGCGCCGGTTGTGGCGCAGCCGGTCCGAAGGAAGACGGTGCATGCCGCCGGTCCCGCCCCTCGCCGCGAGGCCCGCCGGACGGCGAGCGAAGCAGCGGCGCCGCCGGCCCTTGAACGCCTGGCGCCGACCGCGATTGCGCAAGGCCAGAGCCGATGCACCGACATCCTTCAACGCGCCTCGCTCGAGCCCCTGACGTCGGGTGAAGCCGCCTTCCTGAGGAAGGGGTGTGAACGATGATCGCGACATTGGCTCGCCGGCCGCAGGCGCCGCTATTCTGGGCCGTCACTTGGATTGTCCTGGGGCTGGCCGGCTGCGCCACGCCGCCGCCCCCGGCCGCGTCCCAGGCCGCGCTGCCTTTCGAGCAAGCCGCCGCGCAGGCCACCGACCGTCTTGTGATGCAGATGCAGGCCCGGAAGCAGACAGGATTCCTGGCCGGCATCGGTGCCCGGTCCGGCGTGGTGCTCGACCCGATGATCGATGCCGGCAGCGCGCAGCAGACCGTGGCGACGCAAATGCTGCAGGACCGCGTCGTCGAGCGCATGAAAGCCAGGGACGACGCCGTCGACATCCTGCCCTTCCAGAGTGCGAACCTGGCCAAGGCCCGCTACCTGCTGACCGGCACGATGACGCGCCTGTCGGTCGGCGAGCCGGGCGGCCCGTTGGAAATCAACCTCGCGCTGACGGACCTCGGCAGCCGCGACGTGGCCGCCCAATCCTCGGCCGTGGCGCGCGACGAGGGCCTGGACCACACGCCGCTGCCCTATTACCAGGACACGCCCGTGCCCACTCGGGACCTGGTCATCGAGAGCTACGTGCGCACCACCGCCACCCGGCCCGGCCAGCCGGCCGACCCGTACTACATGGAGCGCATATCGGTGGCGCCCGTGATCAAGGAAGCCACCACGCTCTACAACGCCGAGCGCTACCAGGACGCGCTGGCGCAGTACAACGCCGCCGGCGGCACTCCTCCCGGCGAGCAGCTGCGCGTGCTCAACGGCATCTATCTGAGTTCGGCGAAGCTGGGCCGCACGGAAGAGGCCGAGCAGGCCTTCGGCAGGATCGTGGCCTATGGCATCGCCAACCAGCAGCTGGGCGTGAAGTTCCTGTTCAATCCGGGCGGCACCGTGTTCTGGTCCGAGCCGCGCATCAGCGGCCCTTACCCGATGTGGCTGCGCGAGATCGCCAAGGTCAGCGCCGATGCCAAGGTCTGCATGGACATCATCGGCCACACCAGCCGCACGGGCTCGCTGGCCTACAACGACGCGCTGTCGATGCAGCGCGCGCGCTACATCCGCCAGCGGCTGATCGGCGAAGCCACGGTCCTGCGTGAGCGCACCACGCCCAGCGGCAGGGGCTTTCGCGAGAACATCGTCGGTACCGGCACCGACGACGCGGTCGACGCGCTGGATCGTCGGGTCGAGTTCAGGATCGTGGACTGCAGCTGACCCGACCCGCCGATGGAATGCCGTGAGAAGCGACCAGGCAATCCGCGAATAGCTGCGCCGCCCGCGAGGGTTCCGGCGAGCGCCGCAGCAGACTGACGAAGCTGCAGGCGTAGCGAAATCGCTTCGGCGACACCGCCTGCATCTGGCCCTTGCGTTCGAAGCTCTCGGCGTAGTGGTCCGGAAGAAAGCCCAGGTACCGGCCCGAAAGCACCAGCGTCGCGATCGCCTCCTGGTCGAAGCCGGTGGCCTTGCGGGTGAGGCGCGCCTTGTGGCTGAGCTCCATGTTGGGCGAGTGGTAGCCCAGGCCCGCGAATGAATAGGCCCTGAGCTTGTCCCAGGTGAGTCCGCCATGTGACGCGCCGAAAAGCGGATGCTGCGCGCCACAGTAGAGAAGCATCGTTTCGCCGAACAGCTCGGCGTAGGCGAGGCTTCTGGAATTGCGGTGGGCCGGGATGATCCCGACGTGGACGCTGCCATCGATGATGCCCCGCTCGATGGCATTGATGGAGCTCACGTGCATGTTCAGGCCGACGTCGGGCGCCTGCTCGGAGAAGCGCGCGATGGCCTCGCCGATGCGGGCCTGAGGGTTGCTCGCCGTCTTGTCGAACACCGCCACCTCCAGCTGGCCGCCCATGCGGTGGTGGATGTCGTCGATGCTGCCGCGAAATGCGTCCACCGAGGCCAGCAGGCGGAGCGTCTCCTCGTACACCCGCTGGCCCTCGGGGGTGAGCGCGAAGCCCGAGCGCCCTCGTCGGCACAGGACCAGCGCCATCCGCGTTTCAAGATCCTTGATGTGGCGGCTCACCGTCGAGGTTCCGATGTTGAGCTCCAGCTCCGCCGCCGCCATGCCTCCGCATTCGACGACGCTCTTGAACACCTTGAGCAGGCGCAGGTCCATGTCGCTGATCTGGCCGAGGACCGCGCGCGTTTTTTCGTTCATTTTTACTTGCATGAATCGTCAAGTGAAGTTCGATATTGCAGCATTTTCAAGACTGACGCCGCCGCGAACAATGCGCCATCTCCACACGCCGAGGCCCGCCCGAAACGCGGGACATCCATGTCCGTCCTGACCGCCCAAGCTCGACCCAAGGCCCCGCGCACCGACGCGGCATGGCTCGATGCGCACTGGATGCCCTTCACCGGGAACCGCAACTTCAAGGCCGATCCGCGCATGATCGTGGAGGCCAAGGGCGCCTATTTCACCGACAGCGAGGGCCGCAAGGTGTTCGATGGCCTGTCCGGGCTCTGGTGCACGGGCCTGGGGCACGGCCGTGCCGAGATCACCGAGGCCGTGAGCCGTCAGATCGCCAAGCTCGACTACTCGCCGGCTTTCCAGTTCGGTCATCCGCTCTCCTTCGAACTGGCCAGCAAGCTGAAGGAGCTGACGCCGGCGGGGCTGGACCATGTGTTCTTCACGGGCTCCGGTTCGGAAGCCGCGGACACCTCGCTCAAGATGGCGCGTGCCTATTGGCGCGCCAAGGGGCAGGCCAGCAAGACCCGCCTCATCGGCCGCGAGAAGGGCTATCACGGCGTCAACTTCGGCGGCATCTCCGTGGGCGGCATCGGCGGGAACCGGAAGGTCTTCGGCCAGGCGGTGGAGGCGGATCATCTGCCGCACACCCAGCTCGCGTCGAACGCATTCACACGGGGCATGCCCGCGCAGGGCGCCGACCTGGCGGACCGCCTGCTGGACCTGATCGCGCTGCACGATGCTTCCAACATCGCGGCCGTGATCGTCGAGCCTCTGTCCGGCTCGGCCGGCGTCATCGTCCCGCCGCAGGGCTACCTGCAACGGCTTCGCGACATCTGCACCGCCAACGGCATCCTGCTGATCTTCGACGAGGTCATCACGGGCTTCGGGCGCTGCGGCGCGCTGACCGGCGCCGATGCCTTCGGCGTCGTGCCGGACATCATGAACGTCGCCAAGCAGGTGACCAATGGCGCGCAGCCCCTGGGCGCCGTCATTGCGAAAAGCGAGATCTACGAGACCTTCATGGCCGTCGGTGGCCCGGACTACATGGTCGAATTTCCGCACGGCTACACCTACTCCGCGCACCCCGTGGCATGTGCCGCCGGCATCGCCGCGCTCGACCTTCTGCAGTCGGAAGACATGATCGGCCGCGCGAAGGCATTGGCGCCGCATTTCGAGAACGCGGTGCACAGCCTCAAGGGGTCCAGGCACGTGGCCGATATCCGCAACTACGGGCTCGCGGCCGGCATCACCATCGCATCGCTGCCCGGCGAGCCCGCGCGCCGCCCCTACGAGATCGCCATGGCTTGCTGGAAGAAGGGCTTCTACGTGCGCTACGGGGGCGACACGATCCAGCTCGCGCCACCCTTCATCGCGGAGAAGTCCGAGATCGATCGCCTGGTCAACGGCCTGGGCGACGCGCTGGCCGAAACGGCCTAGCGCAAGCCGCACCTTCATCCCGCCTTCCTGCGAATCCATCGATACCAACATGCAACACGACAAGAAAGTCACCGACACCATCGGCCACCTGATCGACGGCAAGCGCGTCACGGGCGGCGAGCGGGTTCAGCCGGTGTTCGACCCGGCGACGGGCCTGTCCGCCAGGAGCGTCGCGCTTGCCGACAGGCTGACGACGCAGCAGGCGATCGCCTCGGCGCAAGCCGCCTTCCCCGCGTGGCGCAGCACGCCGCCGCTCAAGCGGGCTCGCATCATGGGCAAACTCAAGACCCTGCTCGAAGCCAATGCCGATCGCATCGCGGAACTGATCACCGCCGAGCACGGAAAGGTGCTCTCCGACGCCCATGGCGAACTGCAGCGGGGCATCGAGAACGTCGAATACGCGAGCTACGCGCCGGAGTTGCTCAAGGGCGAACACAGCAAGAACGTCGGGCCCGCCATCGACTCCTGGAGCGAGTTCCAGCCCCTGGGGGTCGCCGCCGGCATCACGCCCTTCAACTTCCCGGTGATGGTCCCGTTGTGGATGTGGCCGATGGCGGTCGCCTGCGGCAACACCTTCGTGCTGAAGCCATCCGAGCGCACCCCTTCGTCGACCCTGCTGGTGGCCGAGCTTGCCCTCGAAGCCGGTCTTCCGCCGGGCGTGCTGAACATCGTCAACGGCGACAAGGAAGCGGTGGACGTCCTGCTCACCGACCCACGCGTCAAGGCCGTGAGCTTCGTCGGTTCGACAGCCATCGCCGAGTACATCTACACCACCGGCTGCGCGAACGGCAAGCGCGTGCAGGCACTCGGCGGCGCCAAGAACTTCGCGGTGGTCATGCCCGACGCCGACATCGGCAACGCCGTGAGCGCGCTGATGGGTGCGGCCTATGGCTCGTGCGGCGAACGTTGCATGGCCATCCCGCTGGTCGTCGCCATCGGCGACCCCACCGCCGATGCGGTGGTCGCGGGTCTTGTCGCCGAGATCGCCAGGATGAAGGTCGGACCCGGCCGGGACAACGGCAACGACATGGGCCCGCTCGTCACCCAGCCGCACTTCGACATGGTCAAGGCCTTCGTCGACGCGGGCGTGGCGGCGAACGCCAGGCTCGTCGTCGACGGCCGGGGCGTCAAGGTGCCCGGACATGAGGGCGGGTACTACCTCGGGCCGTGCCTGTTCGACAACGTCAAGCCCGGCATGAGCATCTACCAGGAAGAGATCTTCGGCCCGGTGCTCGGCGTCGTTCGCGCGGGAACGCTGCAGGAGGCGATGGACATGATCGACGCGCACGAGTACGGCAACGGCACCTGCCTGTTCACGCGCGACGGCGAATCGGCGCGCTACTTCAGCGACAACATCCAGGTCGGGATGGTCGGAATCAACGTGCCGCTGCCGGTGCCGGTGGCCTATCACTCCTTCGGCGGCTGGAAGCGTTCGCTGTTCGGCGACCTGCACGCCTATGGACCGGATGCCGTGCGCTTCTATACGAAGCGCAAGACCATCACCCAGCGCTGGCCGTCCGCCGGCGTCCGCGAGGGGGCGGTGTTCAGCTTCCCGTCCAGCCGTTGAGCGCTTCCTGGTAGACCCGCGGGACTCGCTTCACGTTGCACAGCAGTTCATAAGCCAGCGTGCCCGCGCCGCGGGCCACGTCATTGACGCTGACCTGCGGGCCCCAGAGTTCGACGCGACTGCCGATGCCCGCATCGGGCAGGGTGCTCAGGTCGACCGAGAGCATGTCCATGGAGACACGCCCCAGGAGACGCGACAGCTTGCCGTCGATCGCCAACGGCGTGCCGGTCGGCGCGGTGCGCGGGTATCCGTCGGCGTAGCCGATCGCCACCAGCCCGACGCGGGTGCTCTGCGGCGCGACGAAGGCGCCGCCATAGCCGAGTGCGTCGCCGGGCTGCAGCGTGCGCACCGCGAAGACTTCGCTCTCCAGCGTCATGACCGGCTTCAGACCGTTGCCGCCGTGCGGCATCGGGTCGGCCCCGTAGAGCAGGATGCCCGGGCGTGCCCAGTCGCGCCGCGCGGCGGGCCAGCCCAGCACGCCGGCCGAATTGCAGAGGCTGCGCGGGCCGGGCAGGTCGGCGGTGGCGGCGTCGAAAGCCGTGAGCTGGCGTGCGGTTGCCGGGTGCTCAGGCTCGTCCGCGCGCGAGAAGTGCGTCATGAGCGTGATCTCGGCCACCTTGGCGCTCGCCGCCAGGCGCGCATGGGCGGATGGCAAGTCCGCCAAGGCAAAGCCGGCACGCCCCATGCCCGAGTCGCCCTTGAGCCAGACCTTGATCGGGCGCATGTCGGCGGCCTGTTCGATCATGCGCAGCTGCGCCTCGTGGTGGACGACGGTCCAGAGGCCTTGCGCGGCCACATCCTTCAGTTCGTCTGCGGCAAAGACGCCTTCGAGCACCAGAATCGGCGCGGCGACTCCGCCCGCGCGCAGGGCCAGCGCTTCTTCCGTGAAGGCGACCGCGAAGCCGTCGGCCAGGTCTTCCAGCGCCTGCGCGCAGCGCAGCGCGCCATGGCCATAGGCATCGGACTTGAGCACCGCGAGGGCGCGCCCCCCGTGCACCCGCTTCGCCAGCGCGTAGTTGTGGCGCAGCGCGCCAAGGTCCACGCGGGCGCGTGACGGCCGGCTCATGCGGCCGCAGGGGCCGGAGAGCCGCGCACGCCGCGTGCCGGCTTGCGCGCGTAGCGCTCGAGCGCCAGGCCGTCGGTGCTGATCTCAGGGCGCTGGCCGGTGACCGCGTCGGCGATCAGCCTGGCGGAGCCGCAAGCCATCGTCCAGCCGAGCGTTCCGTGCCCGGTGTTGAGGAACAGGTTGGGGTAGCGCGTCGCGCCGATGACGGGCGTGCCATCGGGTGTCATCGGGCGCAGGCCGGTCCAGAAGGTGGCACGCGAGACGTCGCCACCGGGGAACAGGTCGTTCACCACCATCTCGAGCGTGGCGCGGCGGCGCGGGTCGAGCCGCAGGTCGTAGCCCCCGAGCTCGGCCATGCCGCCGACGCGGATGCGGTCGTCGAAGCGCGTCACGGCGATCTTGTAGGTCTCGTCGAGCACGGTCGACTGCGGTGCGAGCGACGGGTCGACCAGCGGCACGGTCAGCGAGTAGCCCTTGACGGGATACACCGGCAGGTCAAGACCCAGCGGCGCCAGGAAGTCGCGCGAATAGCTGCCGAAGGCCAGCACATAGCGGTCGGCTGTGAGCACCTGGCCGCCCGAGCGAACGCCGGCAATGCGACCGCCTTCGGTCACCAGACCTTCGACCGACTGGCCGAAGCGGAAGTCCACACCCATGGTGCGCGCGATGCCGGCCAGCGCGGTCGTGAAGAGGTGGCAGTCGCCGGTTTCATCGTTGGGCAGCCGCAGGCCGCCGGCCAGGCGGTCGCGGGCCTGTGCGAGGCCGGGCTCTGCTTGCGCGAGCTGGTCACGGGTGAGCAACTCGTAGGGCACGTTGCATTCCTGCAGCACCTTGATGTCGCGCTGCACCGCATCGAGCTGGGCCTGCGTGCGAAAGAGCTGCAGCGTGCCGCCGGTGCGCTGCTCGTACTGGATGCCGGTGTCGGCGCGCAATTGCTGCAGGCAGCTGCGGCTGTACTCCGCCACGCGCATCATGCGTTCCTTGTTGATCGCGTAGCGCTCGGCCGAGCAGTTGCGCAGCATCTGGGCCATCCAGCGCAACTGGGCCAGGCTGCCGTCGAGGCGCACGGCGAGTGGCGCGTGCTTCTGGAACATCCACTTGATGGCCTTGAGAGGAATCCCCGGCGCCGCCCATGGCGTGGAGTAGCCTGGCGACACCTGGCCCGCGTTCGCGAAGCTGGTCTCGAGGGCCGGGCCCTCCTGGCGGTCGAGCAGAGTGACCTGCGCGCCGGAGCGGGCCAGGTAGTAGGCCGTGCTGGTACCGATGACGCCGCCGCCCAGAACAATGACTTTCATTGGGAAACCATCAAGTGAAGTGGATTTCCTTAAATTTATGGCCAAACATCCAGTAAATTCGCTCGAATTTAGGGGAGACCGCAGTGATTTCTCCTGTTTTGCTGGCGCTTCGACACCTGGGAAAGTGAAATGACCGACCTCGACCGCATCGATCGCAAGATCCTCGACATCCTTCAACGCCAGGGGCGGATCTCGATGACCGAGTTGGCCGAGCAGATCGGCCTTTCGACCTCGCCTTGTTCCGAGCGCGTCAAGCGCATGGAGCGCGAGGGCGTCATCACCGGCTACCACGCCCATCTCTCGCCCGAGGCGCTGGGAAAGAGCTTGCTTGTGTTCGTGGAAATCAAGCTGGCGTCGAAGTCCGGGGACGTTTTCGACCAGGTGCGCAACGAGCTGCTCCACGTGCCGGAAGTGCAGGAATGCCACCTCGTTTCGGGTAGCTTCGACTACCTGGTCAAGGCCCGCCTGCGCGGAATGAGCGAGTACCGCCACCTGCTGGGCGACATCCTGAAGAAGCTGCCGGTGGCGGCCGAGTCGCACAGCTATATCGTCATGGAAGAGATCAAGGAGAGCCTGGCCATTGCGCTCGATCGATGAGCGGGGGCATGCGTGGCCTCAGCAGGCTTCGACGGGCGCCAGCATGGTGCCGCGGCAGTTCGGCGAGCCGCAATGGCAGGGATAGGCCGAGGCCGGCGAGCCATCGTCGGCTGTCAGGCAGTAGTCGATGAACAGCTCGTCGCCCGCATCCACGTTCGCGATCGTCTGGAACTTCAGCACGAGCCGCCCCGCATCGTCGTACTCCTCGACCGCCTCGCAATTGGGCTCGCAGGCGTGGTTGAGATGGCGGGTGGCGTTGCCTCCCTTGGCGCCGTCGATCGTCTCCTGGTTGGACAGGGTGAACAGGTACGTGAGCTGGTCGTTCCAGGCCTTTTCCGCGATCTCCTGCTGCGAGTAGCGCCGGCCTTCGTAGAGACCCAGGAACGCGAAGGCGGGCAAGTCCCGCGTGGCGAAGGCGCCGAGGCCATGGACCCCGCTGGGCGCGACCCTGATGAAGGGCGTGGATGATGTGTTCTTGCGGTGCTTGGCCATGTGTGGCGGAAATTGTAGAGACCGATGCCCGGGCGCGGCGGGACATCTATGGGCGCCGGGCCGCATCCCGCGCAGATGCGTCGCGACGCAGGATTTCCTTCACCATGGCGGTGAACTGCCGGGCCATCACGCTGCGCACCACCATCTTGCCGACGATGGGCGGCATCGGGAACTCGGGGATCAGCCGCCCCGAATAAGAGAGTCGCACTTCACCCGTGGGCAGGGTCTCCAGCGCGTAGAGGCCCTCCATTTCCCGGAGGTTTCCGCCCACCGCGCGCGCCGCGATCCGCCGCTGCGGGGATTCGACCACCGACAGCTTGACCTCGATCTGCTGATGGAAGAACAGGAAGGCGAACCTCCCCGTCTGCTCGACGACCAGCTTGTCGCCATCGCGCTGAATCACGCGCGAGGTGCGCATGTCCGGGATGAATTCGGCGAGGTGGTCGTAGTCGGAAATCACGTTCCATACGGTGTGCGGGTCCACGCGCATGTCGGCGAATGCCGTCACCGTGATGAAGTCTCCGTGCCCGGACGTCTCGACGCTGATCTGTTGCGCTGTCGCGGCGAAGGGCGCGCACAGCGCCCAGGCCAGCATCAAGGCCGTGGCTGCCGCACGCAGGCGCGAAGCGCCGGTCATGGCGCCGACGCGTCGCGCACAGCGCGAATGCTGAACCGCAGACTCAGGCCGTCCTGCACCTGGATCGATCCCCCCAGGATCGACAGGGGCGTGATGCCGAAATCGCTCTGCTTGAATTCGATCGATCCGGCGACGCTCATCTCGCCGGCCGCGGTCTCCATCCGCACCGGCACCTGGAAGCTCCGGGTCGTCCCGTGCAGCGTGATGGCGGCATCGAGCCGCGCGCCCGCGGGCATCTTCTCGACGCCGTTCACGCGGATGAGCGCGAACGGGAAGCGCTGCGTCTCGAGCACCCTGTCGCGCATGTTGGTGCGCGTGCCGGCGATGTCGGCATCGCTGGGCTGCGTGTCCAGCCCGGCCTCGGCGCGAAGCGCCGGCTCGTCGACCGACAGTTCGGCCAGCGGTACGTACAGGTCGGCGCGGCCTTGTTCCGGCGCGATGTAGCCCTGCGCCTGATGACTGGCGATGATGTGATCGTGCCCCAGGCGCGCGAGCGACCCGCCGCGGCGCACCGTGATGGCGATCAGCGAGCGCGCCGGATCGATGCGATAGACCGGCTGCCCCTGGGCCGCCGCGCGCGCGTAGTCGCCACGCGGAAAGTCCGCCGGTCCCTGCGCGGTCGTGGGCGCCGGCGGCGGCACCGGCGCGCGGATCGGCGGCGCGCACCCCGCGAGCATCAGCGCGAGAGCGGCGAGCAGGGGCGCGGCGCGCGGCATTTCGGCCTCAGGGAGTCTCACGCAGCCGCACCCGGAACTTCACCGTGACCTCGGGGCCGATCACGTCCGTCGCCGCCCACTCGCCGGTGCCGATGCCGAACGGTCCGCGCTTGACGGTGAACTGGCCCTCCATCGTCGCGCCCGCGGCCCCGGCGTTCCAGGTGAACGGCACCTCCACCGGCTGCTGCACACCCTTCAGGGCCAGCGTGCCGCGCGCGAGGTAGCCGCCGGCCGGCGCATTCGCCTGCGCCTGGGCCCGGCGGATGTCGGTCGCGTGGAACTCGGCTTGCGGGTGCCGAGCGAAATCGAACCATTCGATCCCCGCGATCGCCTTGTTGATGTCCGCGCTCGTCATGTCCGCGCTCGCCACCCGAATGGTCACATCCAGGTGGCCGCCCTCCGGCTTCTGCGGGTCGAAGCCCAGGCGGACGTCGAAGTCCTTGAAGACGCCCGGCGCCGGCGATCTCTCGAAATCGGCGACGAACTCGAGCCGGCTGCCCGCCGTGTCCATCTTCCACTCGGCCGCGCGAGCGAGCGGGGCCGAGGCGCCGGCGAGCAGCATGGCAAGACAGGCGAGCTTCTTCATTCCGGCGCGCCGGTCGACGGCAACATTCGCGTCAGCACATCGTTGCGCTTGACGAAGTGGTGACGCAGCGCGGCGCCGATGTGGAGCACCAGCAACGCGGCAAGGGCGACGAACAGCGAGAAATGCGCGAGCGAGGCGAGTGCCTCCGTGTGCTTGTCCGGCGCGCCCAGGGCCGGCAGCGGAATGCGCCAGAAGATGCGAAACGGCACACCCTGCGCGGAGTTGATGATCCAGCCGGTAAGAGGCATGGCGATCATGATGACATAGAGCAGCGCATGGCTCAGGCGCGCCGCGGTGCGCTCCCAGGGGGCCATGTCCGCGGGAAGTGCCGGTGCCGGGCCTGCCAGGCGCCACAGCAGGCGCGCGACGACCAGTGCCAGCACCAGCATGCCGGTGGACTTGTGCCAGACGAAGAGATCGAGTTTCGTCGGCGAAAGCCGCCAGCCGGTGGCGAGCCATCCGAGCGCGAACTGGATGAAGATCAGCGCGGCGACGAGCCAGTGAAAGAACATGGCCACCGCGCCCCACGAGGAGACGCTGTTCGAGAGGCGGAACGTTCGCCGCCCGGTCGGGAGGGATCGGGGATTCGGTCGCATCGTGCGGGCAGTGTCGCAGTTGCGGGCGTCTGGAACAACACGCGCCGTTTGCGCAATTGTGTGCAGAAGCCGGCATATCGAGCGCCGAGTTCCGTGCGGGTCGCGTCGACCCCGTCCCACAATCGCGCCAAACTTCGGGCCCGCATGTCATGGACGCATCTCGTTTCGTCGCCACCTTCCTTCGAATCCAGGGTAGCCTTCGGGCGCTTCTGTGCAAGCCCATCACCATGCCGACACCGCGCATCCTGGCCCTCTCCGGGGCAACGGTCGACTTGCCGCCCCGCGCCCCCAGACAGCCAGGCACCGTCGCGGCCGTCGAGCGGCCGCTCGCCCGGCTGTCGATTCCGGTCGCACCCGAAGTGCCGAAGAGTCCCCTGCTGACCCTGCAGCCTGTTCTTGAAAGCGTGCAAGCCCTTCCCGTCCCCGTGGCGGAGCCGGCGGCCTCACTGAAGAGGGTGCGTTCACTGGAAGAGGTCAGGGCCGATCTCGCCCGGCTGCGCGAAAGCGCGAAGGAGCGGCATGCGCAACCCCGGGCCCGGCGCGACGTCAGCTTTGCGCCCACGGACTTCATGGAACTCCAGCCGCAACCCCAGGCCGAGCCGGCCGAGGACGCCGAAACCGGCTTCGCTTCCACGGCATTCCTGGATTTCGGCAGCGCAGGTCCGTACCTCGGGCGCTAGGTCCGGGAGGGCCGGGCGACCGAGCGTCGAACCAGGGTTCCGGGGCCGCAGTCAGCTGCTGCTGGTATTGCGCACCAATGCTTCTCGTGTTGCACCACCACGGAACCCCCACCCCATGAAGCTTTCCCTTCGCCCCCTGCTCGCCGCGTGCGCCTTCGGCCTCTTCTCGCTTGCCGCCTCGGCGCAGGTGCCGGCCGACGCGCCCCCCGGTACCACCGTCCAGTGCAAGGACGACACCTATGCGTCGCCGGACAGCAAGTCGGGCGCCTGCCGCGGCCACAAGGGAATCAAGACCTGGTATGGCAAGACCGCGGCTGCCGCGGCACCCGCAACGCCGGCTGCCGCCGCGCCTGCGGCTGCTCCCGCCGCCAAGGCGCCTGCCAAGACCGACGCCGCGCCAACGGCCGCCGCGCCCGGCGGCGGCGCCGGCAAGGTCTGGGCCAATACCAGCACCAACGTCTACCACTGCATGGGCGACAAGTTCTACGGCAAGACGAAGAAGGGCGAGTACATGAGCGAGGCCGATGCCAAGAGCAAGGGCATGCACGCCTCGCACAACAAGGCGTGCAGCTGATTGCCCTGGCTCAGGTCCGCGCGAGATAGTCGCCGACCCTGAGCTTCTGCGGCAGGATCTTGCGCTCCGACAGCCAGTCGGCGGCCTGCTGGAATTGCTGGATGAACTTCGTGTCCTGCACGCCGTGGACGTCCCATCGGCGCTGCAGCCTGACCAGGGTGTCGCGCACCGCGTCACTGTAGCCGGCGTCCTTCTGGTTCAGCGTCTCGGCCTCGACCGCATGCTCGGTCACCCACTTCGCTTCGGCCGCGTAGGCCGCGTTCACGGCCCGCACGATGGCCAGGTTGTCCTCGGCAAATCTGCGGTGCGTGACGAAGGAATTGAAGTCGATCAGGAACTCGAGGTCGCGGCCTTCGAAGAAGATGTCGTGCGCCTTGTATTCGCTGCGCGCGATGTCCACGCCGGGGCTCCACATCGACCAGGCGTCGATCTTTCCTTGCGCGAAGGCGGGGCCCGCATCCGGTGGATTCAGGTAGACAAACTTCACCTTGTTGCGGTCGATGCCGTGCTTCTCCAGCGCGGCGACGAGGAGGAACTCACCCAGGCCCGAACGATTGACCGCCACCGACTTGCCCACCAGGTCCTGCACCTTGTCGATGCCCGAGCCGTCCTTCGCGATGATGGCGGTGCTGCGCGGCTCGACGATGGCGAACTGCGTGAACACGAGCGGCGAGCCAGCCAGCATGGCGGCCAGGGCCGGCGTGGTACTGCCGCCGAAGCCGAAATCGGCGCTGCCGCCGGTCACGGCCTGCAGCGAGGGCGCGTGGTTCGGGAAGGGGCCGATCCATTGGACCTTGATGCCGTCCCTGGCCAGCAGTTTCTCGAACTCGCCGCGGTTCTTTGCAAGCGCCGGCAGCCCGCCGCGTCCCCAGGTCAGCCGCACGGTGTCTGTGTTGCGGCTCGCCCTGGCAGTGGGTGCCGGTTGCGCATGGGCGAGGGCCGAGGCGATCGCGCCCGTGCCCAGCAGTGCGGTTTGCAGAAAGCTGCGGCGCGAGGCCGCCGGAGAAGAAGAGGTCATGGGCAGTTTCGAGTGAAAGGAATGAGGGAAGGGTGTCAGGTGTCCGCAGCTTCGGCCGCCACGCCGAGCTCGCCCAGCAGGGATTCGCGCAGCGCGGCCGAATCGGGGTGCGTGCGCCTTGCGTTGGCCTCGGGCGAGACCCGGTGTTCGCTGGCGATGGCCCCGTTGCGCATGACCAGAACGCGGTCCGCCAGCGCGATGGCTTCATCCACATCGTGCGTCACCAGAAGCACGCCGGGCCGGTGGCGTCGTACCAGTTCCTTCACCAGGCCATGCATGCGGATGCGCGTGAGGGCGTCGAGTGCCGCGAAGGGCTCGTCGAGCAGGAGCAGGCGCGGTTCGCGCACCAGCGCGCGCGCGAGCGCCACGCGCGAGGCCTGGCCGCCCGAGAGATTGCGCGGCCAGTCGTCGATCCTGTCCCCGAGCCCGACTTCCGTCAGCGCCGCATGGGCGAGCGCCTTGCCCCGCGTTTCTTCGAGGCCCAGAGACACATTGCGCCAGAGTGAATCCCAGGGCAGAAGTCGATGCTCCTGGAACACCACCGCGGGCTGGCGCGGACCGTCGATAAGCCCGCCATCGATGGCATCCAGCCGCGCCAGCGCGCGCAGCAGGGTCGTCTTGCCGCAACCGCTTTCGCCCAGCAGCGCGACGAACTCGCCGCGCGCGATGCGCAGGTCCAGTCCGCCGATGACGATCCGATCGCCGTAGCGGCGTTGCAGGCCGCGCACGACGACGGCCGGTGCCTCGCTCGCCAGAAGAGACTCCGCCGCGCTCATCGCTTGACCGCCGCGCCGAAGTTCGGGTGCCACGCGAGCAGCCGGCGCTCCAGCAGCCGGGCCACCGCGTCGGAGGCGACGCCGATGGCCGCATACACCACGATCGTCAGCACGATGACATCGGTGCGCAGGAACTCGCGCGCGTCCATCGCCAGATAGCCGATGCCGGAGCTGGTCGCGATCGTCTCGGCGACCACCAGCGCCAGCCATGCGACCGCGAGTGCGTAGCGCACGCCTGCCAGGATCGAGGGCAGGGCCCCGGGGAGAATGATGCGGCGGATCAGCGCCGCATTGCCGAGGCCCGTGACGCGGCCGAGTTCGAGCAGCTTCGGGTCCACCTGACGGATGCCGAGCACCGTGTTGATGTAGATGGGGAACATCACGCCGAGCGACACCAGGAAGATCTTTCCGCCTTCATCCACGCCGAACCAGACGATCACCAGCGGCAGCATGGCGAGAAAGGGGATGGCGCGAACCATCTGGATGCTGCGGTCGAACAGCGCTTCGGCCAGGCGCGAGAAGCCCACGATGGTGCCGAGCGCGAAGCCGATCGAGCCGCCGATGAAGAAGCCGGTCGCCGCGCGCAGCAGGCTGGTGCCCATGTCGCTGACCAGGCGGCCTTCGAGGACCAGGCGCCATGCGGTGGCGGCCACCTTGCTCGGCGCCGGCAGCACATGCGGCGAGAGATAGCCCGCGCGCGCGGACAGCTCCCACGCCGCCAGGACCACCAGCGGCACCAGCCACGACAGCAGGAGAAGCTTGCGGGGCCGCCACGGCGTGCCGGGCTCGGGCGCCGGGGGCGATGGCGCACGAGCCGGCCGCGCGATGGGTTCGGCCGGCGTGGCGACCTTCGCGGCCACGGGCACGGGCAGGCTGTGAAAGACCTGGGACATTGCGGAAGCGCTCTCCATTCATGGGCCCCGCGTGATGCCGGGCCGGGATGAAAGAAGGCTACCGCCGGGTCATGCGATGCCCAACGAACAAAACCAAGGCAGCGTATGCGATTTACGTGCTTGGGCGCCCCTCGGCCCCCGAGGCCAATGCGCAACAATGGCGTGCTACAAAGTGTAAGGGCGTGAGAGACTCCACTTCTCGTGCACCTCTCGCGCCGAAGGCGCGACCGACCGGAAGGAAAAGAGAAAGCTCCATGCCTGACAACCAAACCTGGGTCCCCGGCGCCGTTTCGCGCCCCAGCACCGCCATCGTGAACCGCCCGCGCAGGGGCGCGATGTCCGGCTCGGCGCCGCCGCCGATGGTCTTGCCGCCGCATCCGGCGGCGGTGGCCGCGACCCCCGTGGCTTCCGGCCCGGCGCCCGCGACCGGCAGCGCGCTTCCCGAACTCCTCACCAGCCAGATCAGCGCCATCGATGCGATTTCCCCGGGGCACCCGGTGTTCCTCGTCACGCTGGGCAACAGCGCCACGAAACTGGTCATCAAGGTCGAGGACCATGCATCGTCCATCGACGGACTCGATCTCAAGCCCATGACCCGCCACAACATCGGCGTCATCAACGACATCATGGGAACGGTGAGCGCGGGCGTCGACAGCGTTCCCCTGAGCGAGCTCGAAGTGGCCGCCGTCGCCGCCTTCCGGGCGAGCCCGGCGGAACTGGCGATGTGGCTCGCGCTGGTGCAGAGCGGCCAGAAGGTCATGCTCAAGATGGCGCACAACGCGGGCTTCACCACTCTCGGCAAGGCATCCGAGCTCAGCCTCTCGGACAAGGACAAGAGCAGGCTCAACAGCCTGATCCTGAAGCTGCGCAACAACTCCAAGGCCTGGCTGAGCATGGGCGCGATCACCGCCGCGGACCTGTTCGTGGGCAACAACGACCGCATCGACTTCAACGTCGGCGTCATCGGCAACGCGGGCAACATGATCTTCCAGGAAGAGGCCAACGGCAGCATCAACCGCGCGCTGGGCTACGACAACCTCGACCCCACCGCCAGCGATGCCGGCTTCATGTACGGCCGGAACATCCGGGCCTGGCAGGACGTGTTCGGCATTCATCTGCGCGACGTCAGGGCCTATGGCCGCAAGTGCCAGACGGTGATCCAGAACTTCAACGCGCGCACGCTCGCGCCGCTGGGCATCGCGCCCCTGTCGCCGGCGGATGGCAGCTCGCTGGCCGCGGGCATGGAACTGGGACGCAATGCATTGGCCAGGAAGATCTCGGACCGCATGAAGATCGGGCAGAAGGTGCCCTCCGGCGTGGCCGCGCGTGCGCTCTGGCTGGGCTGGGTGCGCTGAGCCGCGACCGCCGTGGCCACCGCCGAACCCTTCGCGCGCAAGCAGAAGCGCGCCGATATCCTGGCCACGCTGGCGATGGGCGCCGTGTTCCTGACGTGTTGCGCGGCATGGAGGCTGCCAAGGCAGGACGCAGAGGAAGCGCTTCCAGAGAACCCGAGATCCATTGCCGAGCTGCACAGGGACATCGGCTGGGTCGACCCCAAGGCGGCTCGCGACGGGGCGCTGGAAATCGGCCTCGACCTGAGAGCGCCTCTCTACGAGGCAAGCGTGGTGACGGACCTGGCGAAGGATGCGCTTTTCATCTCGAAGGGGCTGCAGACCTTCTTTCCCGACGTCGGCAACACCTCCGTTCGATTCGTCGCCCGCCTGCCGGTGAAGGGCCGCGAGAGGTTCGCGACCTCCGAGCGCGTGCTGGAGCTGACCTTTCCCAAGGCCGATCTCGCCAGCATGGACCCCGAGGGCTCGTCCTCGTTCCAGGACCTGCTCGAGCTCATGCCGAGCGTGGGCTATGTGGCGCCCGCGAGCAAGCGGCTGGTGCGGGCGTTCTGCGACGACCCCCTGGCGAAATCAGCCCAGGCCTTCTGCCGGCGCGAGCCCGGCTGAGGCGACGCGGGGCTGGCCCGCTCTCACGCGGGCTTCACGCCCAGCATCGAGAAGTAGCGGTTGAGATCGCCTTCCTCGCGCAGCACTTCCTGCATCAGTTCCGGCAAGGGCATGCGGCCCCAGGTTACCGCGCGCTTGACGAGATACGGCGTCGGGCTGTGGGGCTCCGTGCGCTGCAGGTAGGCCGCGGCCAGCTCGAGCAGCTGGTAGGCCTCGGCGCGGCTGCCGATGCGCCCGCTCGCTGCGGCGTGCGGCAGCGGCTGCGAAGCAGAGGCCGGGGAGGAGGGGGATGGAAGCGCTTCTTCGCTCATGTCGTCGTCCTTCGATGTCGCGGTCGCCGTCGTCCCGGCGGCGGCGCCTTCGGCCGGCGGCTGCGCGGGCGCCGCGGGTTCCTGGTTGCGCGGATCGCGTTCGTGCAACAGGCTGCGCACCGCCTGGCGCATCTGCGCCAGGGTCTCCGCGACCTTGGCCAGGCTGGGTGCAGCTTCGCCCAGGCGATCGTCGAGCAGCGCCGCCAGATCGTCCCAGGCGGCGGCGGCCCGCGCCAGCTGGTCGTCGATCGCCACCAGCGCGTGCAGGTCGCGCCCGGCCTGGTCGAGGATGTCCTGGCGCGAAGCGGCGGGCGTGGCGGGCGCGCCGGACGTCGCCTGCGCGCTGGCCGCATTCGCCCGCGCGCCGGTGCCGAATTCGGTCGTGAGCGCGCGCCGCCAGTCGTTGAGATTGATGAAGGGCGGCGCGAGCTCCGTCCAATGCACCAGCGGAACGTGCAGCAGCAGCGTCTGCGCCAGCGTATCGTTGGCCCAGATGAAGACCGCCGCGCGGATGTCGGCGTCGCCATCCTCCATGCGCGGATGCACGCTGTCCCAGAAGCCGCGGGCCAGGCCTTCGAGCAGCCGCACGCCCGCGACGAAGCCGTCGAGCGCATGGCGGTGCACCCAGGCCTCGGTCAGCCACGCGGCCACCTGCAGGTCCTTGCTGCGCCGCTGCAGCACCTCGGTGCACAGCGTGTCGGCGGCGCGCCAGTCGGCCTTCTTGAGTGGACGCGTCCATTCGCCCATGGGCAGGCTGGCGTCGTCCTCCGAACGGGCGTCGCGGATGCGGGCGTAGGCGGCGTCGTAGCGCAGCGACAGGCCCGCGGGCCCGTCGGCCTCCAGCGGCGCAAGCAGAGCAGAGAGATCGGGGTCGAAACCCGGTGTCGGAAGGCTGGCCATCAGGGACTGTTCCATTCGGGCGCGCGCGCGGGGAAGACGGCAGGCCAGAGCACGGGCGTCTTCTTGCCCCCGGCGCTCGCGCTGATGCGCAGGAAGACGCGCGCGCGTCCGCCGGTCGGCGTCAGCGCCGCATCGCCGGCCGCTGCGGCTGTCACCGGGAATTCGAACTTCAGCAGCTGCGAGCGGCCGTCCTGCCGCTGCGAGGACTCCGGGTCGCGCTGGCGCTGCGCCAGCGTGAGCAGGGCCCACGGGTCGGTGAAGCGGTAGCTCACGGTCTGGCCGTCGGTCAGCAGCGCGGGCTGCTGCGCGTCGGCGCGCGCGGCCAGCGGAGAGTTCTTCGCGATGCGCAGCACCAGGGCCACCGGCATGCCGTACTCCCAGTGCAGCGTGCGCGGCGGATCGGCCAGCCTGAGCACCTGGTCGCCGATCTCCAGCGACCAGTCGATGATCTGGCTGCCCTCGATCTCCGCGGCGGTGTTGACGCGGAATTCCACGCCCACGTCGTAGCCGGGCGCGGCACCGTCCTCGCCGGGGAACAGCGGCCCGAGGAAGTCGCGCACGCGCCCGAACTGGTCGGCGAAGCGGCGCGCCGCCTGGCCCGGCAGCACGAAGCGGGTGTTGCTTTCCACCTTGTTGTCCTTCAGCGCCTTGTCCAGCGGATCGAAGGCCCGCAGCAGGTCGCTCACGTCGGCCGGGTCCGCCAGTTCGAAGCCGCGGCCCGTCGCGGTGCCGAAGGGCGCGCGGCCGGCGAGCGAGCGATTGAAGCGCGCCGAGAACTGGGTCCACAGCTCCTGCTGGTCGCCGAAGTGCAGCTCGAAGCAGCGCGCGAGCAGCGCGCTGTAGATCTGGCCGTGGCGCTCGGCGAAGTAGTCGCCGACACGGGCCGCGGGTGCCTTGCCGGCCAGTTTGGCGGCGCAGGTCTCGCGGTCGATCTCGGCGCCGGTGGTGGCCAGGAACTGTTCGAGCAGCAGCAGGCTGCTGTTGGGGTTCTTCAGCCGGTAGCGTTCGAGGTCGCGATTCATCGCCTGCCAGCGCAGCGCCAGCACCGAGCCCGCGGCGGGGCCGTCGATGGCCGCGATGTAGCTGTCGGCCAGCTTGCCGAGCGATTCCACGCGGCTGTACTGCTGGCCGAGGTAGGCCGCGAGCGAGGCGGCATCGGGCACGCCGAAGGCCGCGAGCACGGGGCCGCGTTCGCCGCGCCAGGCCTGGAAGTCGCGCCCGCGCATGGCGTAGAGCTCCGACTGGGCGAAGGCTTCGTCCACGCCTTCGAGTCGCTCCAGCGCGTCACGCGAGACCAGTGCGCGCAGGTCCTCGGCGCGCGGGCCGGCGCCCAGTTCGGTCAGGAGCGCCTGAAGCTTGACCAGGCGCTGGCGGGAGGCCTCGTAGGCCGCCGCCTGGGTGTCGGTCGCCGATGCGCGCAGGCCATCGGCCGGGGCGCTGGTCGCGGCCTCGGCCGTCAGGTCGACCACGAGCTGCGCGAAGTGGGCATTCAGCGCGCTCTCGATGCCCGGGCGCACCGAGGCCGGGAAGGCCGGCATGCCTTCGCTCATGTAGCGCTTGCGGACCTCGCCGAGCGCCAGCGCCTGGTCCAGGCGCGGCAGGTCCCAGGCAGCCACCGCGCGGATGCCGGGACCGGGGATCTCGCGGTCGCGCGCGGCAGCCATGAAAGGCTGGCTCAGCAGCGAGGTGAGCGCGTCGCGCAGCGCGATGCGTTCCGGCGCGAGGGCGAAGCGCCCCTCCTTGTCCTGCCAGACGATGCCCGGCTGCGCGCCGCCGAAGCGCAGGTTGAACTCGGTGCGGAACTTCTGGAAGGCGTCCTGCGCGCGGCCGCGCACCTGCTCGGCGGCCTCCTGGCCCAGCAGGCGGTCCTGCTCGATGCGCGCGAGGGTGCGGTCGTAGGAGACGCCCAGCGCGAGCGCGGGCTGGCGCATCCAGCCGCCCTTGCCGGAAGCCACGAGGTCTTCCTGGTCCTTGATGGCGGCGATCACGCCACGGTAGCCGGCCGTGGTCCCGGCGAAGCTGCCGGCCCCGGCGAGCACCGGCCACTGGCGCGCCAGCGTCTGCTCGGACACCAGCAGCTCGTTGTTGGCGAAGAGGCGCGCGTCGAGTTGGGCCGTGCCCTTGTCCAGCGCGCAGCGCAGCGCGGCCTGCAAGGGCGCCAGCGGGATCGACAGCGCGTTGCCTTCGGCGGCGGCCTGGCGGAAGTAGCGCATGCTGCGCCCGAGGTCGGCCGGCAGCTCCGCGCCCAGGGCGTAGCGCACCGCCACGCGCAGGTCCTCCGCGTTGCTGGCTGCCGGCTGGCGCAGGCGCTCGACCGCCTGCAAGGCGGCGTCCAGCTGGTCGACCGAGGCCAGGTAGCGCTGCAGCGCGCCGAACTCGGGCTGGTCTTCCACCAGCAGGCCGTTCTTGCGCGGCGCGTCGCCGATGGTCTTGAAGCTCGGCGGCACGCTGCAGTTGGCGCCGATGATGAATTCACCCGTCGTCTCGTCCTGCTCGACGCCGCTCAGCTGGCTCACGCGGCTCAGCAGTTCGCGCCGCAGGGTGCCCACGGCGATGTCGCCGAACTCGCGCTCGATGCGCTCGATCACGCGTTCGTTGAGGTCATCGAAGAACTGCCACGAGCCGGGCATGAAGAAGGACTGCGTGCCATCGGTGCGCAGCCGCTCGTTCATCGCCAGCAGCGAGAGCGCCTTGTTGCGGTACCAGGCCGAGGGCACCGTCTCGCCGCGCTGCAGCGCGCGCATGCGGTACTGCGCGTCGTGCTGCAGCTGCGACAGCGCCGCGACGAGGGCGTTGTTGTGCTGGTGCAATTGCCAGCTCGCCACCGCCAGGCCCAGGCCCCAGCCGCACAGGAAGATCACCGCCGTCCAGCGCAGCGCGCGGTGCAGCACCGGGCGCGCCAGCGTCTGCGTGCGCGAGGGCCGCGCGAGGCCGTATTCGAGGAAGATCTTCTTCTCGAACAGATCGCGCAGGAAGGCCGGCTGGCGCATCAGTTGGGCGATCAGGTCGCCGCCGGGTTCCTGGCGGCCGTAGACGTCCTGCTCGGCATCGATGACGGCGATCGCCTGCGCGGATTCGCCGCTGTCGCCGGTGAGGTAGATGCCGCGGAAGAAGAAGGGCTCGTGGTAGGCGCTCGGGCGCATCAGCTCGTCGGCATAGAGCTGCAGCTGGGACCGCAGGGCCTCGATGCGCGAGGGCAGCAGCAGCTGCGGGCCGGCGCCCTCGGTTGCGGTGCCGGTGGCGAAGAGCTCGGCGGACACGTCGGATACCGAGCGCACCACGGTGCCCACGGCTTCGTCGACCCAGCCCGGCTGGTAGGTGGTGGACAGGTCGTAGGGCGAGGACCAGCCGAGCATGCTGGCGCGCAGCGGCTCGGGCAGGGCGCGCGCGAAGGCGCTGAAGCCTTCGAGCTGTTCCGCCCCGGTGACCAGCACATAGACCGCGAAGCGCATCGCGAAGCGGTTCTGCGCCAGCCACAGGCGCCGGTGCGCGAGCTTGGCCCGCTTGGAGAGTTCGAGCCGGCCGTCGGCGCTGTCGTCGAGCAGCAGGGCGGCGGGAATGGTGATGACCACCGAGTCGAAAGGCCGCTGCGGCCGGTAGGCCCGGCACATGCCGAGGAACTCGTCCCAGGGTTTCTCGGAGGCGTCGTGGTCATCGGGCGAGCCGAGGTAGGCGCCCTGGATGTCGATGACCACGCCGCGGTCGAAGAAGTGCCAGGAGATGCCCTGCGTGGCCGCGGCCGAAGCCGATTCGGTGCTGAGCGCGCTGGCCACGCCGGACTGCTCGATGGGCAGCTGGCGGTGGTCGTCGCCTTCGTTGAGCACCATGATCCATGGAATGCCGTAGCGGTCGGCGCGCGAGGCGATGTTGCCTTCGATCAGCTCCACCGCCTGGCGGAAGGAACTGCGCAGCGAGTCGAAGCGGATGCGCGCGACCTTGGGGTCGCTCGAGGGCTTGGCGTGCGAGCGGCGGGCGGCGAAATACAGCACCATGCCCAGCACGAGCAGTACGACAAGCGTCAGTACGGCGATGGAGATGAGGAACAGTTGGTCCGTCAGCATGGCGGCGTCTTCGTTGGGCGGCGAAAGAGAGTCATCGCTGGGAGGCTCCCGACGAATCGGCGCTGCCGGGCTGGAGCACCTGGCGCACCGGCCAGGATTGCCACAGCCACAGCAGCTCGGAGATGGCCAGCAGCGCGGCCGCGCTCAGCAGGAACAGCACGGTCCAGCGGCTGAGCGTGGGCAGCTTGCGCGGCGCGATGTGCGACAGCGTGCTCGCGTAGGCGCGCTCGGAGACCACGCGGTCGCGGCCCGAGAAGTCGCGCTGGCGCTGGTAGACGAACTGGAACAGCTCCTCGCGGTAGCCGAGCAGCCGGGCATCTTCGCCGCTGCCCCGGTACTTGCCCTGGAAGCCCAGCGCCAGCGCGAAGAGATAGAGGCGCGCAATGTCGCGGCGGGAAGGCTCGCGCCCGGAGAGCAGCTCCTCGATGCGGCCGAACACCAGGTCGCCGGCGATGTTGGTGCGAAACAGGGCGGACTCCAGCAGGTGGCGGGTCCAGTACTCGCGGCCGATCCAGGGCGTGTTCAGCAGGATCTCGTCGGCGAGCGCGGCCTTGAGGTAGCGCGCGTCCGCCACGTTCTCGAGCTCGAAGCGCGTGCTCTCGCGGCGCGACTCCAGGGTCTGCAGTTCGAGCAGGTTCTCCAGGTGCCGCGAGAGCGCGCGGGCCACCGCGTCGGGATCGGTCTCGCGGCTTTCGGCCGTGCGGTCGCGCGCTTTCACGATCTCGTCGTAGAAGGCGCGGAACTGCCTCGTGATGTGGTCGTCGACCGCGAGGTCGGGAAGTTGGCGTGCCATGGTGGAGCGGGTGCTTGGGTGCGTCAGTCTTTGATGAAGAGCACGATTTCCTGCGGAGGCTGCGCGGTGGCGCCTTCGTTGGCGTTGGCGATGACCAGCCGCTCGCCGGGCACGGTGAGCGTCGCGCTGGTCTGGATGGCGTAGAGCAGGTAGCCCGAGCCCGGCCGCACGCCGAGCTCGTCGGCCGAATCGATCTGCGCGCGGACCGCGCCCAGCACGCGGCGCTCGCGCAGCGAGGGGTAGGCCGACTGCGCGCCGACGATGGCGCTGTCCATCCAGGCCATGAGGTCCTTGTCCGACTGGCCGCGCAGGCCCACCACGAGGCGGGTGCCGGCGAGCCAGCCGGGCTGCAGGGCGGTCTCGAAGGCGCCCTGGCGGAACTCGAACTTGTGCTCGCGGTATTCCTGGCTCACTTCCGACACCGCCTCCTGCAGGGCCAGCAGCAGGGGCTTGAAGACCAGAGAGGGGTCGGCATGGTCGTAGTCCAGCGGCACGGGCGGCAGGCCGCCGGGGCGCAGCAGGCTGAGCGAGGCCAGCAGCGAGCACAGCGCCCAGTACAGCGGCAGCGGGTGCAGGTGCGGCGTTCGCAGCACGGCCTCGGCATGCGGCAGGCCCGACAGCAGGCTGCGCAGGCGGTCCTTGAGTTCGAGGTGGGCCAGGCGGTCGTCCACGCGCGAGGAGGGCACGGCGGTCTGCTTGGCGACGAAGGCGGCCTTGCCGCGCAGTTGCCCGAGCAGCCCCGCGGTGGTGGTCCACAGCGGGTTGTCGCGCGCCACTTCCAGCAGCGGGGGCATGGCGTCGCCGAGCTTCATCACCTCGTTGTCCTTGAAGACGTTGCCGATGCGCAGGTGCACGTGCGTGCCGGGCGGCACGCCGCCCGCGCTGAGCGCCAGCCGGGGCAGCAGGCGGGGAATGTCGGCGGGCTCGGCGTCGGACACCGCGTCCTCGACCGGCGCGCCGGCCACCGAGCGGAAGCGCACGGTGGCGCTGCGATGGCGCGCGGGGCCGGACACCGGCAGCGTCAGGTAGACGTCGACGGCTTCGTTGGCGAGCTGCTCGGCGTAGGGCGCGAGCGAAAGCTCCAGCGTGCCGTGCTCGGCGTCGGCGGCGGAATACTGGACGGCCGTGCCGTCCGGCAGGATGGCCTCGAGTTCCAGCACGCGCAGCAGGCCGGCGGGCAGCAGGCCGTGGTCGAACACCAGGCGGCGCACGCCCCAGCTGAAGGGCGCGGCCGCCAGGGTCTGCCAGGCCATGAGGGAATCGAGGCGGGCGGAGAACTGCTGGAAGTGCTGCGGCGACAGCAGCATGCCTTCGTGCCATTCGATGCGGTCGGTGACGGGCGCGGCCCTGGAGATGTCAGACATGGCGGTCTCCTGCGCGGGGGGAAGGAAGGTTGTTCATCATGGCGTGCTGGAGACGTCGAAACTCTGGATGTCGAAGCGGGCGAGGATCGCGCCCTTGAGGTCTTCCACGCGCACCCGGTTGGCGCCGGGCGTCGCGTAGTTGGCGTAGACGAGCACGGCCGCGACGCGCGGCGAGCCGAAGCTGCTGCCGGGCACGCGCAGGGTCTGGCCGGGCACCAGCTCCCACGAGCGGTAGGACAGGCTCTGCGGGAAGGTCTTCTGCAGATCGGCGCGCGCGCCGAACCACTTGGCCGCGCCGAGCTCGCTCAGGCGCGCGAGCATGGCCTCGTCGAGCACCATCACGACGTCGACCGCCACCGGGCTGTTCCGGTTGGCGCCGGGAACGGCCGAGAGCGTGACCTCGCTCCAGTCCACGCGCGTTCCCTTGAAGCTCAGGAAGCCCGGCATCGCGCAGCCCGCCAGCTGCGCGAGCAGCAGCGCGGCGGCGATCCATTTCAAGATTGCTTGTCGATTCATCGCGAAACTCCGGAGGACGGGGCGGCCTGGGACGCAACGGTGCGGGTCAGGGCCGTGGGTGGGGGCTGGGCCTGCCGTGCGCCGACGGCGACGCCCATCAGCACGATCAGCAGCGCGGCCAGCACGCTGCCGCCCGCCAGCACGGCGATGTGCGCGCGCGTGAGCACCAGGCGCAGCGGCTGGGGCTTGGCGGGCAGCGCGCCCGCGTCGGGCGCTGTCACGCGCTCGGAAGGCAGGCCGGCCGAGACGATGGCGATCAGCACGCAGGTGGCAAGCAGGGTCAGGAGGTTGCGGGGGCCTTCGCAGATCAGGTCGATCGCGAGGAACAGCGCCAGCGCCGCCTCGATGGGCAACTGCAGCAGGGACAGCACGATGCCGGCGTAGCCCACGTTGGTCAGGCTGTTGTTGCCCGCCGATGCGAATGCCGCCAGGGTGGCGCCCGCGCAGATCATCCCGATGTCGGCCGCGCTGAGCGAGCGATCATAGAGGTTCGCCACGAACAGGGCGAGCAGCACGTAGTAGAGCGCCGAGCCCGCGCGCAGGAAGACCGAGGCCGTGGGCACGACCAGCTCCACGATGCCGCGGCTGAAGCCCAGGCGCGCGCTCATGGCCTCGATGGTGTGGGGAATGCTGGCGGTCGTGCTCGACGACACCAGGCTCACGAGCATCGGCGTCTTCAGGTGCTGCAGCACCTCCGCGAGCGGCTGCCTGCCGCGCCTGTGGATCAGCGCGATGGCCGCCGCCGACAGCAGCAGCACCAGCGCGAAGAAGTGCAGCAGGAAGCCGCTCATGGCGCGGATGGTCGCGAGCTCGGTTTGCGAGAGGATGTGCGCGGCCATGCCGAAGGCCACGATCGGCAGCAGGATGTTGGCGCGCGCGATGATGAGCTCCAGCGTGCGGTAGACGCCCTCGAACAGGTGGTTGAGCGCGTTGTTCTGCGCGCGGGCGAGCGCGGCGAAGCCCAGGCCGAACAGGATCGCGCACGACAGGATGCCCAGCGCGCGTCCCTCGGCCAGCACGCGGAAGAAGTTGTCGGGCAGCAGGGTGGACCAGCCGTGCTCCGGGCTCGCGGTGGCCTCGGTCTGGTCGCCCTGCAGCCGCATTTCGATGTCGCCGCCGTCGCCGCCGGCCTGCTGCACCAGCGCGCCCAGGTGGGCGCGGGATTCGCCGTCCAGGTGCGCGCCGGGCGCGTCCATCCAGCCCAGCGCCAGGCCGGTGCCGGCGCACAGCACCACCAGCAGCAGGGCCAGGCCGGCGATCATGAGCATGCGCCGTCCCGGGAAGGGCAGCGCCATGGTCTGGCGCAGGCCGAAGAAGGTGGCGACCACGAGCAGCGGAATGGCCGCCATGCTCACGATCGACAGGTAGACCTGGCCCGCGACGTAGGCCACATCCCCGAGGGCGGGCGCGTACACGCCCGCGATGCTGCCCGCCGCCATGCAGAGCAGCAACGCGAGCAGGCTGTGGGACATGCGCGTCAGGAAACCCATGTCGGCTTGTTCCACCCCTTCGCGAGCGCGAACGCGACCGTGGCGCGTGCGAGCTCCAGCGAGCTGTCGATGAGCGCGAGCGGCGTGGGCGCGGCGGCCCGGGCGGCGATCGGGATCTCGGTGCAGCCCATGATCACCGCCGTGGCGCCGGTCGCGGCGATGGCCGCGAGGGCCTGGTCGAGCGCGGCCGTGCCCGCCGCCACGTCGCCGCCCTTGACGGCGCGGATGCAGGCGTCCACGTGGTCCTGGCCGCTGGCGCTGTCGGGCACGAGGAAGTCGATGCCGCGCTCGCGCAGCGCGGCCTGGTAGAAGCCGGAGACCAGCGCGCCGCGAGTGGCGAGCACGGCCACCTTCGCATGCGTCGCCGCCGGCACGGCCGCGACGCAGGCCTGCGCGATGTGGAGGACCGGCGCCTGGCTGCGCGCCGCCATCTGCGGGTACCAGTGGTGCGAGGAGTTGCACGGAATGGCGACCACGCCCACGCCGATGTCGTTGAGCACGCCGATGCCCGCGAGCAGCGCGGCCAGCGGGTCCGCGCCGGTGCCCAGGATGGCGCTGGAGCGGTCGGGCACGTGCGGCAGGCTGGCCACGATCACCGGCAGGTGATCCTGGTCGCGCGTGGCGGGCGTGAGCCGGATGATCTTGTCCATGAAGTCCACCGTGGCCGATGGACCCATGCCGCCGAGAACGCCGATGCGAGACATGGCGATGCCTAGATCTTGAGAGGCCGTGGGCACACCACCGCGACGGCGGCGGTGTTGCCGATGACCAGCACCAGCGTGCGCAGCATGTCGCACACCGGGTCCACCGCCAGGAAGAGGATGAAGGCGGCCTCGAAGGGCAGGCCCAGGTAGGTGCAGGTCATGCCGATCAGCGAGACCGTGACCAGCCCCGTCATGCCCGCCGAGGCAAAGCCCGCGAGCACCGAGGACATGAGCACGATGCCGATCTCGACCGGCGACAGCGATCGCCCGTAGATCTGCGCGATGAAGAGCGTGGCGCAGACGTAGTACACCACCGGCCCGATGCGCAGCAGCGACACGGTGAGCGGCACCAGCAGCTCCACGCGCGAGCGGGCGAAGCCCAGGCGCTCCACCAGGCTCTCGATCATGATGGGCATGCAGGTGGCGCTGCTGCGCGTGGCCAGCGCGAGCGCGAAGGGGCCGCGCAGCGCATTGAGCGTCTGCCCCAGCGTGCCGTTGGAGCGCTTCCAGATGATGAAGGCCGCCACCGCCAGCAGGATCAGCGAGACCACGAGGAAGGCGAGCACGAACTGCCCCATGGCGCGCAAGGGCTCGATGCCGGTCTTGCTCAACTGCGCCGCGCTCATGCAGAACAGCACGATGGGCAGCGGGAAGCTCAGCCAGTGCATGAGCGTCTGGCAGGCGTGGTAGACCGTCTCCAGCGCCTGCGTGAGCCCGTCGGAGATGCGCGCGGGCACATGGCCGACGGCCAGGCCGAAGAGCAGCGCGAAGACCAGCGTCTTGAGCGTGTCGCCGTTGGCCAGCGCCGAGAAGATGTTCGCGGGCACCAGGCTCACCAGCACGTCGGAGAAGCTCGTGGTCTTCTTGACCTCGTCGACGCCGCGCAGGTTCATGGCCGTGTCGCTGGCGCTCAGGTCGCCGCCGACGATCTGGCCGAAGGTCTGCATGGTGCTGGTCGGCAGGTTCTCTCCGGGGCGCAGGATCAGCAGGGTGGCGGCGCCGGCAATGGCGACGAAGGCCGAGAAGGCGAGGAAGACCAGGGCCACGCGGCCGAGCAGGCTGCCGGTGCCGCCGTCGCGAAACAGCCGCTGCAGGCTGAAGATGACGGCCGACACCATGAAGGGCAGCGTGATCATCTTCAGCAGGTCGACGTAGATGTCGCCGACGAAGCCCAGGCCCACGGCCGGCGCGGGCGCGAGCATGCCGAAGGCCACGCCGGCCGCGAGGCTGCCGATCACGACCCAGGGGTTGAGGACGAAGGCGTAGAACTTGTTGAAATTCATGGGGGTGCGTGCTCCGGCGTGCTCAGCGGTCGAGCGCTTGCAGGACCTTGTTGATGTCCAGCTTTTCGGTGCGCTGGGCGAGGTACTGGTTGACGAAGGCCAGCAGGGTCGGGTCGCTGACGGCCACGCCGACGCCCAGCGTGTCCTCCAGGTCCTTGAGCGTCACGGTGCGCAGCACGAGGGAGACGGTGGGGTCGGCCTTGAGCACGCGCTTGACCTCGAACTCGTCGCGGTAGGCGCTCACGATGGTGCCCTTGTAGAGCGCCGCGAGGACGTCGTTCCAGGAGGGGAACTCCTCGACCTTCGCCTTGGGGAAGTTGGTGCGGGCGTAGTCGGCGAAGGACGACTTGGCGATCACGCCGATGCTGCCGTTGAAATTGCGGATCACCTCCGGCAGCGGCCGCCCGTGCGCGAGCTGCGCGAACTTCACGCGGTTGAGGATCAGCGAATGATTGAGCGTGAGGTAGGCGTCGCTGAAGGCGATGGTCTGCGAGCGCGCCAGCGTGCGCGAGAGCTTGCTGATGGCAAGGTCGGCCTGGCCGTTGGCCAGCAGGTCGACCACGGCATTGAAGGTGCCGGCATCGCGGTTGATGCGCAGCTTGACGCCCAGTTCCCTGGCCAGGGACTCGGCCAGGCTGACCTCCAGGCCGGTCCAGTGGCCGCTGTCGTCGAAGAAGAAGAAGGGCGGCGTGTCGACCTTGAGCATGGCGACGACGAGCTCGCCGCGGTTCACGATGCGGGCGATGTCGGGTGCCAGCAGGCGCCCGTCGGCCACGCGCACGAGGCCGTTGGGGACCGTGGCCGCGGCAGGCCGGGGCGCGGTCGGGTCGGCGGGCATGGCCGGCACGGCCTGCGCCGCGGGTGCCGCGAGCGCGCCTTGCGCCATCGGCCCGGCCGCGTGGGCGATGCCGCCCGCGAGGCTCGCCAGTGCCAGCAGGGAAGGCAGGAGGAGGCGGCGCAGCGCGCCGCGCGCGGCGGCCGGCGCCGGACGGCGGGTGGGGGAGGGTCGTTCGTTCGACATGCGGAGTGTCACGTGGGTCATTGGGTGGAGGCGGTGGGCGCCTGTGCGGCGGCGGGAGCAGGCCCCGACGCGGCGGATACAGGCGGGGTCATGAGCGGCGCCGTCGCCGCGGGCGGCGCCAGCAGCTTGCCGATCTGCAGGCCCATGAGGAAGAGAAGGACGCACAGCAGCAGCAGGCAGGTCGCGGTGATCGCGACCATCCGGGATGTCATGGTGAAGACGTATTGCGACATGGTCTGGAGGGTCAGGGAATCATTTCGGTGAACTGCCCGGGCGCGACCACCTGGATCACGCCGCCCCAGTTGCACATGAGCTTGGAGCTGTCCTGCAGGCCGGGCATGTTGGCGACCAGCACCGTCGGCGAACCCGGCGCCCAGGGCGCGGCGGTCACGGGGATGCAGGGCATGGGCGTCAACGCGCCGAGCGCGGCGGCGGTGGCGGCGGCCACCATCGGGTTGGCCATGCTGTTGCACATGCCGAAGGGCATGATGTTCGCCATGGGCTTGTTGTCCATGATGTTGGCCGCGGGCATGCTGCTCGTCATCACGCCGCTGGCGGGCAGCACGACGAGGCTCGAAGGCGCGGCCCCGAAGCTGCATTGCAGCATCGCACCCATGCAGACGTGGCAGCCCATGCCTCAGGCCCCCTTCACGAGTTTTTCCAGGCTCTTCATGAAGCCGGGGGGGGATGCGGAGGCCACGACTTCGCGGCCGGCCTCGTCGAAGCGGCGCGGGCTGCCCTGGGGCTTGCCGTTGCGGTAGGCGATCTCTTCCATGAGCTGGCCGTTGGGCCAGAAGCGCTTGAGCGGCCCGTGCAGCAGGTTGGCGCGGTAGGTGGCGGACTGGGCCGGGCCGCCGCGCGGCATGTAGTCCAGGACTTCGCCGTCGAGCAGCCCGGCGCGGTAGCGTTCGCGCCGCACGAGGCGGCCTTCGTTGAAATAGCTCGCATCGCCTTCGAGGCGGCCGGCCACATAGGGCAGCCGGGCCGTCGCGTCGCCCGACTCGGCATAGGCGACCGTCTCGCCATGCAGCAGACCGCCGGCATGGCGCTGCTCCTGCATGAGCTTGCCGCTCGGGTAGTAGGTCTTGCTCACGCCCTCGGCGAGTCCGCCGCGGCGCTGCGTCTCCTGCAGCAGCTGGCCGCGCTCGTCGAACAGGCGCATCGGGCCGTGGGGCAGTCCGGCCTGGTAGGCGGCTTCCATCGCGGGCTTGCCGTTCGGGCCGAAGACCTCCATCGGGCCGTGCGCCAGCTCGCCGACGAAGGAGGCGCGCGCGGCCAGCTGGCCGCCTTCGCCGAAGGCTTCGCGCACCACGGCCCGCGGCGCGGCGGCCAGGGCCTGGAGGGGTGGAGTGGGCAGGGCCATGGCGTTCAATTGATCTTGACCAGTCCGCCCTTGAGCGTGAGCATGCCGCCGCCTTCGACGCTGTGCATGCCCGATGCTTTGCTGCTGATCGAGGGCGCCTCGCTGGAGAGCGTGGCGCCGCCCTTGCCCGACCAGGCGGCGCCGGCCTCGCTCTTGAGGTTGGCGGTGGCCTTGATGCCGAGATCGGTGCCCGCGTTCAGGTCGACCGTCTGGGCCGACTTGATGAGGAGGGTGCCGGTCACGTCGATCACCAGGTTGCCCGTGACCTTGAGCTCGTAGTTGCCCGTGACCGTCTGCGTGAAGTCGGCCTTGTTGACGTGCGTCTCGTTGCCGGTGATCTCCAGCGCGCGCGTGCCCTTGACCGAGTGGATTTCCTTGCCGGTGTCGACCTTGACGGTGCGGTCGCCCTTGCTGACGGTGTGGGTCTCGTTGCCGGCCATCACCGTGGTGCCCAGGTCGTTCTCGATCTCCACGCGCATGTCCTTCTGGGCGTGCAGGTAGAGCTCCTCGGCGTCCTTCTTGTCCTCGAAGCGCATCTCGTTGCCGGCGGTGCCGCTCTTGGTCGAGCGCGAGCGGATCGTGCTCTGCGTGGAGCTCGACGGCAGTCCGACCGGCGTGGTCTGCGTGCCGTTGTAGACGCTGCCCGCGACCAGCGGCCGGTCGGGGTCGCCGTCGACGTAGCTGACCACCACCTCCTGCCCGATGCGCGGCAGGAAGAGCGCGCCCCAGCCTTCGCCGGCCCAGATCTGCGAGACGCGGATCCAGCAGGAGCTCTTGTCGTCCTTCGTCCCGATGCGGTCCCATGGGAACTGCACCTTGATGCGGCCGTGCTGGTCGGTCCAGATCTCCTCGCCGGCGGGCCCCACGACCGTTGCCGTGTGGCTGCCCGCGACGAGCGGGCGCGGCGTCAGGCGCGGCGCGCGGAAGGGCACTGTCGGGGGCACGGTGTCGAAGCTGTTGCTGTAGCTCTCGCCTTCGGCGTGGTGGCGCACGCGGCGCAGCGCGTGGGAGGCGTTGAGCTCCTCGCGCGGATGGCCGCCGAGCGTGAAGGTGGTGCCCGGCACAAGGTGGTGGCAGTGGCTTTCGCCGTGGCCGGCCAGGCTCTCGGCGTGGTGCTCCTCCACGCGGATGCGCGCGCGCGCCGTGCCCGCGGCCATCGCCAGGTGGCCGCCGGGGTACTCGTAGTCGAGCCCGCGGCCGTCGCTGCCGTCGTTCTGCGCGAGCAGGCTCGCGCTGGGCGTCAGGAAGTTGTAGTCGTCCACAGCGTGCGACTTGGCCACCAGGCGCGCCTCGACCTCGAAGCGCGAGACCGCGAGGACGCGCCTGCCGCCGGCGAGCTCGCTGCCCATCTCGAGCGTCGCCGCGTCGGCACAGGGCTCATACACCGAGCTGCTGTCGGCCAACACCATGGTGTGTGCGCCGTCGGCATAGGTGAAGAAGTAGAAGATGCCTTCCTCTTCCATCAGGCGCGAGACGAAGTCGAAGGCCGTCTCGTCATAGCGCACGCAGTATTCGCGCGCCGCGTAGGTGCCGGTGAGCCTGGCGTCGAAGACGACGCCGAAATCGCCGAGCACCTTCTGCACGATGTCCGCCGCGCTCAGGTTCTGGTAGATGACACGGTCGCGCCCCAGCGTGAGAAGCCACAGGCGCGGCACGAGTTCCAGGGTGTAGAGCGCGAAGGTGTTGGTGCTGCCGAGGTAGGTGAAGCGCGAGACGATGCCGTTGAAGTAGCGGGCGGGCCCGCCCGCCCATTGCAGCACGGCCGTGGCCGAGGTGCCGATGATGTCGGCCGCCTTCAGCGTGTTGGATTCGGAACGCAGCGTGAGCGTGTAGGCGAAGAGCTGCGACAGGCCCTCGCTGCCCTGGAAGGCGTCGAGCAGCAGCGCGTCCGGCCCGAGCGCGGTGCGCACGGACAGGAAGGCGTTGTCCTGGCTGTAGCCGCTTCGCATCGTCATCCGCTCAGCGCCACCGGGTCGAAGCGGAAGGCGAATGCACCGTCGCCGTCCAGCCCCATGTGGACGGCGTCGAAGGGGGCCGCCATCGAGATGCGTTCCAGCACCTGGCGCGAGAGTTCGGGCAGCACGGCGTGGGCCAGGATGTGGTCGATGTTGCGCGCGCCGCTGTCCACCTCGGTGCAGCGCGCGGTGATCAGCTCCTCGACCTCCGGGTCCCAGGTGAAGCTGGCGTGGTGGTTCTGCGCGAAGCGCCGGGTCAGCTTGCCGAGCTTGAGCCTGACGATGGAGCGGATCTGCTCGTCGCCGAGGTGGTGGTAGGGCACCAGCGCCAGGCGGCCCAGGAAGGCGGGGCTGAACTGCTTGAGCAGTTCGGGACGCAGCCGCTCCACGAGTTCCTCCGGGTCGGGCCGGCGCCCGCCCTGCGAGGCCTGGGTGATCACGTCCTGCGCGGCGTTGGAGGTCAGCAGGATCAGCGTGTTCTTGAAGTCGATCTGCACGCCTTCGCCGTCTTCCATCGTGCCCTTGTCGAAGACCTGGAAGAAAAGCTCCAGCACGTCGGGGTGGGCCTTCTCCATCTCGTCGAGCAGCACCACGCTGTAGGGCCGGCGGCGCACCGCCTCGGTGAGCACGCCGCCGCGCCCGTAGCCCACGTAGCCGGGCGGTGCGCCCTTGAGGCTGGAGACGGTGTGCGCCTCCTGAAACTCCGACATGTTGACGGTGATGACGTTGCGCTCGCCGCCGTAGAGCAGGTCGGCCAGCGCGAAGGCGGTTTCGGTCTTGCCCACGCCGCTGGGGCCCACGAGCATGAACACGCCCACGGGCTTGCCCGGGTCGTCGAGGTCGGCGCGGAAGGTGCGCACGCGCCGCGCGATGGCGTCGAGCGCCTGGTCCTGGCCGACGACGCGCTCGGCGAGCTTCTCCTTGAGGTTGAGCACGGTGTGCAGCTCGTCGGTCATCATCTTGCCGACGGGAATGCCCGTCCAGCCCGAGATGACTTCGGCCACCACGCCGCCGTCGACGCAGACCGGCACCATGGGCTCGTCGTTCTGCAGCGCCTCCAGGCCCTTCTCGAGGCGGCGCAGCGTGGAGGTGAGCAGCGCGGGCTCGTTCTCCTCGTCGGGCGGCGGCGCGTCCTCGCGCAGGCTGGCGGCGATCTTGCGGCGCAGCGCGACGATCTCCATCACGGCGCGCTTCTCCTCGTCGATCTTGTCGGCCAGCCGCTTCTGTTTCTGGCGCAGGTCGGCCAGGCGGGCGGTCAGCGCGACGATCGCGTCCTGGTGGTCGCCGCCGGTGGCGCTCTCGTGGCGCAGCACGCGCAGTTCGCTCTCGGCGTTGGCGATGTCGCGCGCGGCGGACTCCAGCTCGGCCGGCAGCCCGTTCTGGCCGATGGCGACGCGGGCGCAGGCGGTGTCGAGGACGCTGATGGCCTTGTCGGGCAGCTGGCGGCCGGTGATGTAGCGGTGCGAGAGCTTGACCGCCTCGCGAACGGCGTCGTCGATGATCTCGACGCCGTGGTGCTTCTCCAGCGTCTCGACCATGCCGCGCAGCATGTCGATGGCGACGTCTTCGCTCGGCTCCTCGACCTTCACGACCTGGAAGCGCCGCGCCAGCGCCGGATCGCGCTCGACGTATTTCTTGTATTCGGCCCAGGTGGTCGCGGCGATGGTGCGCAGCTCGCCGCGCGCGAGCGCGGGCTTGAGCAGGTTGGCCGCGTCGCCCTGGCCCTCGGCGCCGCCGGCGCCGATGAGCTGGTGCGCCTCGTCGATGAACAGGATGATCGGCGTGGGCGAGGCCTTGACTTCGGCGATGACGGACTTGAGCCGGTTCTCGAACTCGCCCTTCACGCCGGCGCCGGCCTGCAGCAGCGCGAGATCGAGCGAGCGCACCGACACCTGGCGCAGCGCGGGCGGCACCTCGCCCTGCACGACGCGCTGGGCGAAGCCCTCGACGACCGCGGTCTTGCCGACGCCGGCTTCACCGGTGAGGATGGGGTTGTTCTGGCGCCGGCGCAGCAGCACGTCGATGATCTGGCGGATCTCGCCGTCGCGGCCGCGGATCGGATCGATCGCGCCGTCGCGCGCGAGCTGGGTCATGTCGATCGTGTACTGGTCCAGCGAGGGTGTGGAGGAGCCGCCCCGCCGTGCCGTGGGCATCTGAAGCGCGGGCGCGCCGGGCTCGGCCGCGGCGGGCGCGGGCGAGGCCCCGGTGGTGCGCGGCGTGGAGCCGGGCGCGACCGGCGTCGCGGCCAGCGCGGCCGCGGCCGTGTCCTCGGGCGAGGACTGCAGCAGGCCCGCGAGTTCCTCGCGCAGCGCGCCGCGCGGGATCTGCAGCAGCGCGGGCGCGGCGTCCACGAGGCGCCCGCGCAGGCGGTCCACCTCGAGCAGCGCGAGGATCAGCGTGCCGGAGCGGATGTGCTGCTGGCCCAGCAGCATGGAGCTCATCAGCCAGGCTTCCTGGAACAGCGGCGCGAAGTCGGGCGCCAGCGTCGGCGTGCGGCCGTTGCCGCGCTTGAAGCTGTCGAGCGACTTCTGCAACTGGGTCTGTACCGCGTCGGGGCGGATGGAGAAGCGGCCGAAGATCAGCAGCAGGTCCGGCGCCTCGTTCTCCACCAGGCGCAGCAGCAGGTGCTCCAGGTCGACGTTGTAGTGGGTCTGCTGCACGCACAGTTCGGCGGCTTGCTCCATGGCGCGCTTGCATTCCGGATTGAGCCGGCCGAGCAGGGTGCGGATGTCGATTTCCATAAGGGATATGCAATTCAGGCGCCGGCGGCGCTTGCGTCCGCCAGCTTGCGTTGAACGGGGGGCAGGCTGCCGCGGAAGCCCGGTCCCGCGACCCAGGAGGTCCAGCCCAGGCGCATCGGGTTGGCGGCGCCCAGGACGCTGCTGCGCACTTCGGTGGGCGCGAGGCTCAGTTCCATCTCGACGTCGAGGTCCTGCGGCACGAAGCGGCGCACCAGCCATTGCGCGAGCGCGTGCTCGGCGCCGCCGGGCAGCAGGCCGCGCAGGCCTTGCCGGCTCAGCCCGCTGAAGGCCAGGCGCACGCCGGCGCCCTGGTCCCAGACGCGCTTGCCGAGCACGGCGGGCTGGCTCTGCGTCTGTCCCAGCCGCGTGCCCGTGCCCAGGCGCGCGCAGGCGTCGGGCTCCAGCGTGCGCCAGCCGCCGCGGAACTGCGTGCCCTGCACCTGGACGCCGAGGCGGTCGCGCAGCATGGCCAGCAGCCCGGTCATGGAACGCGGCGCGCCGCCCAGCAGGCCCGCATGGCGCAGCCACAGGGCGCTGCCGTCCGGCGCCCGCACGCCCGAGTGCAGCCCGAGCGCGCTGGCGGCATCGAGCGTCGTGGCGAGGGTGGACTGCGTGGGCGAGCGGGGACTGAGCGCCACGTGATGCTTGCGCCGGCTGCGGTAGAGAAAGGCCAGGAAGCGATGGTTGAAGATGTCGAGGAAGTCGGCGGTGGCGTGGTCGCGGCGCGCGCGGCGCTCCAGCAGGAGTTCGGTGAACGACAGCGGCATCGGGCCGCCGGTGCCCGCCAGCGAAAGCGCGGAGGTGCTGAGCGTGAAGGGCTCCCCGGTCTGCGCCTCGCCCCCGACCGCGCGCACGTCGCTGGCCTCGAAAGCCAGCGAGACGAAGGCGTGCAGCCGGACGGCCTCGCGTTCGCGCGGGCCTTGCGAGCGCCCCACGGCCACCGCCTCGGGCGCGGCGCGCTCGAGCAGGCTGATCGCCTGGAACAGGTTGAAGCCCTGCGGACGGGCGCTGAGCTGGTCGATCACAGCACGACCTGGCGGCCGGTCATCGGCTCCCATTGCTTCCTCACTTCATCGCCCTGGCGGACCACCAGGCGAACGAATGAATTGACCGAGGTGTACATCGCGAAGAAGCGCGCGAGCACGGCCGACATCAGGAGCGGGGAGCCGCCGACGAAGGCATCCTCCTCGAACTCGAGCGTGACCTGCGTGCCGCGGCAGTAGCCGCGCCAGCCTTCGGTGCCCATGTGGGCGGTGATGCTGCGGGCAGAGAGCCCCGCGATGCCGCGGATCTGCGCGTGGTCGCGCCGGCCGTCCGAGGCGAACAGCAGCAGCATCTCGCGCAGCTGCTCGCGGCCGGTCGAGCCGTCGACCAGCGACTGGTGGTTCAGGGTGAGCAGCGACACCAGGCGCCACAGCGTCTCGCTGCCCAGCGGCGGATCGCGCTGCGCCGTGGGCTCGTAGAGGCAGCGCACGTGCGTGGGCTGGGGCGCCCCTTCGGCGACGAGGCGCGCACCCACCGGCACTTGCTCGGCCAGGCGCCGGTTGGTGCACAGCAGGTGGGCATAGACCACCGGCTGCGCGGGCTGGCGCGGTTCGCGGGTGGGGTCGACGAAGGACAGGAAGACGTCGGTGCCCGGGATGTTGTCGCGCAGGCTGGTCTCGCGCCGCGAGGTCCAGAACACCGAGCCGCTGTCGGCGTCGATGTGGCCCAGCGCGGCGAAGCCCGGCACGTCGATGGGCTTGTCGGCGTCGGGGTCGGAGGCGACGACCGAGACGATGGAATGCACTTCGGTGAAGGCCTCGCGCTGGCGATCGGGCGTCAGCAGGTATTCGTAGTGGCGCTGGTCCATCACGATGGGCTCGCTCACGCGCGGGAACAGGTTCACGATCGGCGTGCAGCCGAGCTGGAAGTTGTCGGCGTCGACGTGCCGCAGGGCGCGGGCGGGACGGTCGAGCTGGAACACCAGCTCGCAGCGCCGGCCACGGCCGAGGCGCGAACGCAGGTGATGCAGATCGAAGAAGTGGAACTTGCGCGGGAACGCGAAGTACTCCTGCAGCAGGCCATAGGCGGGCTGCGCGTTGGCGGGCTGCGGCAGCACCTCCTGGCCCTCGGCATAGCCGACTTCGCGCCAGGCGTCGGCCGGGAGCATCTGCGGGGCGCCGCCTTCGGGCGCCACGCTCACCGAGCGCACGCCGGAGACCAGGGCGTCGTAGAGCGGCATGGTGGTCATCCAGTCGCCCTGCAGGTGGATGCGCAGGCTGTCGATCTCGAGCTGGGAGAAATCCATCTCCGGGCCGCATTCGAGCGTGAGGCGAAGCACGGCGTCGGTGTCGATGGCGGCCTGCGTGATGCGCAGGGGCCAGAGCACGGTCTCCCACGCGGTGCGGAAGCGGCATTCCTGGGATTGGGTGGTGCGCGCGTGCAGCATCGTGTGGCGCGCGACGCGAAAGCCGGCCGTGACCTTGCCCTGGGTCGGGTCGAGCTCGAACTGCGCCACCGACATCGAGGGCAGGGGCTGGACCAGCGAAGGGCAGAGGTTGTCCAGCAGGGCGTAGGCGATGTCGGGGAACTCCTGGTCCAGGTCCCGGTGCACGCGCGCCGAAAGAAAGGCCACGGATTCGATCAGCCGTTCGGTATGCGGGTCGAGCGATTCGCCGCCGTGCAGCGCGAGACGCGAGGCGACCTTGGGGTAGCGGCGCGCGAAATCGGCGCCTTGCCCCCTCAGATAGGACAGTTCGCGCTTGTAGTACTGAAGCAGGTCACTGTGCTGGATGTCGGACACTGTCACTCGACTCTCATGAAGCTGTCGGGCGCACCGAGCAGCATTTCGAAGTCCACGCGGCGCACTTCGATGCCCACCCTGGCCTGCGCGCCGATGCGGATGAGCGCGATCTCATGGGCGCGCGGCGAGGCCTCGACCTCCACCGTCACATCGGCGAGCCGCGGTTCGTAGCGTTCGACCGCCAGGCGCAATGCGGTTTGCAGGTGGCCCATGTCGGCGGCGCTTTGCGCGCTGAGCGCCGAAAAATCGGGCACGCCGTATTCGAGCACCGAGCCATCGCCCTGTGCGTAGCCGCCGAGGCCGAGGCGGGAACGGGTATTCAGGAGCCGGTGGAGCTCGCGGCCGATGGAGGCCTGCAGGGCTTCCATCGTTTCGAGCTTGCCACCGCCCTGCTCCGGCGGGTCCGATGCCAACCGGTCGAACAGGGGGGCGGCCACGCCCTTGACGAGTTCAGACATGGCGTGGAATCTGCCGCTGGATGATGCGAAACGGCGCTCAGGCCGCCTTGTTCGTCGCGAGGTTGAACACGAAAGGCGTGACGCCTTCCTTGCCGCCTTCGGCCTTCTGCACCGTGTAGTCCAGCTTCATGTGGGTGAAGTTGAGGGTGACCGTTTCCACCGGCATGTCGCCGCCGCCGGACATGCTGATGCTGGTGATCACGACATTGGCCAGCGTGATGACGATCAGCGGCAGCACCGCGGCCGACTCGTCGTTGCGAGCGATGGTGAAGACGGTGTCGCCCTTGAGGGTCGTGCCGCCCGCGCATGCCTGCATCAACTGCGGCGTGGCCGAGTCGGAGTAGCGCGTGATAGTGAAGTCCTGGAAGTTCGGCCGCCCGGCCGTGCGTTCCGAGTTGGACACGCCGTGCGTGACCTGCATGGCGACACCATGGCTGTAGGACAGCACTTCGAGGTTGTCCTTGTAGCCTTCGATGGTGGTCTGGCCGACGATGGTCGGGATCTTGATGAGGGCGAAGTTGCTCATGTCAGTCGATGTTGTGTGGGTTCAGGCCGCTCAGGCGGCGGAGGCGGGCAGGTCTGCCACGAGGCGGATGGAGGCGCTCAGTTCCTCGAGCTGGAAGTGCGGCTTGAGGAAGGCGATGGCGCGGTACGAGCCCGGCTTGCCCGGCACTTCCGTCACGTCCACGCGCGCCTGGCTCAGCGGATACTGGGCCTTGAGCGATTGCGGCGCCGACGGGCTCAGCAGCACGTAGTTGGCAACCCAGTTGTTGAGGTACTTCTGCAGGTCGCCCTGGGTCTGGAAGCTGCCGACCTTGTCGCGCACGATGACCTTGAGGTAGTGCGCGAAGCGCGAGGCCGCGAGCACGTAGGGCAGGCGGGCCGACACCGACGCGTTGGCGTTGGCGCTGTCCTTGTCGTAGACCTTGGGCTTGTTCACGGTCTGGCCGCCGAAGAAGGCCGCCGAGTTCGAGCCCTTGGAATTGACGATGGCGATGAAGCCGAGGTCGCTGAGCTCCTTTTCGCGGCGATCGGTGATCGTGACTTCCGTCGGCGGCTTCAGTGCGATGTCGCCTTCATCGGTCTTGTAGGCGTGCGCCACCATGCCTTCGACCTTGCCGCCGCCTTCGACGCCGCGGATGGCCGTGGTCCAGCCGTACTTGGCGTAGGCATCCGTGATGCGCAGGCCGAGCTGGTAGGCCGCGTTGGCCCAGAGGTACTTGGAGTGGTCGGAGCCGTCGACGTCTTCCTCGTAGTTGAAGTTCTCCACGGGGATGGTCTTGGCGCCGTAGGGCAGGCGTGCCGCATAGCTGGGCAGCACCAGCGACACATAGCGCGAGTCTTCCGATTCGCGGAAACCGCGCCAGGCGGCGAGTTCGGCGCTCTCGAAAGTCTTGGACAGGTCGCGCGGAACGCCGAGCTCGGTGAAGGACTTGAAGTCGAACAGGCTCGGGGCGGCGGCGGCGATGAAGGGCGCGTGCGCGGCGGCGGCCACGCGGGAGATGCGCTCGAGCAGGGCGATGTCCTGCGGATGGCGGCCGAAGTAGTAGTCGCCGATCAGCAGCGAGTAGGGGTGGCCGCCGAAGGTGCCGTATTCCTCTTCGTAGATCTTCTTGAAGAGCACGCTGGTGTCGTGGTCGACGGCGGTCTCCAGATCCTTGAGCAGGTCCTTCTTGCTCACATTGAGCAGGCGCAGCTTCAGGCCCGTGCCGGTCTCGGTGCCGACCACGAGGTCGCGCAGGCCGCGCCAGGAGGCTTCGAGCGCCTGGAACTCGGGCGCATGCAGGATCGCGTTGAGCTGGTCGGTGAGCAGGCGGTCGATCTCCGCGACGCGCTCGTTGATCAGCGTGACCACGCCCTTGTCGGGGCTGGTCTTCATGCCTTCGTCGAGGATCTGCGAAGCCAGCTGGCCGATCAGCTTCTTCGCATAGGGGCTCTGCGAAGGCTCGGTCACCATGTTGCCCTCGAAGACGATCTTGTCCAGCAAGCCCATGTCGCTGGTCGTGACGGTTGTTGTGCCGCCGGCGTCGGCGGCTTTGGATTTCGTGGCCATCTCTATCACCATTCAAAAAAGTATCGGACGCCCATCGGAGCGGCCGACAGGTTGATTACGCTGCCGGGGTTTCGGCTTCGGAGGACGACTTGACGTCGGCGGGGGCTTCCGCGGCCGCGTTGCCCGTGTCGGCCTTGGCCTGGCTTTGAACCGTCTTGAGGTCTTCGCTGTTCTGCACGACGCTTTCGAGCAGATCGTCGAGTTCGTCATTGCCGTCGAGCTTGGCGAGCAGGTCGCGCAATTGCTGGCGAGCCTCGAGGAGCTTGGCCAGGCGCGGCACCTGGCGGACGATGGATTCGGGATGGAAGTCGCCGAACTCATTGAAGTTCAGCTCGATCTTCAGATTGCCCTCGCCCTTCATCGTGTCGGGCACCGACAGGTCGAGCCGGGGAGCGATGTTGCCCAGGACTTCGTCGAAATTGTCGCGATCGACTTCGACGAAGCGGCGTTCCTTGAGCTTGGGCAGCGGCTGGGCCGGCTGGCCCGACAGGTCGGCCAGGAGGCCGACAACCAGCGGGAGTTCCTTCTTTTCGACAGCGTCACCGATCTCGACGTCATACGTGATCTGGACGCGCGGAGGACGATTACGTCCGACCCATTTTTGCAAGCTATTCGACATTTTTTGCTCTCAGAAAAGGATTGAATTGACTGGAAAAAGGTTGAAGGACCGGTGGTTCGTCGAGGTGGGGACGCGGCGCAGAACTGCGCGAGTTACCGGAACGGAGCGCAGTATGCATCTATTTACAATTATTGCGAACCCTTTGACTTGTAACTTCAATTGGTTAAATCTAAAGCATTAATTCAATTGAATGCGGTGCCGGCGCGAGTCGTGATGAAGCAACAGTGCGGCACACCGTGAAGCGGGTCGTCACGCTGGCGTCATGAGGCCTGTGGATCTGGACCATGAGGCGCTGCAATGACCTGGTATTCAGCTCCGCGAGACCCCACGCGCGGGGGTGTGCCGACATGAACTAATTGGCGTTGCGCCGACTTTTCTATCCGGCAGTCCATTTGGACTATTGGCATCTGCAGGCGATTGGGTGCATGCATTCAACTCGGATTGCTGATGCGCTCAATAGATCGATTGCGGGTCCGGTGTCGGAATGGGCAATTGATTTGGCGAGTTCACCGCGTCGCCGGGCGGCTTGCGGATTCGAAGAGGAGGCGGGCGAGGCGGCGGTGCACACACAGTGGCCCGCTCAATGGCCGGGAAACGCCATGGCCGTGAGACGCGCAAAAGAAAACGGCGCTACCGAAATCGATAGCGCCGTTCCTATGCTGGATACGAGATTGCTGGTGGGCCCTGAGTGACTCGAACACTCGACCTACGGATTAAGAGTCCGCTGCTCTACCAACTGAGCTAAGAGCCCCTGATTCACATTACTGTCATTCAGGCAATCCCACGATTATAGCCACAGGTCAGGGGGCTTTCCGTGGACCCGCTCAAAAATGCGCGAGATTTCCGGATCGCGTTGCGCATCTTCACGAGCCGCACAGGGGCGGTCGGCACTGACGCGAGCGTTAGGATGCCTGTCCAACCCAGGAGTATCCAATGACCGAAGCCATCATGCCCCGGCACGTCGTCGTGACAGGCGCGGCCGGCGCGCTCGGCCGCGCCGTCGTGCAGCATTTTCTCGAGCAGGGCGCCCGCCTCGCCTTGCTCGATCACCGGATGGAGCACCTCCTCAGCGCCTTCCCGGGCCTGGACAACTCGCAGCATCTGCTTGTGCAAGCCGACGTGACGTCCTTGCCATCGATGGCCGACGCGGCGCAGCGTATTCTTGGCGCGTTCAAGCAGGTCGACGCGCTGGTGCACATCGCGGGCGGCTTCGAGATGGGCGAGCAGGTGCATGCCATGAGCCGCGAGTCCTGGGACCGGATGATGAACCTCAACGCCTGGTCCTTCGTCGCGGTGACGCAGGCGCTGGTCCCGTCGATGATCGAGCGCAAGTCCGGCAGCGTGATCGCCGTGACCGCCAAGACCGCCGCGCGCGGAGCCGCCGCCATGGCAGCCTACATCGCATCGAAAAGCGCCTTGCAACGCCTGGTCGAGGCATCCGCCGTCGAACTGGCGCCGCACGGCATCAACGTGAACAGCGTCGCTCCCAGCGTGCTCGACACGCCGGCCAACCGCCAGGCCATGCCCGGCGCGAATCCGGCGCAATGGGTGTCGACGGCAGTGGCGGCGCAGACTATCGGTTTCCTGGCCTCGCCGGCTGCCGCCGCGCTGCACGGCCAGCATCTGACGCTCGACGCCTGAGGCCGGAAAAAGAAAAGGCCCCGGCGGGTGCCGAGGCCTTTTGACGAAGTGTTGGTGGAGAGGATGAGGATCGAACTCACGACCTCCGCATTGCGAACGCGGCGCTCTCCCAGCTGAGCTACCCCCCCAACGCAGGTCGAATTTTAACCGGAACCGGCGCGTCGGCGCACGCCGTCATGCCAAGATGCGCGCCTTTCGATCCAAGGAACAAGCGCATGGCCTCTCACGACCCCGCCTGGCTGGAAGAGATGTACAACAACATGGCGCGCGTGTCGGACCATCCGGCCTACCTGCAGCGCTGGGCGCGCGACTCGGCCGCGGCGCGCGCCAGCGTGCCGTGCCGGCTCGACGAGCGCTACGGCGGCGGGCCGAAGGAAACGCTCGACATCTTCCCGGCGCCGGTGCCGGACGCGCCCGTGCTGGTGTTCATCCACGGCGGCTACTGGCGCGCGCTGGACAAGAGCGACCATTCCTTCGTCGCGCCCGTGTTCAACGATCGCGGCATGTGTGTGGTGGTGCCCAACTACGACCTGTGCCCCGGCACCGCCGACCGGCCCGTGACCGTCCCCGGTATCGTCCTGCAGATGGTGCGCGCCCTCGAGTGGACCTGGCGCCATGTCGCGGCATACGGCGGCGACCCTTCGCGCATCACCGTCGCCGGCCATTCGGCGGGCGGCCACATGGCGGCGATGCTGCTGGCTTGCGACTGGAAGGCTGTCGCGCCCGATCTGCCGGCGCACCTGGTGCGCAACGCCTTGTCGATCTCGGGCCTCTACGATCTGCGGCCCTTGCAGCGCACGCCCTTCCTGGAGAAGGTGCTTCGCCTGACCGACGCGGACATCTTGCGCGCCAGCCCCGCGCTGTGGCAGGCGCCGCGGCGCGGCCAGCTCTATGCGGTGGCGGGCGGGGACGAGAGCGAGGAGTTCATCCGGCACAACGCCTCGATCCGCCAGGCCTGGGGCCGCAACGCGGTACCGGTCTGCGAGGTGCTGCCGGGGCTGCACCATTTCAGCATCGTCGATGCGCTGGCCGATCCCTCGCACCGGCTTCACGCTCACGCCGTGCAACTCCTCGAAGCCTGAGCGCGGCCGCGCCGTGCGGCGTCACATCAGCAGATGTTCGCCCGCGTTGTCGCCACCGAGCATGACGTAGTTGACCTTGCGGACGTCCATGAGCTTGCGGCCGCCGGCATAGCTGATGGAGCTCTGGATGTCCTGCTCCATCTCCACCAGCGTGTCGGCCAGCTGGCCCTTGATCGGCTCGAGGATGCGTTTGCCCTCGACGTGCTTGTACTCGCCCTTGTTGAAGTCGCTGGCAGAGCCGTAGTACTCCTTGTAGAGAACGCCGTCGACTTCCACCGTCTTGCCCGGCGATTCCTCGTGACCGGCGAAGAGCGATCCGATCATCACCATCGAGGCGCCGAAGCGCACGCTCTTGGCGATGTCGCCGTGGTCGCGGATGCCGCCGTCGGCAATGATCGGCTTGGTCGCCACGCGCGCGCACCACTTGAGCGCCGACAGCTGCCAGCCGCCCGTGCCGAAGCCGGTCTTGAGCTTGGTGATGCAGACCTTGCCCGGGCCGATGCCGACCTTGGTCGCATCCGCGCCCCAGTTCTCCAGGTCGATGACGGCCTCGGGCGTGCCCACATTGCCCGCGATCACGAAAGCCTTCGGCAGCTTCTGCTTCAGGCAGGCGATCATGTTCTTCACGGTGTCGGCATGCCCGTGCGCGATGTCGATCGTGATGTATTCGGGCGTCAGGCCGGCTTCGACGAGCTGGTCCACCGTGTCGTAGTCCGGCTTCTTCACGCCCAGCGAGATCGAGGCGAACACGCCCTTGGCATGCATGTCCTTCACGAACTTCACGTTGTCGAGGTCGAAGCGGTGCATCACGTAGAAGTAGCCGTTCTGCGCGAGCCAGGTGCAGATGGTCTCGTCGACCACGGTCTTCATGTTGGCCGGCACGACGGGGATGCGGAAGCTGCGGCTGCCCAGCGTGATGCTGGCGTCGCATTCCGAACGGCTTTCCACCACGCACTTGCGCGGCAGCAGAAGGATGTTGTCGTAGTCGAATATCTGCATGAGAACCAAGCTCCTGTTGAACTGAAGGCCCCCGTGGAAACGGGGTGTCGAGCGCTTGGTCCGGCCGGCTCTTTCGGGCGTTTTCGCAACGGAAAACGCGCACAAAAAACCGGACGCAAGAAACTTGGGCCCGGTGACTGAGTTTACGCGCCCGGCCTCCCGGCCGCATTCCGCGGCTTCATATAACCCGCATACGCCATGCTTTCTACAATCGACGGATGTTCACAGACCTCGCGGCCGCCGCAGATTCGCCGCTGCTTCAAAACCTCAACCCGGAGCAGCGCGCCGCCGTCGCGCTGCCCGCCGGCAATGCGCTGATCCTCGCGGGCGCCGGCTCGGGCAAGACGCGGGTGCTGACCACCCGCATCGCCTGGCTGTTGCAGACCGGCCAGGTCTCGCCCGGCGGCATTCTGGCCGTCACCTTCACCAACAAGGCGGCCAAGGAAATGATGACGCGGCTGGGCGCGATGCTCCCCGTCAACGTGCGCGGCATGTGGATCGGCACCTTCCACGGCCTGTGCAACCGTCTCCTGCGCGCGCACTGGAAGCTGGCCAACCTGCCGTCCACCTTCCAGATCCTGGACACGCAAGACCAGCTTTCGGCGATCAAGCGGCTGATGAAGCAGTACAACGTCGACGACGAGCGCTTCCCGGCCAAGCAGACCCAGTATTTCATCTCGGGCGCCAAGGAAGACGGCCTGCGCCCGCGCGACATCGAGATCCGCAGCGAGGACGACCGCAAGAAGGTCGAGCTCTACCAGCTCTATGAAGAGCAATGCCAGCGCGAGGGCGTGGTCGACTTCGGCGAACTGATGCTGCGCAGCTTCGAGCTCCTGCGCGACAACGACCCGGTGCGCGAGCACTACCAGCGGCGCTTCCGCCACATCCTGATCGACGAATTCCAGGACACCAATCGCCTGCAGTACGCATGGATCAAGATGCTCTCGGGCACGACCGTCGAAGGCCGTTTCGTGCCGGGCCACAACAGCGTGATCGCCGTCGGCGACGACGACCAGAGCATCTATGCGTTCCGCGGCGCGCGCGTGGGCAACATGGCCGACTTCGTGCAGGAGTTCCAGGTGACGCACCAGATCAAGCTGGAGCAGAACTACCGCAGCTTCAGCAACATCCTCGACTCCGCCAACGCGCTGATCAGCCACAACACGAAGCGGCTCGGCAAGAACCTTCGCACCGACCAGGGCCCGGGCGAGCCGGTGCGCGTCTATGAGTCGACGAGCGATTTCGCCGAGGCGCAGTGGATGGTCGAGGAGATGCGCCAGCTCGTGCGCGAGGGCATCGAGCGCAAGGAGATGGCCGTGCTCTACCGCAGCAACGCGCAGAGCCGGGTGATCGAAACGGCGCTCTTCAATGCGGCGGTGCCGTACCGGGTGTACGGCGGCCTGCGCTTCTTCGAGCGCGCCGAAATCAAGCACGCCCTGGCCTATCTGCGCCTGCTGGAGAACAAGGACGACGACACCAGCTTCATGCGGATCGTCAACTTCCCGCCGCGCGGCATCGGCGCGCGCAGCATCGAGCAACTGCAGGACGCGGCCCGCGCCGCCGGCCGCTCGCTGCACGACGCGGTGAGCGCGGTGGGCGGCAAGGCCGGCACCAATCTCTCCGGCTTCGTCGCCAAGATCGACGTGCTGCGCGAGCAGACGCAGGGCATGTCGCTGCGCGAGATCATCGAGCTGGTGCTCGATCACAGCGGCCTCATCGAGCACTACAAGGCCGACCGCGAGGGCGCCGATCGCGTCGAGAACCTGGAAGAACTGGTGAACGCGGCGGAGAGCTTCGTCACGCAGGAGGGCTTCGGCCGCGATGCGGTGGCGCTGCCGGTCGACGAGCTGCGGCAGTCGCCGGCGAGCCAGGGCATCGACCCGAATCTCCCCCTCAGCGACGAGCCGCTGGCGCCCGACGCGGAAACGGGCGAAACCTTGAGTCCTCTGGCCGCCTTCCTCACGCACGCCGCGCTGGAGTCGGGCGACAACCAGGCGCAGGCCGGTCAGGATGCCGTGCAATTGATGACGGTGCATGCGGCCAAGGGACTCGAATTCGATTGCGTGTTCATCACCGGCATGGAGGAGGGTCTGTTCCCCCATGAGAACTCGATGAGCGACAACGAAAGCCTGGAGGAAGAGCGCCGGCTGATGTATGTGGCCATCACGCGCGCCCGCCAGCGCCTCTACCTGAGCCATTCGCAGACCCGCATGCTGCACGGCCAGACGCGCTACAACGTCAAGAGCCGTTTCTTCGACGAACTCCCGGAAGCTGCGCTCAAGTGGCTGACGCCGAAGAACCAGGGCTTCACGCCCTCGGCCTTCGGCTACGGCGGCGGCTATGCGACCACACGCGGCGGGGGTGGTGGCGGTTATTCCAAGGACAGCTTCGCCAGCCCGCCGGTGCCGCCGCAGAAGGCCGCGCCCTCGCATGGCCTGCGTTCGGGCATGCAGGTGTTCCACAACAAGTTCGGCGAAGGCACGGTGCTCGCGCTCGAAGGCTCTGGAGACGATGCGCGCGCGCAGGTGAATTTCCCGCGCCATGGGGTGAAGTGGCTGGCGCTGTCTGTGGCGAAGCTGACGCCGGTCTAGCCCGCGTCGCGGGTTCGCGTTCGCCCGCAGGCGCCTGCATCAATCCGCGTTGAAACTGTCCCGGAACGTGAACCAGGTGCTGGTGAAGAACATCGCCGCCATCACCAGCGCGCCACCGATCATCACCGCGCCGCCGGCGGCCGATGCCCCGTCGCCCGCGCCCATCGCGCCGACAGCGACCAGCAGGCTCGCGACCAGGCTCAGCACAATGCCGGTCGCCATGCACACGCCGACCCAGACCAGGCCGAAAACGGTGAGCGCGCCGAAATTCCTGAAGCAGGCCACGAAGCTGAAGAAAAGGCTCTTGGCCGGTGGAATCTTGTGCCAATGCACCAGCGCCGGCGCATGCCAGAACGCCAGGGACAACGGCAGGTAGAGGGCCATCGTGATCCAGAGCGCCACCTGGAACTCGGTGGTCTCCGCCAGTTCGCGCGTGAGGGGACCGCCGAACAGGTAGGCGCGGGCGAACTGCCCGCCATCGGCCAGCGCGGAGATCGCCATCACCAGCAGGAACAGCCCCGCGTAGAGGGCCCCCAGCACCAGCATCGGCCGCGCATCGGCGCGCACCGCGTTCACCGCCGCCAGGAAGACCGTGCCGGCGGGCGGTTTCTCGGGGCCCGCCGCCTGCGCGGTGGCAGCCATCAGGCCCAGGGTCATCGTGGGCAACAGCATCAGCGCGAGGATGCTGCCCACCAGGGGGATCTGCGAGGCGATCGACACCAGCGCCATGAAGAAGAAGAACAGGGAAATGAAGGCGAAGGGCTGCCGTGCGAAGGCCTTGAGCCCGGTGCGGACCCACAGCACGCCGGTGCGCGCGGGCACGAGATTGAGTTTCATCGGGGAGTTTGCTCGGCCAGCGTTTCGGTGGCGCGCTCGGGCATGGGAGAGGCGGTAGCCGCGAAAGGCGCGAAGGGCGAGCGCTTCGCCCGGGCGCGTTCGCGCAGCACGCGCTCGAAGTGGGTCGGGTCATGGGGCTTGAGCATGCTCGCTTCCCGAGGCAGGTGGAAGTCCCACAGCCGCGAGATCCAGAAGCGCAGCGCCGCCGCCCGGAGCATGGCCGGCAGGAGGGCCCGCTCGGCGCCGATCAGGGGCCGCACGGTGGCATAGGCGGCAAGCAGGGCCTCGGCGCGGTCGGCATCGTGCCGCCCGCTCTTCAGGTCGATGGCCCAGTCGTTGAGGCAAACGGCCAGGTCGAAAAGCCATGTGTCGGTGCCGGCGAAGTAGAAATCGAATACGCCGGTCAGCCGCGGCGCATGGCTCTCGGCGTCGAGGGCGAACATCGCGTTGTCGCGGAACAGGTCGGCATGGACGGGGCCGCGCGGCAGCGCGGCATAGGCCGAAGACTGGGCCACGTGGTTCTGGTAGGCCAGCTCGGCGCGAAGCAGCGCCGCCTGCGAGGCATCCAGGTGCGGCAGCACCACGGGGGCGGTGTCGTTCCACCACGACAGCCCGCGCAGATTCTGCTGGAGCCGCGGGAAGTTGCGGCCGGCAAGATGCATGCGGGCCAGCAGCCGGCCCAGTTCGGCGCAATGCGCCGTCGTGGGCGCCAGTTCGCTCTTGCCACTGAGCCTTTGCACCACCGCCGCCGGCTTCCCGGCCACCGTGTGCAGCAGCTCGCAGGGCGCGTTGGGGGGAATGGAGAGCGCATGCCCCTTGGGCGGTGCGACCGCCGGGTCCGCCACAGGCTCGGGCACCGGCAGGCCTTGCCCCGCGAGGTGCTTCATCAGGCAAAGGTAGTAAGGAAGCTGCTCCGCGCCCAGGCGCTCGAACAGCGTCAGGACGAATTCGCCCGACTCCGTGGTCGCGAAGTAGTTGGTGTTCTCGATGCCGCCTTCGATGCCGCGAAGCGCGCGCAGCGGGCCCAGGCCGAGGCGCTGCACCAGCGCATCGGCCTCGTCGAACCCGACTTCAGTAAAAACCGCCACCGCCGCTCAGAACTTCATGACGTTCCAGACCCGCGGGCCATTGCCGTTGGTGCCCGTCTCGGCCGGTCCCTGGCGGTCGGTGCCATTGCCTTCGCCGCTCGGCCGCACCTCGTAGGCGGGCACCTTGGCCTTCGGCTGCACGGTGATGCTCTGCGTCCGGCCGCCGACACGCAATTCGTCGACGCTCGCCCCGCCGTCCTCGACGTGGATATGCTCGATCTTCTGGTTTTTTCGGCCTTCCGCGCGTTCCTGCGCGCGCTCCTGCGGATCCGGACCCGATGGCGCGGGCTGAGGCGCGCTTTGGGCGTGGACGACGGCAATGGGCGCCGCGCAGGCCAATGCCAGGACAGCCAAGGCAGCCAGGCGGGCGCGGCGAACGGGCTGGAGTTGAATGGAGGACATGATCTGGATTGTAGGTGCCGTCCTTCATCTCGCGTGTAAGCGGGGAACGATCTTTGCCGTCGCGCGGGAACGCGTTCGCGGCACGGCAAAATGCATCGATGACCGACAAGAAAACGCTGCTGCTCGTCGACGGATCGAGCTACCTCTACCGCGCCTTCCACGCCATGCCCGATCTGCGCGCCGTTCCGGGGGATGCCAGCAGCCCCGCCACCGGCGCCATCCGCGGCATGATCAACATGATGCAGGCGCTGCGCCGCGAGGTCCGGGCCGACTACGCGGCCTGCGTCTTCGACGCGCCGGGCAAGACCTTCCGCGACGACTGGTACCCGCAGTACAAGGCGAACCGCTCGCCCATGCCCGACGACCTGCGCAGCCAGGTCGAGCCGATCCACCAGGTGGTCCGCCTCCTCGGCTGGCCGGTGCTGTGCGTGCCGGAGATCGAGGCCGACGACGTGATCGGCACGCTCGCCTGCACGGCCGCGCGACAGGGCGTCGAGGTGATCGTCTCCAGCGGCGACAAGGACATGAGCCAGCTGGTGGACGAGCACATCACCATCATCGACACGATGAACGGCAAGAAGCGCGATGTCGCCGGCGTGACGGCCGAGTTCGGCGTGCCGCCGAATCTCATGATCGACTACCAGACGCTCGTCGGCGACGTCGTCGACAACGTGCCGGGCGTCGAGAAGGTGGGGCCGAAGACGGCGGCCAAGTGGCTGCTCGAATACGGTTCGCTCGACGCGCTGATGGAGCGCGCCGGCGAGGTCAAGGGCCAGGCCGGCGAAAACCTGCGCAAGGCGCTCGACCGCCTGCCGCTCAGCAGGCGCCTCGTGACCATCCGCACCGATTGCGATCTCGACGCCCACGTGGAGGGCCTGCCGGCGCTGGAGGGGATTGCCATCGGGGCGCAGCAGATCGATGCGCTCAAGTCCTTCTACGAGCAGTACGGCTTCAAGAGCCTCGTGAAGACGCTGGAGGCCCACGAGGTGTCGCCCGAGATGATCGAGGCGAACAGGAAGAAGGGGGGAACCGAGGGCGGCACCGGCCTGTTCGACGATCCGGGCTTCGAGGCGGTGGCCAAGGCCTCCAACCTGGCCTACGACACCGTGATGACCTGGGAAGCCTTCGACGCCTGGCTCGCGAAGATCCAGGCGGCGGAGCTCGTCGCGGTCGACACGGAAACCACCTCGCTCGACGAAATGCGCGCGACGATCGTGGGCCTGAGCTTCAGCGTGAAGCCCGGCGAGGCGGCCTACATTCCGCTCGCCCACAACTACGCCGACGCGCCTGCCCAGTTGCCCCTCGATGAGGTGCTGGCCAGGCTCAAGCCCTGGCTGGAGGACGGATCGAGGAAGAAGCTCGGCCAGCATGTCAAGTACGACCGTCATGTGTTCGCCAATCACGGCATCGAGGTGCAGGGTTACGCGCACGACACCATGCTGCAGAGCTACGTGCTCGAAGTGCACAAGCCGCACGGGCTCGCCAGCCTGGCAGAGCGGCATCTGGGCCGCAGCGGCATCGACTACGAAGACCTGTGCGGCAAGGGCGCGCACCAGATCTCCTTCAGCCAGGTCTCCATCGACAAGGCCGCCGAATATTCGTGCGAGGACTCCGACCAGACGCTCGACGTCCACCTGGCGCTCTGGCCCCGGCTGGAAGCCGACGACAAGCTGCGCTTCGTCTACGAGCTCGAGATGGCTTCGAGCGAGACGCTCTATCGCATCGAGCGCAACGGCGTGCTGATCGACGCGCCCACGCTGGCCGCGCAAAGCCACGAGCTCGGCAAGCGGATCATGGAGCTGGAGCAGGAGGCCTATGACATCGCCGGCCAGCCCTTCAACCTCGGTTCACCCAAGCAGATCGCCGAGATCTTCTTCACCAAGCTCGGCCTGCCGGTCGTCAAGAAGACGCCGAGCGGCGCGCCGAGCACCGACGAGGAAGTGCTGGAGAAGCTGGCCGAAGACTATCCGCTGCCGGCCAAGATCCTCGAGCACCGCGGCCTCTCCAAGCTCAAGGGCACCTACACCGACAAGCTCGGCCAGCTGGCCAATCCGCGCAGCGGGCGCGTGCACACGCACTATGCGCAGGCGGTCGCGGTGACGGGGCGCCTGTCGAGCAACGACCCGAACCTGCAGAACATCCCCATCCGCACGGCGGAGGGCCGGCGCGTGCGCGAGGCCTTCGTGGCGCCCTCGGGCAGCGTGATCGCCAGCTCGGACTATTCGCAGATCGAGCTGCGCATCATGGCCCACATCAGCGGCGACGAGTCGCTGCTGCGCGCTTTCAAGGAAGGCATCGACGTGCACCGGGCGACGGCGGCGGAGGTCTTCGGCGTGGCGGTGGAGCAGGTGTCGAGCGAGCAGCGCCGTTATGCGAAGGTGATCAACTTCGGGCTGATCTACGGCATGAGCAGCTTCGGCCTGGCGCGCAACCTCGGCATCGAGACCAAGGCCGCGGCCTCCTACATCGATCGCTATTTCGCCCGCTATCCCGGCGTGAAGATCTACATGGACGAGACCAAGGCGCTGGCCAAGCGGCAGGGCTACGTCGAGACCGTGTTCGGCCGGCGTCTCTACCTGCCCGAGATCAATTCGCCCAACGGCCCGCGCCGCGGCGGCGCCGAGCGCGCGGCCATCAACGCGCCGATGCAGGGCACGGCGGCCGACCTGATCAAGCTGAGCATGGTGAAGGTGCAGGATGTGCTCGACGCCGAGAAGCGGCGCACGAAGATGATCATGCAGGTGCACGACGAACTGGTGTTCGAGGTGCCCGAGGACGAGGTCGAGTGGGTTCGCACCGAGATCCCGCGGCTGATGGCCGGCGTGGCCGATCTGAAGGTGCCGCTGCTCGCCGAGATCGGCTTCGGTCCCAATTGGGACAAGGCACATTGATGAACTCTCCCCCAGGCCGCGCGCACTTCGTGTCGCTTCGCCTTCCCCCTCGCCGGGGGCAACACCGGCGGACCGGCTGAGCCGGCTCCGCGGTGTTTCTGGAACCGAGACTTGGAACGACTGGAGCTGAATTGACTACTGCGAACGCTTTGACCCGCGCGGCCTTCCTGGTCGCCGTGCTCGCCACCGCCTGCGCGGGCGCCCTTGCCGCGCCCGATCCGCGCATCGCTTCGCTCGCCGCGAAGGAGAAACCCGCGCTGCTCGAGACGCTGAGCCAGCTGGTCTCGGTCGAGTCGGGCAGCCGCGACCTCGACGGCCTCGACAAGATCGCCAACCTGGTGGCCGAGAAGTTCAGGGCGCTGGGCGGGCAGGTCGAGCTGATCGATCCCTCCGCCGATGCCTACCGCATGGAGGACACGCCGGAGAAGATCGGCAAGATCGTGCGCGCCACCTTCAAGGGCACGGGCACCGCGAAGATCATGATGATCGCGCACATGGACACGGTCTACCAGATCGGCATGCTGAACCGGCAGCCCTTCCGGATCGAAGGCGACAAGGCCTACGGCCTGGGCATCGCGGACGACAAGCAGGGCATCGCGGTCATCGCGCACACCGTGGCAATGCTCAAGGCGCTGGACTTCAAGGAATACGGCACCCTCACCGTGCTGATCAATGGCGACGAGGAGATCAGCTCGCCTGGCGCGCGCAACCTCATCACGCGCCTGGGCGGCGAGCACGACGTGGTGATGTCTTACGAAGGCGCCCCCATCCGGGGCGACAAGCTCTCGCTCGCCACGGCCGGCATCGCGTCCGTCACGCTCAACGTCACGGGCAAGGCCTCGCATGCCGGCTCGTCGCCGGAACTGGGCGTGAACGCGCTCTACGAGCTCTCGTACCAGGTCTTGCAGATGCGTGACCTGTCGGACCCCGCGACCGGCCTCAAGATGAACTGGACCATCGCACGCGCGGGCACCAACCGCAACGTGATCCCGGCCTCAGCCACCGCCGGCGCCGACATCCGCGTGCTGAAGGTGAGCGACTACGACCGCATCGAGAAGCAGGTGCAGGAGCGCGTGAAGACGCAGCTCGTGCCGCAGGCCAAGGTCGAGATGAAGTTCGAGCGCCGTCGTCCGCCGCTGGAAGCCAATGAGGCATCGCTGGTGCTGGCCCGGCACGCGCAGGCGATCTACAAGGACCTGGGGCGGGAACTGGGCGCCGACGACAAGGCCGCCGGCGGCGGCACCGACGCCGCCTTCGCCGCCCTGAAGACCCGCGCGGCGGTGGTCGAGCGCTTCGGGCTGCAGGGTTTCGGCGCGCATTCGGCCGATGCCGAGTACGTGCTGCTCGATTCGATCGAGCCGCGGCTTTATTTGTCGACCCAGCTGATCATGGACATCGCCCGGGGCAAGGTCGGCAAGGCGGCCAGCCAGTAGCCGCATTCATCATTCGGCACCCGCGATGCGCCTGCGTCACATCGAGGTCTTCAACGCCATCATGCTCACCGGCAGCGTGAGCGCGGCGGCGCGCCTCATCAACATCACGCAGCCCGCGGTCAGCCGGACCCTGCAGCACGCCGAGATCCAGCTCGGCTTTCCGCTGTTCCAGCGCGCCAAGGGCCGGCTCGCGCCGACCACCGAGGCGCTGGCGCTGTATCCGCACATCGAGCGGCTGTTCGCGCAGCTCGACGAGGTGCAGCGCCTCGCGGCCAACCTGCGCACGGCCAGCGATGCCGGCGAGCTGCGCATTCTCACCGTGCTCGCGCTCAGCTATGAAGTGCTGCCGCGCGCGCTCAAGAAGTTCCGCCAGACGCATCCGGCGGTGGCCGTCACGGTGGAGTCTCTGCATTCGCCGCAGATCATGTCGGCGCTGCTGCTGCAGGAGGCCGACGTCGGCTTTGCCTTCAGTCCGGCGGTGCATCCGTCCCTCACGCAGGAGGCGCTGGCGGACAGCCGCATGGTGTGCGTCGCGCCCAAGGGCATGCTGCCGCGCGCGCTGCTGCGCAACGGTTCCGTGGCGCTGCATGACCTCGTCAGCGTACCGGTGGTCGGGCTCGACAGCCGCGACCCTGTCGGCACCAGCCTGAGCCAGGCCTGCCGGCAGGCCGGCGTGGGCTTCCAGCAAGCCGTGGTCACGGTGCAGACCTACCACGCGGCGCTGGCGATGGCGCACCACGGGCTGGGCGTCGCGCTGGTCGATGCCTGCACGGCGAGCTCGGCCGATCCGGGCAAGGTGGACGTGCTGACGCTGGAGCCGCACATTCCCGTGCCGATCCGCGCGCTTCGCTTCGCCGGCAAGCCGGACTCCGTGGCCGTGCGCAGCATCACGCGCTTCATGCGGGAGGCGATCGAGGAGATGGATTAGGCCGAGCTTTGAAGAGTGCTGCACACAAGCCCTTGATTCGTCGAGACATTCTTGAAATGTGCGGGTGCGCTACTGGGAACAGACGGGGTTCACGCCGAGCAGCTTGAAGGCTTTGGCCTGGATGGGCGTGGGGCGGGTGGTGATGACGATGGGCTTCAAGCACTCGCGCATGTGCCACTCGACGTAGTAGGCCAGCATGCACAGCAAGACGTGGGCGCGCACGCGCTCGGCGTTGTAGTGGAAGACCGGGCGCACATGCAGGTCGATCGTCTTCATGCAGCGGAAGGCCCGCTCGACATGGGCCAGGCTCTTGTAGGCGGCCACGGTGGCCGCGGCGTCGAGCTGGTCTGCGCCCAGACTCGTGCGGATCACGTACAGGCCGTCCAGCGCCGCCTCGGCGGCGATCGCGTCGGTCTTGCGCGTCCAACTTAGCGTGGTGTCGGTGATGCTCAGCTCGAAGTGCTTGGCCATGTGAAAGCGATTGATGACACGGCCCACGCGCAAGGCGATGACCTGCTGGCCGCGCAGCGCACGGCGCGCGCGCTGGGTGGCCGCAGCGATCTTGGCCAGGTCCAGCTCGGTGGCCGCGAGCAACTCGCCGCGCTTGCGTGCCCGCTCGGTGGCCAGCAGCGGATTGCGGCACACGACGAGGCGCTCACCGGGGAACTGCCCGCTGGTGAGTTCGATGAGGTTGCGCTCGTCGAACAACGACGGCTGGAAGGGGCCGTGCTCGGCAGCCAGCTGCGCGATGTGGGGTGCGCGCAGGCTGGTGATCCAGTCCTGCGCCTGAGGACGCAGCACCTGCTCGATGCGCGCGGARGTCAGCATGCCGCGGTCACCCACCCAGGCCATGCGCTCGATGCCGAATCGTTCCTTGAGCTTGCTCACCTGGGGGGCCACGGTGCTCGGGTCGGCCGTATTGCCCGCGAACACCTCCACCGCGATGGGCACTCCGGTGGCCGTGCACACGAGCCCGAAGACGATCTGCGGGTCGTCACGCTTGCCGTCGCGCGAATGGCCCCGGGCGGCCAGCTCGCAGCAGTGCCCCGTCAGCCAGGTCGAGGTGAGGTCGTAAAGCACCAGCGTGCTGCCCACCAGGTGCTTGCGCGCCAAGGCGCGCTCCAGGGTGGGCTGTGCCTCATGCAGCCAGTCCAGGGCGCGGTACAGATCGTCGGCCTGGCATTGGCCCACCCCCAGCACGCGCCCCAGCGAGTTGGTGGCGGTGTCGTCATGCAGCATGCGATGGGTGGCCAGCTTGGAAGCGGGCCCCAGCACGCGCGCGCACAGCATGGCCAGCAGCACCGATCGCAACTCCTCGGGCGCGCTGGCAAACCACTTCTCGGCCCCGCAGGCGCGCGCTGCACCGAGCACGGCGGCCACATGGCCGTGGGGCAAGCTGCGCTCGATGGTCATGACCGCGTCGAGCGACTCCACGGCCACGCCGCCCTTGAGCAGGAGACGAAAGTGCTCCACCAATTGCGCGTCCCAGTGCGACAGGTTGGCCAGGGTGCGCTTGACGATCTTGCCGCCTTCGCGATAGCCCTCGCGCAGCAGGACGGCGGGTGGGGAGTGGCGGTTGGGGACGGTCTCGATGTACATGCGTTACATGGTAGTAAACGAACCCGAATTTACAAGGTAAACATACGCCGCCGGTCGGCGTCGCCGGCCGCATGCCGGTCCAGGGGTGCAGCGCTTCGAGGCGACTGGCGCCGGGGAACACGTTGCGCGTCGCCTCGACCAGTGCCTCGATGCGCGTGGCCGGAATGCTCGCATCGTGCCCCACGAGTTCTGCCATGCCCGCGATGCGCAGGCGCGATCCGATGCGGGCGAACACCACCTTGCGGGCGCTGTCGGTCACGCTCACCGTCGGCGCCGCGCCCGGTGCCGCGTCCACGTCGACCGTGATGCTGTAGCCCTTGAGCGGATAGACCGGCAGGTCGGCGCCGAGCTGGCGCCCGAGGCGGTGCGAGGCCGCGCCGAGCGCCAGGACGAAGGCATCGGCCTCGACATCGCCGGCCTCCGTCCGCGCCGCGGCGACACGGCCTTCTCGCGCGTCGAAGCCGCGCACATCGGTGCCGAGCATGAAGCGCACACCGCGCGCGCGCAACACCCGTTCGAGTTCGGTGCAGACCTTGAGGCAGTCGGCGGCGCATTCGCTCGGCGTGTGGATGGCGCCCGCGATCCGCCCTCGATAGCTCGCCAGCGCGGGCTCGATGGCCGTGCACTCCTCGGGCGTCACCAGGCGCTGCTCGCTGCCCATCGTCCGCTGCAACTCGAGCTGCCTGCGAGCGCCATCGAGAGCGCTCGCGCTGTCGTAGAGCACCAGCTTGCCGGTCGCGGAGAAATCGCAGTCCGGCGCGACATCGGCGCGCATCTCGTCGAAGGCCTCGCGGCTGAGCGCGGCCAGCGCCAGCAGCCGCGCTGTGGTCTCGTGCGAGGTGGCTGCCTTGCAGGCCGCCAGGAAGGCCATGCCCCAGCGCCATTGCAGCGGATCGAGCCGCGGTCGCAGCTTGAGCGGGGAGGAGGGCGAGAGCAGCAGCTTGGGCAGCTGCCGCCAGATCGCCGGGTCCGCCAGCGGCTGGACGTACGAGTAGCTCAACTGCGCGCCATTGCCGCCGCTGGCGCCCGCGCCGGGCATCGCGCGGTCGATCACGCTGACTTCGAAGCCCTCTCGGTTGAGCTGCCAGGCTGTGGCCAGACCCACGACGCCGGCACCCAGCACACACACATGCATGACGCATCCCCTGTTGTTGGTTGGCATGGCGTCACTCTAGGGCGGCCTTGCAACGGCGGGCCATGCCAATACCCTCACGGGCCATAGCCAAGGCACATGCCCGGCATGGCAATGCCCCATAACTTTTGGTCATGGCCGCTGGTGCAAAAGGAATTGTGACGCGCGCGCGAACGTTCCTAAACTCGGTCCGCATGAACGCCTTCGCATCGCCGCAGCCCGTCGGCATCCTCGGGGGCATGGGGCCCGCCGCGGGAGCCGACTTCATCCGGCTCTTCGTCGAAGCTTGCGCCCGGCGCATGCGCGCGCGCGGCGAGGCGGTGCATGACCAGGGCTATCCGGAGCATTGGCTTGCACAGGTTCCCGTGCCCGACCGCACCCGCGCGCTCGAATCCGATGCCCCCGGCGCCGCGCAGCCGCTGGAGCCGATGCTGAACGCGCTGGGCAAGCTGTCGGCGCTCGGCTGCCGGGCGGTCGCCATCGCGTGCAACACCGCGCACGCGTGGCACCCCGCGCTGCAGGCGCGCTTTCCACGGCTCGAACTGCTGCACGTGGCACGCGAAGTCGCATCGCACCTGTCGGCGCGGGGCGTGCGCGACGCGGCGCTGATGGCCACGGCAGGCACTTACCGTGTCGGCCTCTACGAGCAGGCCCTCGCCGACGCGCGCGTGTCGTGCCACCTCCCGCTTGCCGAGGAGCGCCGGATGCTGATGCGCGGCATCTACGACGGCGTCAAGGCGGGCGACATGCGCCTCGCGCAGGACTGCTTCGGCGAGGTCGCGGCGCGCCTCGTGCATCGCCACGGGCCGGTCACCCTCGTCATGGGCTGCACCGAGATCCCGCTCGGCCTGCGCGCTTCGCCGGCGGTCGCGGGCGTCTCGCTGGTCGATCCGGCCGAGGTGCTCGCATCCGCGCTGGCGACCCGCGCCTATGGCGGGGTATCGGTGCCCGCCGCGCACGCTCTCGCCTGATCGCCTACATTGCGGCCAGCGCTTCGCGCGCCGGTCATCCTTGTTCCCCGAATCATTCAGGAGTCAGCCCCATGCCTCGACACGAGACCTCCTCCGGGCTGCAGGCCGATTTCGACTCGCTGCGTCCAGGGGATGCCACGGCGCGGGGCGCCACCCGCCGCGGCGCGCTCAAGGCCGCCATCGGCATCGGCTATGCCGCCGCGACCTTGCCGGTCATGGCGCAGACCGCCATCCACACGTCCGCCGAAGGCCTCAACGCCGGCTTCGTGAAGTACAAGGTCGACGGCTTCGACGTACCCGCCTATGCCGCCTCGCCGGCCGGCGGGAGCGGCCTGCCGGTGGTGCTGGTGATCCAGGAGATCTTCGGCGTGCACGAATACATCGCCGACATCTGCCGCCGCTTCGCCCAATTGGGCTACCTGGCGATCGCGCCCGACCTTTATGCGCGGCAGGGCGATGCGAAGAGCTACACCGACATTCCGAAACTGATGGCGGACATCGTCAGCAAGGTGCCGGATGCCCAGGTGCTCGCCGACCTCGACGGCGCCCTGAAGTTCGCGGGCGCCCATGGCGGCGATCCGGGCAAGGCCGGCGTCACCGGCTTCTGCTGGGGCGGGCGCTTCGTCTGGCTCTACGCGGCCACGGGCAAGGTGAAGGCGGGCGTCGCCTGGTATGGGCGCCTGGTCGGCCATCCCAGTGAGCTGGCGCCCCGGAATCCCGTCGATGTGGCCGCCGGCCTTCAGGCGCCCGTGCTGGGCCTCTACGGTGGCAAGGACCAGGGCATCCCCCTTGACACGCTTGATAAGATGAAATCGGTCTTGGCGACCGGCACCCCGCAAGCCAAGGCCTCACGGTTCGTCGTGTACCCCGAAGCGGGCCATGCGTTCCATGCCGACTACCGGCCCAGCTATGTCAGGCAGGCAGCCGAGGACGGGTGGGATCGCGCGCTGGCCTGGTTCAAGGCCAACGGCGTCGCTTAGCCGCAGCCGCGAGCCGCTTTCCATCGAAAGCCGTCCCCTGGACGGCTTTTGCTTTTTGTCCACTATCTGCTCACATTCGCAAGCTGCCATGAACCTGTTTGCCATCATCGCCGCGACGCTGGTCGCCGGCATCGGAAGCGTGTGGATCGCCGCGCTGCTGTTGCGCGTGGGCGTGCGCGGCAACCACGGTGGGGTGAATCCGCAGCACCTTCTGAGCCTCGCGGCCGGGGCCCTGCTGGCAACTGCCTTCATGCACCTGCTGCCGGAAGCCTTCGAAAGCCGCATCGAACCGGGCCTGCTCTTCGGCGTGCTGCTGTTCGGACTGGTCTTCTTCTTCCTGCTCGACAAGGCGGAGCTGTGGCATCACGGCCACGAGCACCATCACGGCGAGGCCGATGATGGCGGCGATCATGCGGGACATGATCACGGACACGACCATGGACATGCCCACGCGCACGGCCGCAAGAGCGGCGGCTGGGCCGTGCTCACGGGCGACAGCGTTCACTGCTTCGGCGACGGCATCCTGATCGCCTCCGCCTTCGTTGCCGACCTGCGCCTGGGCCTGGTGGCGGCGATCGCGGTGCTCGCGCACGAGGTGCCGCACCACATCGGCGATCTGGTCGTGCTGCGCCAGAGTTCGAGCAACCAGCGCGCCGCGCTGGTCAAGGTCTCGCTGGCCGGCACCATGACCGCGCTCGGCGGGGTGGCCGGCTGGTGGCTGGTCGACCAGCTCCATGGCTGGCTGCCCTATTTCCTGGTGCTGGCCGCCAGCAGCTTCGTGTACGTTGCGCTGGCGGACCTGATCCCGCAGCTACAGAAGCGCCTGCCCGCGCGGCAGACCGCCCTGCAGATCGTCTGGCTGGTGGGGGGCATCGTGCTCGTCACGGTGGTGAGCCGGCTGGCGCACGGCGAGCACGCGCACGGCGACGCCGGGCCCGATCACGCCCAGGAAAGCGCCGACCACAAGCATTGATCGATCATTGATGGACACGAGGCGCGCTTTCTGACACGCTTGGTGTCGCACGGCTGAGGCGCATCCTGCGCTCGAGGCGCGCACTCCGGAGTGCATGTAGCGAATCACAGAGCGATCCATCGCAAGGAGCCAGATCATGACCAGCGCCGTTCCACCCCCGCGTTCCAGAGAGCCTGTGGAAGAACCCGCGGACGACGAGCCGGACGAAGCGCTGTCTGAAGACGACGCGGATGCGGCCACCGAGGAGGACGAGCCCGAGGCCACGGACGAACTCTCCGAGGAAACCGGCATCGACCTCACCGACGCCAGCGATCTCGACGCCGACAACGTGCCGAACGACGAGGAGTTCGACCGCGTCATGCAGGCCCCGGACTAGGCCGAAGCCGGGCTGTTCGATTCGATGGGATCAGCCCTCGAGGGTGAAGCCCACCTTCAGCGTCACCTGCCAGTGCGCCACCTTGCCGTCGGCCACATGGCCGCGCGTTTCGGTCACCTGGAACCATTGGATGTTGCGGACCGATTCGCTCGCTTTCGCGATCGCCCGTCTCACGGCATCGTCGCTGCTCGTGGGCGAGGAGCCGGTGAGTTCAAGGAGCTTGTAGACGTGATCGGACATGGCGTTCTCCTGAGACATTGAAGACAGAGAAAGAGGCGCGGTTTCGCGATGGAAACCGCGCCATGGTGGCAGGCGGGCGGGATCCAGCGTCTCGGTTGAAACCCGCGATCGGGTCGTTCGACGGGCCCCTCAGGCCGTCGCCTCTTGTTGCGCCACGAGTTCTTCCTTGCGAGCCGCCAGTTGCGCCTTGATCTCCACCAGGTCCATGCTCGACTTGCGCGCCTTCTCGAACATCTGCTCGCGCTCTTCCTTCACGTGGTGGTCGATGTACTCGCCGAGCACGATGACCTTGGCATCGAAGAGCGGCTCGTCGGCGCCCATCGATTCGAGCTGCGCGATCAGGTCCTTCGCCGTCCCGTGCTCCACGGTCGCTTCGTCGAGCAGCGGGTCATCGTGAATGGCGGCGCGCGCGGCGGGATAGAAGATCTCTTCCTCGATCCGGGCGTGAACGGTCAGCTCGCGGCAGATCTGGTCGGCCAGCATCTTGCGCTGGTCCGCCGGCGCCTTGGATTCGGCCAGCTTGTTGAATTCCTGGAACAGCTTCTTCACCGCGATGTGGTCCGCGTCCAGCAGGTCGACGGCATCGTTCTTCTTGGGAGGGGCTTTGCTCATGGTCTTGATTCCTTCAAGGAGTGAGATCGTGGGATGGGTTGCGGCGGCAGGCGCCTTCGCGCGCTGCGTCAGGAGCGACGGTAGGAATCGCGCCGCGCGGCGCTTGTCGGGGCTGGCATCGGTTGCGCGTAGGACGGGCACGACGGCGGCGTGGATCGCCTGTGCTACTTGGCGGCCTCGCGCGAGCGTGACGAGGACGCCCGCCAAACCGTGATCGCCACCACGAAGAGCGCCACGGTGAGCAGCATGGAGAGCGCCAGGTACCAGTTCTCCAGACGGCGCTCCACGGCCTGCTGCGAGGCCTCGGTCCAGAGCAGCTCGTGCTCGGCCACGAAGGCCGGGTCGCCATAGCGCTTCACCGCTTCGGCGATGCTCTTGCCCCGGGCGCGCTCCTGCCCCTGGGCATGCAGCTCGCCGCGGATGTAGCTGCGGCGCTCGTCGGACGGGGCATCGGGCGGATACTGGAACACATAGGTGCGCACCACGTCGCGATAGACGAGGAAGGTTCCGAAGGCGAGGGCGAGCATCACCAGGCTCAGGATCGCGAGCCGCTGCTGCCGCAGCGCGGTGATCCGCTTGCGGATCAGCAGGCTCAGCGCGAGCAGGACGATCGTGGTGGCGAAGGAGACCATGCCGATCGCCTCTTGCGCGCCATCGATCGGCGGGACCAGTTCCTTCAGGAAGGAGTTGAAGAGCAGGAGCGTGGCGCCGACCGCGCTGGCGGCGGACGCGATGATGCCGGCGAGGCTCGCGAAGGGCTGTGAAGCGGCGGCCATGAAGCGGCGCCGCTACGGCCCTGGAAACGTGACCCCGCCGGGCGCCACGAACAGCAGATTCGGATCGGGTTCGGTGCTGAGATGGCCGTGCACCGGCGTGTAGCGCGTCAGGCGGCGCTCGACCACCATCTTTGCCATCGCGTCGTACTGGAAGTCCGGTCCGACCCACAGGCGCATCTCGCCGCCGGGCACGGTGCCCGTCGAAGGCGAGGTCAGGCGCTCGAAGCTGAGTTCGCCGAGCAGTTCACGGATCAGGGCGGGCTCGTCCGGGTTGTCGATCAGCCCGGCCGGCAGCACGTACACGCGCAGCGGCGGGGCGGGTTGGCCCCCGTCGGCATTGCGCACGGTGACCGTCACCTGGCGCCGCTCGAACGGCGTCTCGCCACGAGCCAGCCGCGCCTGCATGGCCCTCACCGGCTCCACCGTGCTGCGCAGGCGCTCGAGGTCCTCGCTGCCGATGCTGCGCTGGCTTGCCAGCTGGTTCACGCGCCGTGCCTCGGCGTTGGCGCTGCTGATGTAGTAGCGCGACAGCGCCAGGTCCCGTGGCGGCAGCGCATTGGCGCGCTGCGCAACCAGCCGGGCCGTGTCGTCGACGCGTGTCAGGAGTTCGCGATGCAGGCTGGCATCGTTGCGGCGGCGGTAGACGCTGTCAGGCAATTGGGACGCCTGGGCTCGCGCCTGGCTGCTGCGATCGGCTTCGATGGTCATGTTGTGCCGGCCGGCCTCTGTCATGGCGAGGGAGGCGCCCGCGGCGGCGCCCAGCGCCGCGCCCGCGACGGGGTTGCGCACCACCGCGCCCGCGGACGCCGCCACGGGTGGCGTCGGCAGCTTCGCGGCGGGTACCTGGCGTCCTTTGAAGATGCCCAGGGCCGGGCGCTGCATCGCTCCCGCTGCCGGGCGGTCCGTGGGCGGGCCGCCTTGCTCCACGCGGGGTGGCGTCGGCCTTTCGCGCTCCAGTGCGGCCCGCTCGTGGCTCGGCTGCTCCCGCATGGTGTTCATGCGCTGGTTCTGCGGCCAGGCGCCGCTCGACAGCGCCATGATCAAGAGCATCGGCAGCATCCGCATGGCGACCTCCTGCAGGTTGCGACCTCCGCCCTTGGGGGGGCGGAAAAATCCACTGTAGGTCTTGCCGCGCGCCCGCGCATCCACCGTATGGCGGGTGCCGTGAGCGCCGGCGCCGCGCCCGCTACTACTTTCGGGCGGGTCCGCGGGCGCTGCCTCGCGTTACCTGGCGCCGCCGGTGTACTTGGTCACGCTCTGGGCCGTGACGTGATAGCCGCTCACGCCCATCATCGAGTCGTTGCGCAGCGTCTCCAGCTTGCCGGTGACCCACACCGTGTCCATGGCGCGGAACTTCGCGCCCTTCTGCGGGCGCACGTGCAGGATCTGGTTGGCCGGCGGTGGTGGCGTGTGGATGCAGGCCCCGAAGTAGGGCACCAGCAGGAACTCGGTGATCTCGCCCTTGTTCTCCTCGAGCGGCACGATGAAGCCGGGAATGCGTACCTCGACGCCGTTCATTGCCGGATTGGTCGGTGCGTTGTCCGAGGCCTGCTGCATCTTCATCAGCAGCTCGTTCGCGCGCGGATCGCCGTCCTCGAGCGTGCTCAGGTCGACGTCCTTGAACGCCTTCGACGGGTTCCAGTCCTTGGGCACCAGGTCTTCCCATGAGATCAGCCGGGGCTGGCCGGGGACGGCCTTCGCTTCCGCCACCTTGCCCCCCAGCGGGCTGCCCGGCGACGTCGCCTGTGGCGCCGGCTCCGCAGCGAACGCGTTCCCCGCCAGCACAGCGACCACCATCCCACGCCAGAGACTCCGGAAACGCCGCGGCTTCGCCGGGCCGATGGCGTTGCCCCCTGCGAGGGGGTGGGTGTCTACGCGAAGCGAGTAAGCCAATGTGTGAGCCATATTGTCATAGTCGGGGTGATAGACCATCTGCGAGCGAGAGCCGATAAGCGCGTACGCCGGGCAGCAGGCTCGCCAGCCAGCCGGCCGCGAGCAAGCTCGCGATCAGCGCCCATTCGTCGAGTGTAGGTTCCGACAGCCGCAGCGCCAGCCCAAACTGCGATTGGAGCCATGGCGAAAGCAGGGCGATCCCGAGGACCGCGAAGACAATGCCGACGAGCACGCCCAGCAGCGTGACCAGCGCCCCTTCCAGCGCCAGCAGCGCGAGCAGGTGGCGCAGGCTGGCGCCGACGGCGCGCAGCACGGCCAACTCGCGCCTGCGTTCGTTCAGGCTCGCCATCACCACCGACACGAGGCCGGCGAGGCTGACCACCGCGACCAGCGCGGACATCAGCAGCAGTGCGTTTTCGCCGATGCCGACCACGCTCCACAGCTCGTCGAGCGCGACGCCCGGCAGGATGGCCATCAGCGGCTCGTCGGCGTAGCTGGAGACCCAGCGCTGCACAGCGAACACCGCCGAGCGGTTCTTCAGGCCGACCAGCGCCGCCGTCACGTTCTTCGGCGTGAGGTCGAACTTGCGCACCTGCTCGGCCGGAATCTTCACGCCCGGCATCGGCGCGCCGCCCACCCATTCGAGGTGGATCGCCTCCATCGCCGCCAGTCCGATGTGCACCGTGCGATCGACCGGCGTGCCCGTGCGCGCGAGCACGCCCACCACGGTGAAGGGCTTGTCCGCATGCTCGGCGACATCGAGTTCGCCGCTGCCATGTGCCAGCGTGATGCGCTGGCCGACGTGGTAGCCCAGCCTGTCGGCCACTTCGGCGCCGACCACGGCGTCGAAGAGATCGCCGAAGGGCCTGCCTTCGCGCATCCGCAGCGACTGGCGCTCGCCGTAGCGGAAGCGCTCGAAGTACTGGGGCGTGGTCGCCAGCACCGCGAAGCCGCGATGCGAGTCCCCGAGCGAGAGCGGCACCACCCAGGCGACGGCCGGGTTCGCCGCGAGCGCCTGCACGCTCTTCCACTTCACGTTGTTGGTGGCCGCACCGATGCGGAACACGGCATACAGCAGCAATTGCGTCGAGCCGGTGCGCGCGCCGACGATCAGGTCCGTGCCCGAGACGGAGGACGAGAAGTTCTCGCGCAATTCGGTGCGGATGCGCTCGACGCCCAGCAGCAGGAAGGTCGAGAGCGCGATGGACAGCACGGTGAGCGTGAGCGTGAAGCGCCGGTTCCAGGCGCTGCGCCACGCAATGCCGAAGAGCGCCTTCATGGCGCAACCCCGGCCGCGCGATTGATCAGAGGCAGCAGCACCTGCCGCGAGAAGCGCGCGGCGATGCGCCGGTCATGGCTCACGAACACCAGCGCGCTGTGGCTGGCCTCGCAGGCCGCGAGCAGCACGTCGAGAAAGGCCTCGCGCCGGTCCTCGTCGAGCGCCGAGGTCGGCTCGTCGGCGATCACGACTTCGGGCTGGCCGATGAGCGCGCGCGCGGCCGCCACGCGCTGCTGCTGGCCGACCGACAGCTGCATGGCCTGGCGTCGCCAGAGGCCGGCATCCAGGCCCATGCGGTCGAGGAGTTGTTCGGCTTGCAGTCGCGCCGGGCCCTCGCGCGACGCCCGTTCCATGCGCGCGGCCGAGAAGCGGCAGGGCAGCAGCACGTTGTCGAGCACGCTGAGGTAGGGCAGCAGATTGAACTGCTGGAAGATGTAGCCGACATGCGCCACGCGGCCGCGGTCGCGCGCCGCGCCGGAGAGCGCCGCCCAGTCGTGGCCCAACAGGGTGACGCGGCCCGAATCGGCCACCAGCACGCCGGCAAGCAGGGACAGCAGCGTGCTCTTGCCGCAGCCGCTCGGGCCATGGAGGAACACGGCTTCGCCGGCCGCCACATCGAGCCGCTCGATGTCGATGCAAGGCGCCGCGGCGCCGGGCCACGCGAAGCGCAGCGACTCGGCGGAAAGAACCGGCGTCACGGAAGAATCACTGGCCCCAGGTCAGCCGTGTGGCGGGCCGCTTCAGCGTGCGCTTGAACTGGCCCTGTGGCGCGGCGATCTGTACCTCGATCTGGCGCGTGTTCTTGAAGGCGGCGAACAGCGCAAGCTCGATGAACTTGGTGGCCGCGGCGTTCGTGCAATTGAAGGCGAAGGTCCCGTCCAGGTCCGCGTGGCCTTCGCTGGCGTCCGGCGCCGCCTTGCCCAGGCCCAGCGCGGCGGAGCGCAGGGTTACCGGGCCGAGCTTGCAATTGGCGGAGGGGTCGATCGAGAAGAGCTGGTCGGCCGCGCGCAGTTGTGCGATGGCATCTTGCGCCCGCTTCTTCTCGTCGTCGGTCCTGGGCGCGCGCTCGAAGCCGACGAAATTGTCGAGCGGGGACTGCATCTCGATGACGACCGTCGGGCCTTCGATCGCGACATCGAGCTTGACCTGCCCGTGAACGTGCGCGTGCTGGGCCGCCTGCGCCGAGGCCGCGAACGGCACCGCCATCGGCGTCGCCGACAGCGCGAGGAGGAGAGCCCGCTTGAGATTCATGCCTGTGCGCCTTGCCGGGTCGGCAGCCCCGGTGTGTTGCTCCACTCGCTCCAGCTGCCGGCATAGAGCGCGCTCGGGCCGAGGCCCGCGATCTGCATGGCGAGCAGGTTGGGCAGGGCGCTCACGCCGCTGCCGCAATGGTGGACGACGGTGGCCGGATCGCGACCGGCCAGCAGGGTCTCGAACTCGGCGCGCAGTTGCGCGGCCGGCTTGAACCTGCCGTCGGGGCCGATGTTCTCCGTGAAAGGCCGGTTCAGCGCCCCGGGAATGTGACCGGCGATCGGGTCCAGGGGTTCCACCTCCCCGCGGTAGCGCGCGCCGGCGCGCGCGTCGATCAAGGTCTGGCCGGGCTGATCGAGCCGCGAGGCCACGGTCCGCGTGTCGACGAGTGCCGCCAGGGGGGCGCCGGTGACGAAGTTCGACTGGAAATGCGCGGGCTCTTCGCGCCCGGTAACTTCGCCGCCCGCGGCTTGCCAGGCCTGCAATCCGCCATCGAGCACGGCCACGGCCTCATGGCCCGCCCACTTCAGCATCCACCAGAGCCGGCCGCAGTAGTTGGCGCCGTTGCGGTCGTAGACCACCGCCTGCATCCCGTTGGTGAAGCCGACGCTGGACAGCCAGATCGCGAATTTCTCGCGGCTCGGCAAGGGGTGGCGGCCGCCCGAGGCGGGCTGGCCGTCGTCGTCCTGCGCCACCACGACTTCGCCGCGCGCGCCGGGAGCGCCGTGCCTGGCGCTGAGGTCGGTGTCGAGATTGGCGTAGACCGCGCCGGGGATGTGCGCGGCGCGATACTGCTGCGGGCCGGCTTCGGGGTTCATGAGTTCGAAGGTGCAGTCGAACACCATCAGCGGCGCATCGGCGGCCTGCAGGGACTTCAGCTCTTCGACGGAGATCAGGGTCGTGTACATGCGGATTCCTTCAATGTTCCTCGGCCGGCGCCCGCGGCAGGGAGCGTTGACGCAGCACGGTGGCGGCGATCCCGCTGGCGACGATCAGCGCCATGCCGGCCCAGCCCGAGGCGTCGATGCGGTCGCCAAAGAGCAGCACGCTGTACGCCGCGGCAAAGACGATGCCCGAATACTGCAGGTTGGCGACCAGTAGCGTACCGCTTTCGGTCCTGGCGCTGGCGTAGGCGCGCGTCATGCAAAGCTGGCCGAGCGCCGCCAGCACGCCCACGGGCAGCAGCCACAGGGCGTGGACCCAGGTCCAGTCCGCCCATGGCGTCGATTCGCCCAGCAGCGTGGCCACGCCGCCCGCGACGGCCGAGCCGAGCGCGAAATAGAACACCGTGCGCGCTTCCGGCTCGCCGATCCGCGAGAGCGCCACGACCTGCATGTAGGCGAAGGCGGCCGTCAGGCCGGACAGCAGGCCCATCATGCCGGCGAAGCCCTGGTTGTCGCCGACGGTGGGCTTGAGCATCAGCACCACGCCGCCGAAGCCCGCCAGCACGGTCAGCACCAGCGGCCCCTGCACGGGCGGGCGCGGCACGCTGCCGTCGCGGCCGGGCATCGGCACCCAGGCCAGCAAGGTTCCGCCGATCAGGAAGGCCGCGATCCACACGCTGCTCATGTAGTTGAGCGTCATCGCGGTGGCCAGCGGCATGTGCGCGATGGCGTAGAACCAGGCGCCCAGGGACAGCACGCCGATCGAGCTGCGCCAGGCATGCATGCCCGGGTAGCGCGTGGCCAGCGACACGCCGCGGCTCTTGGCGAAGAGCCACAGGAAGGCGATGCCGATGAGGCCGCGGTAGAGCACCAGTTCGGCGCTGGAGAACCAGGCCGAGGCGAACTTCACGCACACGCCCATCGAGGCGAAGATCAGTGCGCCCAGCACCATCCACAGCGCCTGCATTCAGCGCTGCATCTCGCGGCGGTACCACTCGTGGAAGTGCTGCATGCCGTCTTCCATGGGGCTCTGGTAGGGGCCGCTCTCGTCGTCGCCGCGCAGCATCAGCGCGCGGCGGCCGGCGTCCATGCGCTCGGCGATCTCGTCGTCCTCCACGCAGGTCTCCATGTAGGCGGCCTGCTGCGCCTCGACGAATTCGCGCTCGAAGGCGACGATCTCCTCGGGGTAGAAGAACTCGACCATGTTGAGCGTCTTGCGCGGGCCGACCGGATGCAGCGTCGAGACCGTGAGCACGTGCGGATACCACTCGATCATCACGTGAGGGTAGTAGGTGAGCCAGATGGCGCCGTACTTGGGCGGCTTGCCTTCGCGATACTTCAGCAACTGCTCCTGCCACTTCTGGTAGACCGGGCTGCCGGCGCGGCCGAGCCGGTTGGCGACGCCGACCGTCTGCACCGAGAAATGCCGGTTGAACTCCCAGCGCAGGTCTTCGCAGGTGACGAAGCTGCCCAGCCCGGGGTGGAAGGGCCCGACGTGGTAGTCCTCGAGGTAGACCTCGATGAAGGTCTTCCAGTTGTAGTTGCACTCGTGCAGCTCGACGCGGTCGAGCGCATAGCCCTCGAAATCCAGGTCCGCGCGGGCGCCGAGGTTGGCGAGGTCGGCCGCGATGTCGCGGCCCTTGCCGCCGGCATTCTTCTCGAACAGCAGGCCGTTCCACTCCGTGAGCGGGTAGTTGTGCAGGTTGAGGCAGGGGTCCTGCTCGAAGTGCGGCGCGCCGATGAGCGTGCCGGTGGTGCGCGGGTCGGAGGCGGCGTAGGTCCAGCGGTGCAGCGGGCAGACGATGTTGCCGCCGGCCTGCGATTCGAGCTCGCCGCGACCCTGCAGGATCAGGGCCTGCCGGTGGCGGCACACATTGGAGATCAGTTCCACGCCCTTGGGCGTGTGCACCAGCGCGCGCCCCTGCTGCTCCTGGGGCAGCGTGTGGTAGTTGCCTGGCTCGGGGACGGCCAGGCGGTGGCCGACGTAGCGCGGGCCGGCGGCGAAGAGCGTGTGCAGCTCGCGGGCATAGAGCGCCTCGTCGAAGTACGCGGAAACCGGGAGTTGGCTCGAAGCCTGCTGCAGTTGAAGACTTAAATCAGACATGGGTGACCTGACCAAGCTCCCCACAGGGAGAGAAAGAAAAAAGAAAGGAAGGCGCCGTCAGGACAAGCGCGGCGGCCGGAGGAACTTCGCCGGTGGGGGCCGGCCTGGAAGAGGGGCGATTGTACCCGCCGGGGTGCTTTTATGCCCCCGCCCTAAAATGGGCGGTTTCATCCACGATCGCCGAATGCCCAAGGTGCCTACCTCTTCCACGCCGGCCGCGCCCGACACCGGCGCGCTGCCCGCCACTTACGAAGCCGGGCTTCAGGAACTCGAACAATTGGTGACCGAACTCGAATCGGGCCAGTTGCCGCTCGACCAGTTGCTCGGCAGCTACCAGCGGGGCGCGGCGCTGCTCGCGTTCTGCCGCGAGCGGCTCGCGGCCGTCGAAGACCAGATCAAGGTGCTCGATGCGGGCAGCCTCAAGGTCTGGGCGGCCGAATGACGGTCGCCGACACCTTGCGCTGGGACGCCGCGCGGCTTGCCGCGTGGAGCGAGCCGCACCTCGCGCGCGTGGAGGCCGCGTTGTCGCGATGGGTCGGCGTCGATGCGCCGGTCCAGCTCGGCGACGCGATGCGCTACGCCGTGCTCGACGGCGGCAAGCGGCTGCGTCCGCTGCTGGTCTTCGCGGCCCGCGAGGCCGCGGGCGGCGCCGAGGAAGCCGCATTGCGCGCGGCCTGCTCGGTCGAACTGATCCACGCCTATTCGCTGGTCCACGACGACCTGCCATGCATGGACAACGACGTGCTGCGTCGCGGCAAGCCCACCGTGCATGTCAAGTTCGGCGAAGCCGACGCGCTGCTGGCCGGCGACGCATTGCAGGCACTGGCCTTCGAATTGCTCACGCCCGCCGGCGGCGACGTGGCGCCCGCCGTCCAGGCCAGCCTGTGCCGCCTGCTGGCGCGCGCGGCCGGCAGCCAGGGCATGGCGGGAGGCCAGGCGATCGACCTCGCCAGCGTCGGCCTCGCGCTCGACGAGGCGCAACTGCGCGAGATGCACCGCATGAAGACCGGCGCCTTGCTGCAGGGCAGCGTCGAGATGGGGGCGGCCTGCGGTGGCGCGCTGGCACCCGCCGCCCTCGCGGCACTGCGTGACTACGGCGCGGCCCTGGGGCTCGCCTTCCAGGTGGTCGACGACATCCTCGACGTCATCGCCGATTCGCAGACGCTCGGCAAGACCGCCGGCAAGGACGCCGCGAGCGACAAGCCGACCTACGTTTCCCTCCTCGGCCTCGATGGCGCGCGGACCCGGGCCCGCGAACTCCTGGCCCAGTCGCTCGCCGCGCTGGAGCGCAGCACGCTGGCCGATACCGGCGCGCTGCGGGCGCTGGCCCACATGGTCGTGGACCGCGACCGATAACTACAACACAGCCCATGGCTCCGCTGCTTCCCACCATTCACGATCCCTCCGCCCTGCGCCACTTCGACCGCGCCCAGCTCAAGCAACTGGCCGACGAGGTGCGCAGCTGCGTGCTCGACAACGTGTCGCGCACCGGCGGCCACCTGAGTTCGAACCTCGGGACGGTCGAACTCACGATCGCGCTGCACCACGTCTTCAACACGCCGCACGACCGCCTGGTGTGGGATGTGGGTCACCAGACCTATCCGCACAAGATCCTGACCGGCCGGCGCGAGCGCATGCCGACCCTGCGCCAGATCGGCGGCATCTCGGGCTTCCCGCAGCGCACCGAAAGCGAATACGACACCTTCGGCACCGCGCATTCCTCCACCAGCATCTCGGCCGCGCTCGGCATGGCCATGGCGGCCAAGCAGAAAGGCGAGGATCGGCACGCGGTCGCGATCATCGGCGACGGCGCATTGACGGCCGGCATGGCCTTCGAGGCGCTCAACAACGCGGGCGTCTGCGACTGCAAGCTGCTGGTGATCCTGAACGACAACGACATGTCGATCAGTCCGCCGGTCGGCGCGCTCAACCGCTACCTCGCGCAGCTCATGAGCGGCAATTTCTACGCCGCGGCCAAGCAGGTGGGCAAGAGCGTGCTGCGTGCCGCGCCGCCGCTCTTCGAGCTGGCCAAGCGCTTCGAGCAGCATGCCAAGGGCATGGTGGTGCCGGCCACGCTGTTCGAGCAGTTCGGCTTCAACTACGTCGGCCCGATCGACGGCCACGATCTCGACTCGCTGGTGCCCACGCTGGAGAACCTCAAGCACCTGAGCGGTCCGCAGTTCCTGCACGTGGTCACGAAGAAGGGCCAGGGCTACAAGCTGGCCGAGGCCGATCCGGTGGCCTACCACGGGCCTTCCAAGTTCGATCCGGCCGTGGGCCTGGTCAAGCCGGCGACCGCGCCGAAGCAGACCTTCACGCAGGTGTTCGGCAGCTGGCTGTGCGACATGGCGGCGCAGGACAGCCGCCTGGTCGGCATCACGCCGGCGATGCGCGAAGGTTCGGGGCTGGTCGAGTTCGAGCAGCGCTTTCCCGATCGCTATTACGACGTCGGCATCGCGGAGCAGCATTCGGTCACCTTCGCCGCCGGCCTGGCGTGCGAGGGCCTGAAGCCGGTGGTGGCGATCTACTCGACCTTTCTGCAACGCGCGTACGACCAGGTCATTCACGACGTCGCGATCCAGAACCTGCCGGTGGTGTTCGCGCTCGACCGCGCGGGTCTGGTGGGCGCCGACGGCGCCACGCACGCGGGTGCCTACGACATCGCCTTCCTGCGCTGCATTCCGAACATGAGCGTCGCATGCCCGGCCGACGAGGCGGAATGCCGGCAACTGCTGAGCAGCGCCTTCGAGCAGAACCACCCGGTGGCGGTCCGCTATCCCCGCGGCGCGGGCGCGGGCGTCGCACCCAAGCCCGGGCTTGACGCGCTGCCCTTCGGCAAGGGCGAGATCCGCCGCGAAGGCAAGCGCATCGCCATCCTCGCCTTCGGCACCTTGCTCTATCCCGCGCTCGCAGCCGGGGAAGCGCTCGATGCGACGGTCGTCAACATGCGCTGGGCCAAGCCGCTCGACGTCGAACTCCTGCTGCGGGTCGCGGCCACGCACGATGCGATCGTGACGATCGAGGAGGGTGCGATCATGGGCGGCGCGGGCAGCGCGGTGCTGGAGGCCCTGCAGGCCGCGAAGGTCCAGAAGGCCGTGCTCCAGCTCGGGCTGCCCGACCGCTTCATCGAGCACGGCGACCCGGTCAAGTTGCTGGCCGGCATCGGCCTCGATGCAGCGGGCATCCAGCAATCGATCACGCATCGATTCGGTTGTGCTGAAGCCGCAGGGAAAACCCGCCCCGGGGCCTTGTAAGCATTTTTTACAATCCCGGGCGACCCACCCACGAGGTCGTCGACGTGGCCACGAGCCGCGATCGTGTCATTCCACGCACCAAGGAGTCTTTATCTAATGGATCGTCGTTCCCTCATCAAAAACGCAGGCATTGCCGGCGTCCTCGCTGCCGGCATCGCGCCCGCAGTCCATGCGCAGGCCGCGGTGCGCTGGCGTCTTGCCTCGAGCTTTCCGAAGTCGCTGGACACCATCTACGGTGGTGCCGAGGTCTTCGCCAACGCGGTCAAGGCCATGTCGGGCGGCAAGTTCGAAATCTCCGTGCACGCCGGTGGCGAACTGATGCCGCCCTTCGGCGTCGTGGATGGCGTGCAGAACGGCTCCGTCGAGATGGCGCACACGGTGCCGTATTACTTCTATGGCAAGAACCCGGCCTTCGCCCTGGGCTCGGCCGTGCCCTTCGGCCTCAATGCACGCCAGATGACGGCATGGATGAAGCACGGCAACGGACGCAAGCTCATGAACGAGTTCTACGCCAAGTACAACATCGTGAGCTTCGCCGGCGGCAATACGGGCTGCCAGATGGGCGGCTGGTTCCGCAAGGAAATCAAGTCGGCGGCCGACTTCAAGGGCCTGAAGATGCGCCTGGGCGGCGGTCTGATCGGCGACGTGATGATCAAGCTGGGCGCGGTGCCGCAAAGCATCCCGGGCGGCGAGATCTACCAGTCGCTCGAGAAGGGCACGATCGACGCGGCCGAGTGGGTGGGCCCGTACGACGACCAGAAGCTCGGCTTCAACAAGGTGGCGCCCTTCTACTACTACCCTGGCTGGTGGGAAGGCGGTCCGGAAGTGGACTTCTACATCAACCAGAAGGCCTTCGATTCGCTGTCGGCCGAGAACAAGGCCATCGTCGATGCCGCATCGGCGGCGGCAAGCGTGGACATGCTGGCCAAGTACGACGCGCTGAACCCGACCGCGCTCAAGCAACTGGTGGGCGCCAAGACCAAGGTGCTGCCCTTCTCGCAGGCCGTGCTGGAAGCGTCGTTCAAGGCTTCGATGGAAGTGTTCGCCGAGAACGACGCCAAGAGCCCCGAGTGGAAGAAGATCTACGAAGACATGCGCGCCTTCCAGCGCGACCAGGTGCTGTGGTTCCGCTTCGCGGAGAACCGCTTCGACAGCTTCATGGCTTCGCAGAAGCTCTGAGCGGCAGCCCGCTGCTGCAAACAGGAAGCCCCGCGATGCGGGGCTTTTTTCATGGTGCGCCCAGCATGGGCGCACTCCCGGAGGTGCAAGTCCTCCCGTAAGTTGATCACAGCGAACGAAGCGAAGCGCAACTGCATCAGGGCGACCGAGTGTGGGGAGGAAGTGCGGAGC
>NZ_JBFTPS010000004.1:0-206670 GCF_056398605.1 Variovorax sp. 01T432
TTGTTCGCCGGCAGCCTGCGAGCGGGCAAGCGCGCAGCGGCGGTCATGAGCCTAGTCCACTCGGCACGCATCAACGGGCATGATCCCTATGCGTACCTGAAGGATGTCCTCGAGCGACTGCCGACCCACCCGGCAAGCCGGATCGATGACTTGCTGCCACATCGCTGGCAGACAGCGTCCACCACGCACTGACCTCCGTGCCCGTCGTCAAGACGGGTTCGCCGGACGCTTACTGAGCGTGAACGACCTTGGCAATGCTGCGTCTTTGGGCCGACTGGATGCCGCCCGCAGGACCGCCGAGGCCACTTGTGATTCGCTAGGCGTGCGAATCGACTGGTCGCTACCCGCCAACCGACCGACGCTGGTGGCAATCCTGCGGGCGCTCTTGGCGGCATGGATTGGCGCGTCTGAGCGGAGCGACGGCAGTCCCGTGGAGACGCCAGCCGTTCCTGCGTCAATCAATGCGACCGCGTTGCCCGCTGCTGCGAGCCCAAGGGCGAAGCCCGCCAAGCCTCAGCATCTGGCCGACGTGCAGCCCCTGTGGATCAAGAAGGCCGGACCGAAGCCCGACAGTATCGAGCGGACCAAGCGTGCCCTTGGACTCCTGGAGGCCAGCGGGCAAAACGTGCCGCTGGGGTCGATGACGAAAGGCCATGGCTTTGCGTTTCAGTCGTACCTCACGGACAAGGAGGCCCGAGGGTTCGGTGGCAAGACCGCGATGAACTATGCGGGTTGCATCGCCGCCCTGTTGCGTATCGCAGTCAAGGCCGACCTCTTAGACAGGAACCCCTGGCCCGACCTGACGGACTTCGAGGTCAAGGACAGCAAGACGCGCGACGCCTTTACGCACGAGGAGCTACAGAAGCTGTTCGGCTCCAAGCTGTTCACCGAGGGCCAGTGGCCCACCGTGCAGAAGGTCGACCCAAAGGACGCCTACTACGGGCTATTGCTGTCGCTGTGGTCGGGCGCTCGCATCAGCGAGATTGCCCAACTTGAGGTCGCTGACGTGATGACCGAGAACGGCATAGACCTGTTCAGCGTCCACGCCGAGGCTGAGGGATCAACGGTCAAGACGGCCGAGAGCGTTCGAAAGGTTCCGGTGAGTGCCGAGTGCATCCGCTTGGGGTTCCTGGAGTTCACCCAGGCCCGCCGAGACGCCGGGGACACCAAGCTGTTCCCATCGTTTCACCGGGAGGGCAAGGTCGCCCCTGGGGACCTATTCTCCGAATGGATGCGCGACTACCGCGCCCAGGTCGGAACCGCTCCCGGTACCTTGAACGGTCATCACAGATTCCGCCACACCATCCGCACTGCACTAGCCGCGCTGCATGTCGGCATCGAAACGGCTGACACCCTCACAGGCCACGCCGCAACGGGCAGCAGCGGACGCCGGGTCTACACGCATGTCGGCGTTTCAACCGTCCAAGAGGCCCTGGGGCGCCTCCACTTCCCGTTCGTCCTATCCCGCGTAGCCTTCCCCGGTTCCCCCGGGACTTAATAACCCTTCCATTTCACCGATAGCCAGACCAATGGACATTTCACAGGCCATGACCATGGCCGATTAAGAGTTTCGTCCCGTGTTCGGCGGAACGAAGATCGAGTACGACCCGAACTAAGAGCATACGAAGCGCGCGAAGCACGGTTGCCGTTCATGCGGAGCTTGAGCGCGTTACGCGGCCCCTCGAATTGCTCCGTATGTTCCCGGCCCCGCCGTTCCTGACTGGGCGCGAGCGGGTTCCTTTTCGTTGTGTTCGCACGTCGCGCCCCCCACAGGCGCAGCGTATCCATAGACCTATGCCATGTGCCACTCCAGGGGATCTCGGTTGAGCCAATACCGTGCGATGACGTCGGGGCATGACGCCATTGAGCCAATTTGCCACCTGTCCTCTCTCAGCGGCCCGCGCAGCCCTTCCTGATCATGAGTTGCAATAAGTGCAAACCATCTAGGGGAAGACTAACGAGGCATCGGGCGCTCTTCTAACCCGATTGCGCGTCTAAGAGCAGCATGTCTCAGTATTCGACTTTGCTTATCCGAAGCGGCACGGGAAACGGCCGAAGCGTACTTCCGGACATCTTCGTCGACTTCTTGAGCTTCTTCTTCCAGCGCAAGCAGAGTCGACACACGCTCCCCAAACGACGCAATCGCATGGGAATATTTTTTCCGGACATCGCTAGGCCAGGGGAACTCAGGGGCGTAGTCCAGTAGCACAAGGAACAGGGAGTAGAAATCGGATTTCTTTCTCCACCTCGACACCCCATGGCCTATCAATTGGCGAATTTCCGCCGTTGTCGCTCTGAAGATCTTTGTCATTTCATCTTTGGCCTCAAAGGACTCTTCATACATTTGATAGTACTCATCAAGCTTATCCTTCTTGTTTTGAGGGCCATGAAGATAAGCAGCAGCCAATTCGCTGATGTACTCATGATCGATCATCCGTCGATGATCATTTGCAGTGAATAAACCGAACTCAGCCCAAAACTCATCACTATCAGCGATATTTTGGATGCATCTAATGAACTCACCCCAATAAGTTGCGTTCCGGAGTTCTTGTTCGTTCAGCGCCACTACATTGCGGTTTAACCGAGCGAAAATCTTTCGGAGTTCGGGATCATTCATTTCTGGCAGAATTCGAACAACAAATTTGTAGCCATAAATTACTTGCTTTTGAGCTGGACTTAGCTTCTCAAAAGACAGCCCTTTCCATTGACCGTCAATCTCATCGCCTTGCAGTTTGTAACTGTTTTGAAGAAATTCCAAACAAGCGCGAATCCGTTGCTGCCCATCGACCACAATATGTCGCTCATCCCCATTTGTATCTACTTCGTCAACCATATATAGTTCAGGGATTGGGAGGCCCTGCAAAATAGTGTCGATAAGATAAGCTTTCTGCTGCGTTGTCCACACCGGATTGCGTTGAAATGGCGCCGCCAATTGCAATTCACTCCGATCGCTCGCTTTAACGAACCATGTGACTGTTCGATGGGTGGTATGCAAATAATTTTCCAACTTGCTCATTTCTCTATCTCCTCAGTGACTGGTGATTCATCGGGTTCAGGCTGCGCCAGCAGTGCACGCAAAGAATTAACGCTACCCATCTGGTAGCCTCTTAGAGACTCGAAGTCTCGGTAAATCCTCAATTTCACATCCCTGCCCGACGTTGGGTCTATTCGCCCCATGTAATCTAACGCCCTCTGCCACTCTACACCAAATGGCAGAAGCGACAGCACTTGGTCGGTGGCTATAGATCCATCAAAGATGTAGCCTGCCCTGTGCTGATTAAAGGCCTTTGTTCTTGCCCTTGAGGCACCGCCAAACAAGGGGTTGTATCGGCGAAGCGTCCACCAAGCCATATCAAAGTAGTGCCTACTAATTACACCGACGTCCAGATCTGATTCTGCCCCAAAGGCTTTAAGCAATTTTCTTGGATTGAGACTAAACCCAACGGAACCGCTTCCCGTCAACACGATTTCCCTCGGATCAACGTCCAGCTGTTTGGCCAAGTTCGTTTTCCAAGCAATCCAAGCCTGCATGTTGCCGTCGAACACGAACGGGACTGGCTCAAGAACGTACCTGGAGACAAAGTCAGATGGCTCTAATGTCAGGAGCGTTGTCCGAAGTTGCTCAATGCTTGCGAAATGGGAGTTTGCTGGAATCGTTGCAGTAGGGGCAGGTATGGGGTATCGCTCTTGGACTTCAGGCTCGTCGTCGTCGCTGATTACCGATTCGCCGTCCTGCGAGGTTTTGCTCGAGTCAGGCGCTTCATCGGACCTAGCGAGATCAGTTGCCGCCTCAAGTCGCGGGCCGGTGCTATCGAGGGTCACCTTCCGACCTATCGGCGCAGACGTGGCTGCCCCCGGTCTAAGTAGGCCTTGCGCGATCAGGTCGTCTCTCAAAGACAAGATACTTGCCCTCCTGTTTTGTGTGCGGCGATGGTACCGGGCCGCCTCTGGTGCCATCGAGATCGACGACGTTCCGTGGTTCGTGGGTACCGCGACCGCTGTCGATGACCCGTACCGTTAAAGCGGTGGAGAGTGAGACCCAGCCCGATTCGGCAGCTGGGATGTCGCTGCTCAAGGTATCCAAGCTGATCGGCCATGCCAACGTGAAGATGACCGAGAAGTAGCCCACCTGAGTCCGAACGCCACGGGACGCGAGGCAGCCAACGTGCTGGATGCAATGCACGCGATTAGACACCCACAGGGTTTAGACGCTAACGCTTCGGCGCCGGGTTCCATGAAAGTGACGGAGGGTGAGACCCTACCGAATCGACTGAGCAGCCCCCGAGGTCGTTTCGAATAAGCCCATACAGGTTGAAGACCCTAGCGGCAAGTCGCCGCACGTACTCGACGCCACCGGGGAGTCCGATGGACTCAAATCAAACCAGCACAGAGTGAGAGCCTACCGGATCGCCGGGGGCAAAAGTAAGGTAGCGGAGAGTGAGACCCTATCGCTTCACCCCTGCTTCCATGAAGGTGGTGGAGAGTGAGACCGTAAGCCCTGCGCTCCTCCTGCGGTCATGAAGGTACTTGAGGATGATGACCCCAAGTCCCGCGCCCTCCTGCGAACCCAAGGCCTCCCAGGGCCGCACCACGCGCGGCAGCGCGAGCCAGACAACACCTGACCCGCCTAGATGGCGGTTCACAACCTACACCCGTCATATGCTGATCACCACAAAAGCCTGCCGAGTCTGCGGCGCCATGCACACCGGGTCTCACGGCGATCTCAAGGCGCATTTCTATGCACGCGCCGATGACTCGCGGAAGCTCTTCAATACCTGCCGTCCGTGTCACAACAAGGTGACTGGCGAACGCATCAAACGCGCATACCGCCGAAACAAGGCTGTACGTCTTGCCGCCCTGGTCCAGAGCATGACCAACGCGCGGACTCTTTGAGTCTCCCGGGGCTCCTTCGGCGCCCTCCCCTTTTTCGATAGAAACGGCTCCCGCATGACCGCCTGAATACGCATGCGAGACCGACGAATACCGACGAGCAGCCGGCAACTTCGCTGCTCAACCCTTGAACCACCCATGAACAAGAGCTACCCCGGCCTCAGCGCCGAAAACTACGCCATCGCACCGACTCACGGGAAGATCACCCACGTCGCGATCCATCGCATCGCCGGAGTCGTCACGGCAATCGGCCTCGACAACGAACGCCTGTCCGAGGACCTTGGGCAGCAGCATGCAGTGCCCGAAGGCGTGATCCCCGAGATTGGCAAGTGCCTCGCTGGCATCGAGATCAAGCGCAACGTGTTCAACGGCGAGCCGATCTGAACGGCCTGACGCAGACTCGGGCCGAGGCCGCAGCGCGGCAAGCCCGACTCATTGAGGCACTGGATGAGGTCGCTACAGGCCTTGCCGCGTATGCGATCACAAGGGCAACAGCGACCGCTAAGTTGCACGCGGCTCTCGCCCTACGGCATCGGGATCAGAGGCTTCAACAGCCGCCGCCGACCATCAATGAGCGCCGAGGCTTTGGCTATGGCGCCGTATTGGAGCGCATCGCATTCGACTTCTCAGGCATCGCGCCGATCACGGACCACATCGCGCTGCTGGCCGACATCGTCGCGGAACTGAAGGCGGGGCTTCCGAGCTTTCTGTCTACCCATTCATTCACACCAACCCACCAATCCACATGACCAAGCCCCAACCCTCGAAGGCGCAAGCCATCCACACCGCCAGCGACGCGCCGGGCGGCTATCTGCCGTCCGATCAACTCAACCGCGCGAACACCTTTGCGCTCATGCGCCTCGCGCTCGAAGCCACTCTGACGGGTGATCGCAACGCAGTGCTTACCGCCGTGCGCGAAGCCATCGCGGACTATGCGCCCGAGTTCAGCGGCCATCGGGACGCACTGGCGCGGTCCGTCGTCCTCGCTGAGGCTACCGGGCGCTTCCGCGACCTGGAGACCGCCGTCGCCGCAAAGGTCAGCTTCTTCGCCCATGCGGAATCCGCTACGTTGGGCGCGGCACCGAGGCGCCCAGACGCCACGCAGATTCACGCAGCCGCGTTGGCCCTCGCCAACAAAGCCAAGGCGGAGCAGCACCGTGTCCGCTTCAGCAACTATTGATTCCCCTCCCCGAAAGATTTGGATGAGCTACACCGTCTATACCCTGCCCAATGGGGCCACGACCAACGACTACAACGCCTTCAAGGAAGCGCAGGCTAGCCACATCGCTGCACAAGCAGCATTCGATGCCCGCTTTGGAGCAGCCTTGGCAACGCCGGAAGGTCGTCGTGCTGCCGTTGAGGCCATGCGGGCCGGGGCCTCACAGCCCTTGTCCTTCACGGTCACGCCCGCTGCACCGAAATACAAGAGCGGTCTCTCGGAGGCCGAGGTCGAGCGCCGCGTTGACGCTGCATCGAATGGCGTCACGAATCGCCATGGCGCTGAGGTCTTCGAAGTGCCCTCAAGCGCCCCGCAAGTGGTGGCCGACGCGCTGCCATTGGGTTACACGCGGGTTAACTTCTTCGGTGGCAAGCCGCAGCAGTGAACACGCTCCCAGGACGTAAGCCACGAACGCCAGCACAGGCAGCAGCTGATGCGCGGCTTCGAGCCCGTAAGGCTGCAATTCGTGAGGCGCGAGCCGCAGAGCGGCAGGCCGAGTGCAGCCGCATTCAGGCCGCCCGCGATGAACTCAATGCAGAGCGCATAGCCAGTGGCAAGAAGCCTCTGGACTTTGACGCACAGCCAGAGTGGTTCAAGACCCTCCGATGACCCGCCCAGCGTCCCTAGGAATACCTGGGGGCGCTGGGCTTGTTTCCTCCCGGCGCTCACCTACCTTGAAGTCCTGAGCTTGCTCAGGCACCCGCATGCGGCCCTTCGGGGCTGTCCCTTCTTCTTACCCGATTCCAATGGCCCAGATTCACCGCTTCCAATCGGGCACGCTGCCCCGGTCACGACTCTGTAAGCCCGCGCACATTCCCGAGGGACACAAGTGGTGTCCTGGCTGCGCCGCCGTCCTGGGGGTGGTGGCATTCGGTCCTGATCGGTCACGCCCTCCGTTGTTCCTGCAAGGCCGATGCCGGGTATGCGTATCCACCGCCAATAGCAGGCGCAAACCCAGCGTGCCCACGTGCGAGCAATACGCCGCCAAGCTGGCAGAGGCCGTCGAGGACCACGCGCAGATATTCGCGATACCTTGCGACGTGTCGGCGCAAATGCTGCTGCCTTTCCCACCTGTCTGCGTCCTGACCCTGGATGACCTGATCGAGGGCGATGCGCCCCAGGCGCCTTCCCTGGCAATGCTGGTGGATGGTCCTGGATTCACCGAGGAAAACACTGTCGTTGTCAGCGCCCGTGCTCGCCGTCGGCACCAAGTCATCGGGGCCAAGGCCATCCGGGAGCACCTTGGCAATGCCGACGTTCTGCCGACGCTGACCGTGGCGACCCTGATCGATGCCTTGTTTCGCCACAACCGACTGACGTGGGATGCCGAGGCTTCCGCCGTGGTGTCCGAGATTGACACCGTGACTACTGGGGCCGAGGGATTCCTTGAGATTCCCCCGGACGGGCGGAGAGCCAAGGATGTATGGACGGAGGCAGGGATGCGCCAGAACTGGGCCGCCCTGATCGACGAGAAGCCATACAGCCGACCCTTTGCGAGCACCGAGCAATTCAGCCAGTACATCGGCTGGGATAGGGCGAGGGCTGCGCAAAGCGTGAGCCATGCACCCGCATTTGTGTAAACGCGACCGACTTCAAATTTGGCGCCGGAATGTTTGTGTAAGCGCCGGAACCCGCATGGATAAAGGCTCCGCGAAACGATGCCTATACACATGGTTTTCTGCAATGGCGAAGCCGAGCGTCTGACGCTGGCGAAGCCTCGGACCTACATGCCGACCGACTGGCTGAGCCAAGTGGCCTGAAGCATCACAGACGACGGGCATGCATCCCTCGTGTTGCTCCACTTGATCATCTTCAAGGATGAGCCAGCTTCTAGCTTGGCTGAGCCCAGAGGTGGCTATCGCCCCCGTGATCGATGAATGCATTTGTGGCTCGACCCTTGGCATAAGGCCACGTCCACACAAGGCCGCCCAAAGAGCACGCCATGCCCCGCCCTGGCTTGTCCTTGGCCTCATCGGCTCGCGCCGAACATCCCGCGCCTTGAAGCCATCGGCGCAAGTCGCCATGAGCAACTAACAACCAAGATTCAACAATGACCGAACACCAATGCGAAACCGAAGAGATCGAAGTGCCCGCCTTCCTGGCTGACCCGAAGGTCCTTGCTTACCTTGATGGAACCGATGCCGACTTGAGCCGCCTCGTGCTGGAAGAGGATGGAATGCTGTGGGCTTACTCGAAGAGAGACCCCGGCGCACTGTGCCGATGCCCGCTCCTGGACTTGGTCGCTGTAGCTTTCCCTGCCTACGCCACGGCGCCTGAGCCCGTCGCAGCACGCTCCACACTCTGGGCCGCTGAACCGCCGCCCACCGCCAAGCCCAAGACAAGGGCGAAGCCGACGCCCCTGGCAATCCCGAAGACGGGCGCAGCAAGAGGCCTGTTGGCCTCCCTGAAACACGGAGGCGACCGCCGCCCCTGGATCGTCATCAATGGTGAGCGCCAGCGCTGTCCCAAGCCCGCCGTCGATGGTGTCTCCGTCAAGGTGGCCCTGGTGACCGAAGGAACTCTGACAGGGTTCGTGGTCCTGGATCGCGGCGCGTTCAATCTCCTGGGAAGGAGCCCAGACCGCCTCGATACGCTCATGTTCAACATGCTGGGTGGCGAGGTCACAACCCGCGTTCGCCGCGAGCCTGGAGCACCCTATGCCGCGCCACTGGCTGCACTGCTGGCTGACCTTGGCAGCGAGGCCCGCGTGACGGTCATGGAGGCCGCGTGAGCACCGAGGGCCGCTGTGCCATGTGTGGCGACGTGAAGCCAGCCGGAACGTTCTACAAGCATCCCAAGAACCTCAATGGTCTGCAGTCCCGTTGCAAGACATGCATGAAGGCAGCATATGACGCCGACGCTCCCAGGCGGATCGAGTACAACCGCCAGCATCGCTGGGAGGACCAACGCGTCCGCATGGCATCGGGCGCACGTCGAGCCGACAAGGCCGCTGGCCGGGAGTCGCACATCGAGGCGAAGCATATCGTCGTCCCCGAGTTCTGCCCGGTTACCGGGGAGCCCATGTGGCATTCCGTGAAGACAGCGGCGCAATGGTCTCCGTGTCTGGTGCGAATCGACAAGACCCTAGGTTTTGTCCAGGGGAACTGGAGAGTGGTATCCGCGAACTCAATTGTCGGGGGAGGCCGACGGGGCGGGCAAACCCGAATCCGCTGACGCATCGGCATACTCGCCACAAAGCAAATCGAGGTACACAAGATGGCAGCGTTTTGGTTCGTGCTCGTCGTGGCGGCAGCTTGGCTAGTTTGGAAAGCCAGCAGTCAACGCAACGATTCGCCGAGAGCCTCCCCAAAGCGCGCGTCACAGCGGGCCGCCGCTCAAAGCGAAAATTTTGCATGGCCGAGCCTCGGGCGATTCGACTTTGAGGTTGTTGGGGAGTCTCACTGCCAAGACGCCTTGCGTCGTTTTGCGGGGGACCACGGCACAGCGAGCGCAGAGACGCAGTGCGTCGCTGAACTCCATCTGGACAGCCTGAACGCTCATGACAAATCAGCGGTCGAGGTGCGGGTCCAGGGCGAGCGTGTCGGCTTCCTGTCCCGCAATAATGCTCGGAGCTTCCGACGCCGACTAGGCGCCAAGAAGCTCGGGGGTCAACGCACCTATTGCGATGCAATGATCGTCGGAGGGTGGACAGATCACGGGGGCGAGAAGAAGCACTATGGCATTCGCCTCGACATGAAGCCATTCGATGACTGATTGTGGCGGAGTCAGTTGACTCGAATGGGATCGCTGAGGCCCAGGTGAGCCCCCGAGGCTCGTCCGTCACAATAGCGCGACAACAACTGGAATGATTATGGTGACGCGCAAAAGTGTTTCAGCCCCGACCCCGCAGCCGGCGAATCTTTCCTTGCAGCAAATGACGGCCGCAATCCCGAAGCTTCAGCGGCGTCTCGCTGAACTGAAAGGCGTAGACCTGACTTCGATTCGAGAGCGCAGCGCCCCTCAAATGAAGGCGCTACAGCAAAAGCTCGACGACACTTTGGTAGACATCTTCGGCAACGAGTCTTTTGAATACAGCAAGTACCGCGTGTCCTCACTGGATGCAGGCTCGATGTTCGCGGGATTGGACGGTCACGGACCATCTCAGCACGAGATTCAAGCCGGGTACCGGGATGGTGTAGACCGCGTCATCTCAACTGTCGAAACAATCATCGAGCTGTTTCAAGAAAAGTTAGGTGACTCGGGGGAAACAGCAGGTGGGCGAGCGCTCCGCACGCTCGAAAATCTTGACCTACACCCCGAGATCGATGACGCATCTACTGAATTATTCAAGGGCGGCCATTATGCCAATGCCGTCGAGGATGCATGCAAGGTTCTCGACATGTTGGTTCAGCTTCGCAGCAAGCGAAATGACATCTCAGGCACTGATTTGATGCAGACCGTTTTCAGTCCAAAGAATCCCATACTCAAGTTCAATGCACTTCAGACGGACACTGATCAAAGTGAGCAGCGCGGCATGATGAATCTCTACGCAGGCGTCATGCTTGCATTCAGAAATCCGAGGGCACACGGGCTTGTCGATGACGAGGCGACGAACGCTCTGGAAATCATTGGCCTCGTCAATTTCTTGGCGAAGAGCCTAAGTCGCGCCAAGCGATAGTCGGTCTCAGCGCCGAGCCGCTTAAAAGCTTCCCAAATATTCCTGACACATCCTTCGTCGCGCGCGCACAGGAATCCCCCCCTACGCCCCCCTCGGCCCGTTCCAGGCGCACATCGGCCTGTATGGGAGCGGAGAAGGCACGGCAGCCCCCGGGCGCCGAGGATGCAGGGGCCAGCGCTGGGAGGTCATAGGCGCCAGCGCCACACCATCCCCCCACAGTCATACACCGATGGACCTGCGTTCCCCAATGGAGGAAGGCTTGGGGCCAGCGGATTGGGAAAACGATGGCCCATCCTGGGGGCCTCCGGGCTTCATCTTGATGCCTTGGTATGCGCAGGGGGCGGCCCGACCTCAAGCGCCTGAGGCTTGCAAAGATGGACCCGTGAATCCTTAACTGTGTCATCTGGGTATACCGCAGACAGCCGAGCAGCCATCGGCCTGGAGCGCGTCAACAAGTCCGGCCACCCTGGGTCGGCGTCACCTTTCCAGCCCCATCTAGAGCCCTGCTGGAATCCCCGGGGAGTCGCTGGGGTCGCACTGGAACCTCAGGACCGGCCACGTCGCAGCGCCCTCCACGGAAGCCAAGGAGACCTTGGGGCGGTCAGCCGACTGAGCCCTTGAAGCGCAGACCTGCGCACACGCAAGCCGCTCCGCGCCAATGGGTCACGCGAAAGCTACAGGAGAGGCCACGCAGACCCTCTCGAGACCTTCCCAGTCCCTCGGGCCTCCCTGGGAATCCTCCGGTCTCAGGCGCCTCCAAGGCCCCACGATCAGCGCCCACAGCACTCGCTATCCCACCATGTCACGACACAAGCCAACACCCTTTCATGCCGATCCTCGATTGAACCGGCGTCACATCGACTTACTGCCCACGCATCGACAGTGCCCGCGTTGCACCAAGGTCCTGCTGCTCGACGCCCTGCACTTCTACGAGGATCGCAACCGACACGCGTGGAACCTGAGCCGCTACGGGACCACATGCAAGCCCTGCAGCATTCAAGCTGATGCCGAGCGCCGAGCTTCCCGCAGACCAGTAGTGAACGCCCAGGCACGACAGCGCAGCGCCCTGCTCAAGTCCAATATGCGAACCGCCGCCTACGTCTACAGCTCGCAGTGGAAAGCAACCAAGGAGCAGAACGACGCGGCAGCCGCAGACCGCAAGACCCGCATGGCTTGGGCACGGCGGCAGTTAAATCGGCTGCGCGGGCCTTACGTCGATCCCGTTAAGGCGTTGATCCGGGCCAACCAAGCGGCAGCCGCAGAGAAGCGGCGAACGTCGCATGAGGACGCCGCACCTCCTGAGCCCATGAACGCGGAGCAGCGGGACCACTTGGCACTCCTGGAGGCCCTGAGGGCGAAGCATCACCTGCAGGCCGGGACCGTGTCCAATCCTTAGACTAGCCAGCGCTCAGCTGAGCGCACATTTGCGCATAGAGCGTTTCGTAGTTATCAAACCGATGAACCGTTTGTATGGTCATCGTCTTGTTTTCAAGAACGAGCGTTTGAATCTCACCCCCGATGAATACTCTTTGCTCCGAGGGAAGCGCTTCATCTGAATCCCTCTGTTTCCTCATGAGGCGAACGAAGTCGTCCGGGAATGACTCGACCGTGGCGCCTTGAACTGGTGGCTTTATACGGAGACCATATTCAAGGCGTTCTGACGCGAAATCGTCCGCAGACCTATAGGCAAAGCCAACGTACCGGGATTCCTGTTCGGAGTATCCAACGTGATACACAGTTGTAGTCTGGGACTCGTCCAGACCAAACTGGCGCCCCAGTTCCTGGAGAACCGGCTGCGTGAACGCGTCTAGGTGGTGCATGTCGCGGGCCACGAAGCGGTCCAGTCTGACGAACCACTGAGTGGCAAGGTCCCCTATGCCGGTGGCAAACATCGCGCCGTGCAGGTGGGGGAGCGGATAGAACTTTGTCGTAAAAAAGACGGGCTTCCGCGTTTCCTGCGACATTGCCAGAGTGTCAGTGGCGACGATGACTTGAGCGGGGCCGATGTTGAAAATCACAGCAGTCATGTCGGAGAAGCCTGTTTAGCACGGAGCCTTTCATTCTGTCAGCAAAGCCATCCTGGCCTAGTTGCCGCTGGAGTTAACCGCCTGAGTGACGAGCGATGCAGCGAGATTCGTTGTCATGCGACAGAAATCTCTAGATGTTGTTGACGCGAAGCAATGACACCCTCAGAATCAAAAACTCCAACAATTTCTGGACATTGATGACATGACCCACCGACTGATCACCACCCTCTCCAGCCCTGCCGGTCGCCATTCGGCCAAGGTCTACCAAGACCCCAAGACCGCTGGCTTTCTCAGCGTCTTCTATTTCGATGGAGTCGCGCACCGTTACGCGGATGCGTTCACCGAAACGGAGTCGGAAGCCCTCGAAGAGACGACCCTGTCGCTCCGGGTCGCCGATGAAATGCACGCGGACCTGCTGGCTCGTGCCGCCTCGGCTCAGGCATGACCACCTACGCCTACATTCGAGTCTCGACGGTCGAGCAGAACGAGGCCCGCCAAGTCGAGGCCCTGAGCGGACGCGCCAAGCGGACCTTCACCGACAAGGCCAGCGGCAAGGACACCAACCGCCCCGCCCTGCAGGAACTGCTGGCGACCGTGAAGGCGGGCGACACCATCGTGGTAGCGAGCATGGATCGCTTCAGCCGGTCTCTCATGGACCTCCAGAAGACCGTGGAGGACCTTGGGACTCGCGGAGTCTCCGTGGAATTCGTGAAGGAGGGACTGAAGTTCGCCCCAGATGGCACGGACCCGATGGCGAGGCTGATGATGCAGATCATGGGTGCCTTCGCTGAGTTCGAGCGCACGCTGATCCGTGAGCGCCAACGCGAGGGCATCGCGGCCGCAAAGGCTGAGGGCAGATACATGGGTCGCAAGCCAGTCTTTGATGATGCGAAGACTGCCAAGCTGGTGGAGTACATCCAGCGGGGCATGACGCCAATGGAGATTTCAAGGCAGATGGCCCCCATCTCACGAGCGTCCATTTACAACAAGCTGGCCGAACTTGGCATCCGAAAGCGGGCAACGTATACGAACATGCAGGGCAACAGTTTGCCGGCGTGATCCTATCCGTCCAAAGGACTTACGTTTTCCTCTGGGCCGTCTTCCCTGAACACCATGCCGGCAAGCCATAGCCGGTAGACTTCGCCCTACTTCAAGCAAGGCCAAAAACGTGCGAATTCAATACATCAAGATCAACTCTTGGCGGCACTTTGAACAGATCGAACTTCGAATACCTGACAACGCCCCCATCATCTGCATTGTCGGCGGCAATGGAACAGGCAAAAGTCAGATCTTAGAACTGATAGCGGCGTGTGCGCAGCGCATTGGCTTGTCGCCCGGGTCCGAATCTTCCAGGGGCGATCCCTTTAGTGATCAAGCTGATTTTGAGATCAGGTTTTTTATCTCACCCGGGGCAGTGCCCGGACTAGACCTAGAAGGACACATCTCCTTGCCGAACCATCCGGCTGAGCACTGGGATCGGACACTGACAATCAGTAAGGGGCTAAGCCAACCGCAGAAAATAGTTGCGGGCGGCTTTTTGACAGAGTCCGACGGCATTCAAATCGCTGCCTTGGTAGTGCAGACACTTACTAGCAGCGCATCAATTCACTATCTTTCGCTAGATGCTGATCGCGCCTATCCAAAGATTCAGGTTCCTGTTCATGAGCTTGGGCAAGCATTTGAAAGGGATTGGGATACGACTTCAAAACAAAGCTCGTATCGCATTACCCGAAATCTGTATGAGGAATGGTTTCGCTATTTGATTGGCAAAGAGAATCGCGACAACAACAACCACATTCAAAAAATTCGATTAGCAAGGGATTCCGGCACTGCCGAACCCACATTCATTGATCAGTTTGAACCCTATAAAACGTCAATTAAACAGGTGCTGCCTCATTTGTTATTTGTAGGCATTGATCCAACCAAAAGAGAGATTAAATTTGATTCAACTGGCATTCCTCTATCTTTTGACCAACTTAGTGGTGGAGAGCGAGAGATCGCCTTCTTGGTTGGCCAAATCGAAAGGTTTGGCTTAAAAAAAGGACTCCTCCTCGTTGATGAACCCGAGCTCCATCTAAATTACGATCTATTGAGAAATTGGATTGGCTTTCTAAAGAGCAGTGTTGAACAAGGGCAGATCTGGCTCGCGACTCACTCACTAGAAGTGGTCGAAGTGACGGGCAAAGATGCCACCTTCTTATTAGAAAGGGACGCTGCTACAAGACGTGTAAGAAGCGCGACCTCACTTTCGAGCCAGCCGGTTGTGTCTACTCTATCTAGAGCAGTAGGCTCGCCGGCTTTTTCGATTGCGAATCTTTCATTTGTATTGATAGAGGGGGAAGAGGAAATTGGGGAAAGGGAGCGATTTCGTCTCTTGTGTAGAGTCGCACCGCACGTGCGGTTTATTGAGTCCGGGTCGTGCAAACAAGTCATACAGCGTAAACGTGGACTGGAAGAGCTTGCGGCCGCGTCTGATCAGGCGTTGCGAATTGGCGCAGTTGTAGACGGCGATTTTCGGTCCACACAAGATAAACAAGCACTCAGTGATCAAGGGCTTTTTGTATTGAGTGTTCACGAGATCGAGAACTTCTATTTGCATCCCCCAACCCTGCGTGAATTAACACAATCGCTGGGCCGCGATCCAAATCTAATTGAGGATCTCATTCGAACAACAGCTGATAGTCGAGCGGGCGCATACATTTTCGATGCGGCGCGCACCGATAAGGCGTTCGCCGACTATCCGCCAGCACCCAAAGCAACCCGGGAACTAGTTCACAGGCTGACATGGGAAGATTTTCAAGATCCGATCACGCAAAGTTCTCACATTGCAAGTTCTTATAAGAACCTCAATACTGAACAAGCTCAAATGCTCACTCGTCACCTAGTCACCCAGGCAGCAATCTATGGTCGAAAACGGGGCGAAGACATTTGGAAAGTGTGTGAGGGGAAAGAAGTGTTTCACGCGATCACGGGCTCATTGGGTCTTTCTGATGATGACGCAGCAGAACGGGCTATAGCTGCCCTCTGGGCTCGTCGTCCGGACTTAGTCCCTCATGAGTTGACCCTCCTTAGAGACTACATTGCAGTGCTTTGAGCGATTCAAGCTCCGCGAGTTATGCACTGACTGCGGTTAAGCTTGCGGCTCGTTGTGTGTACCAGCCCTGTGTACCGCTCCGACAGCCGATGGTCAGTTCTCCAATGGAGAGCGCGCGACGGACGTGGGTTCGATCCCCTCCGGGCAGGCCACCCTCTACAGGGGGCGCCAGCATCCAGGTGCATTCCGGAATAGCGTGCCGATACGCCCGTCAGCCAAGTGCGGGCCCAAAACAGGAAACCGACGTAGACCAGCAGGCCACCTGCGAGCGCCGCGATGTCATCGAAGGCACTCGATGGAGCTCCAGGCACACCGTGGCAGCGCGTATGTGCCTTTCCAAACCCGCTCGCCCCATCGCTCGACCTGCGCATCGCGCCAGGCGAGCGCGACGATCGACACGGAGTGAATACCGAAGAACAGGATGAGGCCGACCACAAGCAGAGACATGCGAACTACCTCCGGGGGTCATCGCGGACCGCAGCGGTCTTTGAATGTGAGCGCGCTGCGTCAGCGAGGACGCAAAGGGATTCCGGGCCGTGACGCATCGTCCGGATGCCGAGCCATCGGCCTTTGGTGCAGGTCGACCCGGCATGAAAGGCCAGCCTGTTAAGCTTTTGCGCAAGAGCCGACCGGCCGGCCTCGCGGCGGGAGCACCGCCCGAGGCGATTGGAGACCCGAATGAATTTTCCCCGGAGCCTACCGGATTCCCACATCTCGCCGCCGGCTCCGCCGACCTCCAGAGCCTTCGAACCCGAACCGCTGAGCACCACTGTCTTCAGCCGCTGGGGCGAGACGATGTCGTCGAAGATCCTCACGCTGCAAGCCCAGAACCTCCAGCCTTCCGAGCATTTTTCGGGGCAGGCCTGCATTGCGCGATTTCATCGCTGCGTGGTGGCGGATATCCGCTGCAGCGCGCACCGCGTCATGCGCACGCGCGCCCTGGCGGCGGTGGACCAGGACCGCTACTTCAAGGTGATCTGGCAGATCCAGGGTCGCAACCTGATCGAGCACAACGGCCACTCGGTGACCATCGATCCAGGTCAATGGACGATCTACGACACCTCGCATCCCTACACGGTCGATACCTCGGACGGGTCGCGCTTCATGGTGCTGCTGGTGCCGGTGTCCGAGATGGGCCGCTGGAACCCGGGCATCGAGTTCGTCACCGGCAAGGTTCTGCCGACGCGCGGCACCGCCGAAATCGCGCGCTCGGCGCTCGCGGGCATGCTGTCCGGCTTCGTCGAACTCGAACAACAGGGCGCGATCGTGATGCAGGACTCGATCAGCGCGCTGATCGGCACAGCGGTGGCGCAGATCCATGGCAACTCGCCGTTGCAGGAAGGCGCGATCTCCCAACGGCTGCAGAAGGTGCAAGCCTTCATCGAAAGCCGGCTCACCGACCCCGAACTGGGTCCCGAAGTAGTGGCGCGCGAATGCGGCATGTCGCGCCGCAGCCTCTATGCGGCCTTCAATGCGCTGGGCCAGACGCCCAACAGCTACATCATGAATCGCCGCCTGGCCGTGGCGGCGCAGCGGCTGCTCGCGCAGCCGGCGCACACGACCATCACGCAGGTGGCCTTTGAACTCGGCTTCTCGGATGCGGCGCATTTCTCGCGCGTGTTCAGCGAGAAGTTCGGCCAGAGCCCGAGCCGCTGGCGCAGTCAGCAGGTCGCGAGCCGCTGACGCGAGCACGCGCGGGCCGGCTCGCGTCGGTCTCAGGGTAAACACCCGGGCGCTTGTGCACAGCCAGCCAAGGTGCCGCATCGGCATGCAAGCCCGTTCGCCCTGCTTTTCATAACCTCGATCCATCGTTCAACGGGGCTCGGAAATGACTGGCGCATCGCCAGCATCTTGCTCCGTGAACCTGATCTCGAGGACCTCATGGAAACAGCTGGCAAGAGTTTGAATGTGGGCTTCATCGGCCTGGGCGTGATGGGATCGCCGATGGCAACGCACCTGGCGCACGCCGGTCACCGCCTGACGCTCAACGACGCGAACATGGAAGTCGCGCAGGAACTGGCGCGCACGCTCGGCGGCGAGGCCGGTGCGGTGGCGACGCCGAAGGAAGTCGCGGCCCGCAGCGACATCGTCATCACGATGCTGCCCAACGGCGAAGTGGTGCAGACGGTAGCGCTCGGCGAGAACGGCCTCCTGGCCGGCTGGCGGCCCGGCACTCTGTTGCTCGATACCTCTTCTTCGCAACCCTGGCTGACCCAGCAGACCGCGAAGAAGCTTGCCGCGGCCGGCATCGCGATGGTCGACGCCCCGGTTTCAGGCGCGCAATGGGGCGCGCAGGAGGCCACGCTGGTCTTCATGGCCGGCGGCGCGGCCGAGGACATCGAGCGCGTCCGTCCCTTGCTCGACCGCATGGGTACATCGGTGTTCCACTTGGGCGAGCTGGGCTGCGGCCATGCCATGAAGTGCATCAACAACCTGATCACGGCCATGACCTTCAGCGCCACTTGCGAAGGCCTGGCGATGGGCAAGCGCTACGGCCTCGATCCGGCCGAGATGGTGCGCGTGCTCAACGTTTCCACCGGCATGTCGTGGATCAGCAAGACCCACATCGAGAAGCGGATCCTGAGCCGCGCCTTCGATGATCCCTTCAAGCTCGATCTGATGCTCAAGGACATCGGCATCGCCAACGCGCTGGCGCGCGAGACCGAAACCTCGGCGCCGATCTCGGCGCTGGGTCAGCAGCTGTGGATGGCGGCTTCGCGCTTCGCCGGGCCCGGTGCGAGCGTGAGCGAGCTGGCCCGCTGGGTCGAGCAGCAGTCCGGCACGGTGATCGAGCCCGGCGCGACGCCGCGCCGGGCCTGAGGAGGCGCGATGAAGCTGGAGCGCCGACTCGCCGATTTCGTCGTCACGCTGCGCGCGGACGAGGTGCCAGAGGATGCGCGCCGCATCCTGCGCTGGATGGTCATGGCGGTGACCGGCACCGGCATCGCGGGCGCGGCCGAGGACGGCATCGAGGCCCTGCGCGAGGTGCTCACCGACTCCGGCGGTGCGCCGCAGGCGACCACGCTGGTCTATGGCGATCGCCTGCCCGCGAACGCCGCGGCGCAGTTCAACGCCACGATGTGCCGTGCGCTCGACTACTGCGACGCGATGGCGCCCGGCCCGCACATCGGCTCGGCCCTGCTGCCGGCGGCTTTCGCGGCCGCGGAACTGGCAGGCGGCTGCAGCGGGTCGGAATTTCTGGCCGCGCTGGCGGCCGGCGCCGAGCTGAGCTCGCGGCTCAACCTCAGCGAAGCCCAGTACGACGGCTTCGATCCCACCGGCATTGCGGTCGTGTTCTCGGCCGCCGCGGCCGCCTCGCGCATCCTCGGGCTCACGAGCGAGCAGACCCTGCATGCGCTGGCGCTGGGCTTCAACCGTTGTGGCGGCAGTTTCCAGAGCCATGTCGACGGCTCGCTGGGCGTGCGCGTCGTGCAGGGCTGGGTTGCGCAGGCCGGCGTGCAGTGCGCCGAGTTGGCGCGCCGTGGCGTCACCGGCCCGGTCAATTTTCTGTCGGGGCACTACGGCTACAGCCACCTTTACGGCCGCGGCACGCTGGACCTCGACGCTGTCGGCGAAGGACTGGGCACGACCTGGCGCCTGCACCGCGTGGTCTTCAAGAAATACCCGAGCTGTGGCGTCACGCAGGGCGTGACCGAACTGGCACTGTCCCTGCTCAAGGACGGCCTCTCGGCCGAAGACCTGCGCGCGGCCGAAGTGCGCTTGCCGCCCTATGCCTTCCGGCTGGTCGGCAAGCCCTTCGATCCGGGCACCAACCCGCGCGTCGACGGCCAGTTCAGCGCCGCCTACTGCGTGGCCAATGCCTTCGCGCGCCGCTCGTCGAAGCTCGCGCACTTCGCGCCCGAGCAGGTGCTCGATCCCGCATTGCGCACGCTGATTGACCGTATCACGGTCGTGCCCGATGCCGCGCTCGATGCGCGCGGCCACACCGCGGTCGACCTCACGGTCCACACCCACGATGGCCGCAGCCTGAAGCGATCGCTCGACATCGCACCGGGCTTTCCGGGCGCCGACCTCGACGAGACGCAGCACCGCGCGCGCTTCGAGGACTGCCTGGCCTATGCGCCGCGACCCATTGCCGCAGAGCGCATCGAGCAATACCTGCAGGCGCTGCACGCGTTGCCCGAAGTGGCCGACGTGCGCAGCCTGATTCCGCTGCTGGTCGCCTGATGGACGCGGGCATGACCGGCTCCGGCACGCCGGCCAGCACCCCAGGCGTCACGGTCGGCTTCGATGGCCTCGGTGGCGTGGGGTGGGCGCTGGCGTCCACCCTCGCACGCGCCGGCCACGCGCTGGTGGTGCATGACGACGACGCCGCGCGAGCCCGCGCCTTCGCACAGGAGTTCCGGTGCCGCGTGGCGGACGATCTGGCCGCGCTGTCGGCGCTTGGCCTGTTGCTCTTCGCACCGCCGGGCTTCGCGGCACGCGAGCGGATCGCGTCCGTCTCGCAAGGCCTGCGCGCGGGTGCGATCGTGGTCGACCTCGGCGACGCCTCTCCCACTTTCACCCGCAGTCTCGGCGCACAGCTCGCGCAGCGTGGCATCGCGCTGATTGACGCACCACTGTGCGGCGGCGCGCAGGGCACCGATGCCGCTGCGATCGTTCACGGCTGCGACGACGACTCCGCGCTCGACGTCGCGCTGCCCGTACTGCGCGCACTGGGTCGCGAGCTCGTCGCCGGCGGCGCGCTTGGATGCGGCCAGGCACTGCGCCTGGTCGAGGCACACGTGCATGCCGAGTTGCTTGCGGCAAGTGCCGAAGCGCTTCTGGTCGGCGACCGCATCGGGCTCGCGCCCGCCGGCCTTCGCGCCCGTATCGCGGCCGCGATCCGCCGCGGCGCCGATCCCGATGCGCTCAACCAGGCCGCAACCTCGGGCCGAGGCCTTGCGACCGGACTGGCGCTCGGACTGTTCGTCCAAAGCCGTGCCGGCCAGCTGCCAGAGCCTTCCCCGGCGCCGGGCCTCACGCGCCTGCTCATCGAATTCACCACCCCCCTCAACGACAAGGAGACAATCCAGTGAAAAGAATCCCCGCGCGCCTTCGCGACTGGGCGCTTGCCATCGCCCTGCCCCTGGGCTTCTCGATCCCGGCGCAGGCGGCCGATCCGATCCGCATCGGCTCCGTGCTCTCGATCACCGGAGCGGCTTCCTATATCGGCGACCCCGAAGCGAAGACGCTCAAGCTCTACGCCGACCAGATCAACGCCGCCGGCGGCGTGCTCGGCCGGCCGATTGAACTGGTCACCTACGACGACGCAGGCGATGCCAACAAGGCCCGCACCTTCGCCCAGCGCCTGGTCGAACGCGACAACGTCGTGGCAATGGTCGGCGGCTCCACCACCGGCACGACGATGGCGATGATCCCGGTGTTCGAAGCGGCCAAGCTGCCCTTCATGTCAATCGCCGGCAGCGTGAACATCATCGAACCGGTGCGCCAGTACGTCTTCAAGAGCCCGCACACCGACCGCATGGGCTGCGAGCGCGTGTTCTCGGACATGAAGAAGCGCAACTTCACGTCGATCGCACTGATCGCCGGCACCGACGGATTCGGCACCTCGATGCGCGAGCAGTGCCTCAAGGTGGTCGACAAGTACGGCATCAAGATCCTGATCGACCAGACCTACGGCGCGCAAGACACCGACATGACGCCGCAATTGGCCAAGGTCAAGGCCACGCCGGGCGTGCAAGCCATCCTCAACACCGGCGCCTCGGGCCAGGGCCCGGCGGTGCTGACGCGCAACTACGGCCAGCTCGACATGAAGAGCATCCCCCTCTACCAAAACCCCGGCGTGGCGTCCAAGAGCTACATCGAGCTCTCGGGCGCTGCAGCCGAAGGCGTGCGACTGCCGGCTGCTGCCCTGCTGGTGGCCTCGAAGCTGCCTGCCAACGATCCGCAGAAGCCGGTGGTGACAGGCTACATGGCGGCCTACGAGAAGGCCACGGGTCAGCCGGTCTCCACTTTCGGCGGCGGCGCCTACGACGGCCTGATGATGGTGGTCGAGGCGATCAAGCGCGCCAACAGCGTCGATCCCAAGAAGATCCGCGACGCGCTCGAGCAGACCCGTGGCTTCGTCGGAACCTCGGGCGTGGTGAACATGACGCCGATGGACCACCTTGGCCTCACGGTCGAGGCCTTCCGGATGCTCGAGGTCAAGAACGGCGACTGGCTGCTGATCGACTGACGAAGCACCCCATGTCCCAGTTTCTCCAGTTCGTCTTTTCCGGCCTCACGGTCGGCGCCGTCTACGCGGTGGTGGCGATCGGCTTCACGCTGATCTACGCTGCCTCGGATGTGGTCAATTTCGCGCAGGGCGAGTTCGTCATGCTGGGCGGCATGACGACGGTGTTCCTGATCGCCATGGGGCTGCCGATGTGGCTGGCGGGTAGCTTGGCGGTGGCCGTCGCGGTCACCGTCGGCATCCTGCTGCAGAAGCTCGCCATCGAGCGCGCCCGCGATGCCTCGCCCGTGACGCTCATCATCATCACGCTGGGTGCCTCGATCCTCATTCGCGGCGTCGCGGGGCTGCTGTTCGACAAGCAGTTCCACAACCTCGCGCCCTTCTCGGGCAACACGCCGATCGCGGTCGGCGGTGCGACCGTGCTGCCGCAGAGCCTCTGGGTGCTGGGCAGCGCGATCGTGATGTTTCTCGCGCTCTGGCTCTTCCTCGACAAGACCCTCACCGGCAAGGCGCTGCGCGCGAGCGCGGCCAACCGGCTGGCGGCGCGCCTGGTGGGCATCAACATCTCCTTCGTGCTGATGCTCGCCTTCGGCCTCTCGGCCGCGCTCGGTGCCATCGCCGGCATCCTGGTCACGCCCGTGACGCTGACGCGCTACGACATCGGTGCGCTGCTGGCGCTCAAGGGCTTCTCGGGCGCGATCTTCGGCGGCCTCGGGAATCCGGTGGGTGCGGTGCTCGGCGGGCTGCTGCTGGGCCTGCTCGAGGCGGGCGCGGCCGGCTACGTGACTTCCGTCTACAAGGACGGCGTCGCCTTCATCGCGTTGATCCTGATGCTGCTGGTGATGCCCAACGGCCTGCTCGGCAGCAAACTGGTGGACCGCGTATGAAAGGACTTCAAGGTTCCGGCGCGGGCTGGAGCGCCCTCGCGCTGCTGGTGCTGATCGTGGCGCTGCTGCCCGTGGTCGCGGGCTCCAGCTACGTGATGCGCATCGCGGCGCTGGTGTGGATCATGGGGCTGGCTGCCATTGGCCTGCATATCCTCATGGGCATGGCCGGGCAGATCAGCCTGGGCCATGCGGGCTTCTTCGGCATCGGCGCCTATGCCAGCGCCGTGCTGCCGGCGCGTTACGGCGTGCCGGTGATGGTGGCGGCGATCGGCGGCATCGTGCTGGCGGGATTGATCGCCTACCTGGTCGGCAAGCCGATCCTGCGCCTCAAGGGCCACTACCTCGCCATCGCCACGCTGGGCTTCTCGCTGCTGATCGGGCTCGTGATCACCAGCGAGGTCGCGCTCACCGGCGGTCCCGACGGCATGGACGTGAAGCGGCTCAGCGTCGCCGGCTTCGCACTCGAATCGCCGAGCGTCTGGTACTGGATCAGCGCCGCACTGATGATCGCCGGCGTCGCCATCGCGGTGGTGCTGCGCGACAGCCCGACCGGCCGCGCCCTGCGCGCGATCCTCGATAGCGAGGTGGCGGCCGCCAGCATGGGCGTCGACGTGGCGCGGCGCAAGCTGCAGGCCTTCGTGATCGGATCGGTCTATGCGGCCGTGGCCGGTAGCACGCTCGCACTCATGAACGGCTTCATCACGCCCGACCTCGCGGGCTTCATGACCTCGGTGGAATTCGTCGCGATGGTGGTGATCGGCGGCGCCACGACGCCTTTCGGCGCGCTGGTCGGCGCGGCGCTGCTGACACTGCTGCCGCAGTTGCTCGCATCTTTCCATGACTACCAGGACATCGCGGTCGGCCTGATCATCATGCTGTCGATGATCTTCCTGCGGCAGGGCATCGTGCCCGCGCTGCGCCAGCTGCTGTGGAGAGCCGCCAAATGAGCGCGGCACTCGAAGTCAGGGATCTGGGAATCGCCTTCGGCGGCGTGGTCGCGGTGGACGGCGTCTCCTTTGACGCACCGACGGGCGAAATCCTGTCGATCATCGGACCGAACGGCGCCGGCAAGACCACCCTCTTCAACATGGTGTCCGGCCTCTACACGCCGCGCTCGGGCAGCGTGCGCATGGGCGGCGAGGACGTGAGCGGCTTGCCGCCGTTCAGGCTCGCCCGCAAGGGCATGTCGCGCACCTTCCAGAACCTGCAGGTCTTTCCGCGGCAGACCGCGCTCGACAACGTCATGGTCGGCCGCGCGCGCTGGGAAACCACCACGCTGTTCGAGGATCTTCTGCGCCTGCCCTCGGTGGGCCGGCAGAACCGGCAGAGCCGCGATCGCGCCATGGCGGCGCTCGAGCGCACCGGCCTCGCCGTCCATGCGGACGCGGTGGCCGGCAGCCTCTCCTACGGCGTGCTCAAGCGCCTCGAGATCGCGCGCGCACTGGCCAGCGAGCCCAGGGTGCTGCTGCTCGACGAGCCGGCGGCCGGCTGCAACGCGGTCGAGACCGAGGAGATCGAGCACATGCTGCGCGGCATCGCGGGCGAGGTTTCGGTGGTGCTCATCGAACACGACATGAAGATGGTGATGCGGCTCTCGCACCGGGTGCTGGTGTTGAACCAGGGCCGCATCCTGGCCCAGGGCACGCCGCAAGAGGTGCGCGACAACCCGGATGTGATCGCGGCCTACCTCGGTAGCCACGGAAAGGAGCTGGCCCATGCTGCGGGTTGAAGGCTTGTGGACCGCCTACGGGCGGGTGTCGGTGCTCAAGGACGTCACGCTCGAGGTGCGCGCCGGCGAGATCGTGGCGCTGCTCGGCGCCAACGGCGCGGGCAAGACCACCTTGATGCACACCATCTCGGGCCTGCATCTGCAGCAGAGCGGCAGTGTGTGGCTCGAAGGCGCGAAGCTCGATGCGCTCAGCCCGCACCGTCGCGTCGGCAAGGGGCTGGGCCATGCGCCCGAGGGCCGGCAGGTGTTCAAGCCGCTCTCGGTGGCCGACAATCTGCGCCTGGGCGCCTACCGGCGCAAGGACCCCGAGATCGAGGCCGACACCGACAAGGTCTACGCCATGTTTCCGGTGCTCGGCGAGATGCGCCGCCGCGTTGCCTCCGATCTCTCGGGTGGCCAGCAGCAGATGCTGGCCATCGGCCGCGCGCTCATGAGCCGGCCCAAGCTGCTGCTGCTGGACGAGCCTTCGCTCGGACTCGCGCCGCTTCTGATCGACCAGATCTTCGACGTGCTGGCGCGGCTGCGCGAACAGGGCGTGACCATCCTCGTGGTCGAGCAGAACGCCGCTGCCGCGCTGACCGTGGCCGACCGCGGCTACGTGCTCGAGACCGGCCGCATCGTGCACAGCGGCACCGGCCGCGCGCTGCTCGCGGACCCTGCGGTCCGCAATGCCTACCTGGGCGTCTGAAAAACACTCAACCGGAGAAGCAATTGAAGTCCTTCACGAACACGATCGACGGCCGCGCCGTCCCTTCAGCCAAGACTTTCGAATCCAGGAACCCCGCCAACGGCGAGGCGATCGGGCTGGTGCCGCATTCCGAGCCGGCGCAGATCGCGCAGACGATCGCGGCCGCCAAGGCAGCACAGCCGGCCTGGGCCGCGCTGCCCGATGCCAAGCGGCGCGAACACCTCGGGCGCGTGGCCGACGCGCTGAAGAGCCACGCGACCTACCTCGCCGAATGGGTCACGCGCGAACAGGGAAAGCCGCTCGGCGGCCTGGGGCCGGACCAGGTGCCCGGCGCGCTGTTCGAACTGGCCGGTTGCGAGGCGTGGACCCGCGTGCCCGCCAGCCTCGACATGCCGGTCGAGATCGTGTTCGAGGACGATAGTCGTCGCTACGAGGTGCACCGCAGGCCCTTCGGCGTGATTGCCGCCATCGCGCCCTGGAACTGGCCGCTGCTGATCGCCATCTGGCAGATCGTGCCGGCCCTGCGCGCCGGCAACACGGTGGTCATCAAGCCTTCCGAATACACCACCATCGGCACGCTCGAGATGGTGCGGATCATGGCCGAGCAGCTGCCGCCGGGCGTGCTCAACACCGTGAGCGGTCCGGGCGAAGTAGGTGCCGCGCTCGTCGACAACCCGCAGATCGACAAGATCATGTTCACGGGCTCGGGCTCGACCGGCGCCAAGATCACGGCGATCGCGGCGCGCCATCTGACGCCCACGACCATGGAGCTCGGCGGCAACGACGCGGCCATCGTGCTGGCCGATGCGGACCCGGCAGCCATCGCGATGGGCCTCTTCTGGGGCGCTTTCATCAACATGGGACAGACATGCGCGGCAATCAAGCGCCTGTACGTTCCGGAATCATTGCACGATGCGGTCGTGGTCGAACTCAAGAAGATCGCGACCGCGGTGCCTATGGGCGATGGCTTCGGCGCCGGCGTCGTCATGGGGCCGGTGCAGAACCGGATGCAGTTCGACAAGGTGAGCCGACTGGTGGAGGCATCGCGCCGCGATGGTGGCGAGGTCGTCTGCGGCGGCCAGGCGCGTGAAGGCGCCGGCAACTTCTATCCGCTCACGCTCGTGACCGGCCTCGCCGACGGTGCCGCCCTGGTGGATGAAGAGCAATTCGGCCCCGTGCTGCCGATCATCAAGTACCGCGAGGTCGAGGACGCCATCGCGAGCGCGAATCGGCTCGATGTCGGACTCGGCGCATCCGTGTGGTCACCCGACGTGGAGAAGGCGCGCGCGATTGCCGTGCGCCTGCAGGCGGGCACCGTGTGGATCAACCAGCACGGCGCGATCCATCCGATGGTGCCCTTCGGCGGCGTCAAGGGCTCGGGCTGGGGCGTGGAATTCGGCGCCGAGGGCCTCAAAGCGGTCACGCAGCCGCAGGTGATCAGTATTCCGAAGTGAGCGAACCGCCGCGCCGCGCCCTGCCCTTGGCATCGCGCGGCGTGGCCACCGCTTCGAGCATCTCGACGAAGCTGGCCGCCGCGGGCGACAGCGAGCGGTCTGCCGCGCTGTAGACGCAAACCTCCCGATGAAAGTCGGGGGCATCCAGCCGCACCATGCGCAGGCCGTGGGCGCGCACCAGCGATGCCGAATACGAAGGGCAGACGGTCAGACCCAGGCCGTTGGCCACCATGCCCAGGGCGGTCGTCATGTACGACACCTCCAGCGTTTCGGGGCGCTGCATATAGGCGCGCACTTCGGGCGACAGCTCGGGCATCACGCGCTGGCGGAAGTCGCGTGTCGGCGCGATGAAGGTGTAGGGCTCGAGTTCGCTCCAGCGCAGCTTGCGACGATTCGCGAAAGGGTGTTCGGGCGGGCAGATCAGAAAGTGGCGGTCGCGGAACAGCGTGCGCCGCACGATGGCCCCATCGACCACCACGTCTTGCCCCACTGCCAATTCGGCCTCGCCTGTCGCGAGACCGTCAAGCAGGTGCTCGGGCAGCGTGTCGATCAGGTTGACCGCGACGCCCGGATAGCGCTTGCGCCAGCTCGCGATGACGCGCGGCATCAGCGTGCAGGCCATCAACTGCGGGGCAACGAGCCGCAGCAGGCCCGTCTTCTTCTCGCGCAGATCGGTCAGCTCGGCGACGGCGCCCGCCAGGTCGGTCAGGAGACGCTGGATCAACGGTTGAAAGCTGCGTCCGGCCTCCGACAGCACCACGCGCCGCGTATGGCGGTCGAAGAGTTGCACCCTCGTCTCGCGCTCCAGCTGCCGCACCAGAACGCTCAGCGCCGACTGAGTGAGATGCAGGATGTCGGCCGCCGCCGTGAAGCTGCCGGTCTCGGCGACCGCGACGAACGCACGCAGCTGGCGCAAGGTCAGATTCATATGGTGTCTTCATCAATCAATGAAATTTCTTCGATTGCATCATAGGCAGAAGCGAGGCCCAATCGCGCTTCGCCCATCGGAAGAAGCAGATAGAGACAACCATGTACCCGACCGAATCGAACCCGACCGAAGGCACGCCCGTGCCGGTCCGCGGCCTGCACCATTTCGCCTGGCGCTGCCGCGACAGCGAGGAAACCCGCCGCTTCTACGAGGACCTTCTGGGCCTGCCGCTGGTCCACGTGATCAAGAGCGATTTCGTTCCGAGCACCGGCGAATACTGCCCCTACGTCCACATCTTCTTCCAGATGCGCGACGGCTCCTACATCGCCTTCTTCGACCTCGGCGACGACGTCAAGGCGCTGCCTTCGCCCAACACCCCTGGCTGGGTCAATCACATCGCGCTGCGCGTCGATTCGCAGGCCGACCTGCTGGCCGCCAAGACCCGGCTGCAGGCGGCCGGCGTCGAGGTGCTGGGCCTCACCGACCACCACATCATCGAATCGATCTACTTCTTCGACCCCAACGGCATTCGGCTCGAGCTGACCACGCCGAAGGTGCCGCAGGCCGAGATGGACGCCCACGCGCTGCACGCGCGCGCCGAACTCGAAGCCTGGACCGTGCGCAAGGCGCGGCTGCTGCGCGAGAACAAGGACCGCGCATGACCGATCTGCAACTCGCGGTCATCGATGTCAAGCCCGGCGCCGCGCTCGAGAGCCAGTCGGGCCTGCAGATGCTGCGTCCGCGCATCTACGGTGCCTGGCGTGCGCCCGTGGGCCCGAAGCGCGTGGCCGCGATCGTGATGCACCCGACCAGCAACTTCATGGGCCACTACCTGATCGGCCCGCTGGCCGAGCGCGGCGTCTGCTGCATGGGGCTCAACTCGCGCTACATGGGCAATGACACGCTGCTGCTGATGGAGCGCGCAATCCAGGACCTGGGCGCGGGCGTGAAGTTCCTGCGCGAGGCCGGCTACGAGCGCGTGCTGCTGATCGGAAATTCGGGCGGCGCCGCGCTGGCGAGCTTCTACCAGGCCCAGGCCGAGCGGCTGACGGCGCACCACTTCCCCGATGGCGATCCGACCCACCTGCATCCCGACGATCTGCCGCGCGTGGATGGCATCGCGCTGTGCGCCGCGCACCAGGGCCGCTCGAAGCTGATGCGCGACTGGATCGACCCATCGGTCACGGATGAGCACGATCCGCTCTCGGTGGACCCCGAGCTGGACATGTACGACCCGCGCCACTCGCGGCCCTACAGTGCCGAATTCCTGACGCGCTTCTCGGCCGCGCAGAAGGCGCGGCTGGACCGCATCGAGGCCTGGGCGCTGGGGCGCCTGCGCCTGCTGCGCGCCACGCCGGGCGCGCCGCGGGACCAGGCCTTCGTGGTTTATCGCACGCATGCCGATCCGCGCTGCGTCGATCTCACGATCGACACCAACGACCGCGCGCCGGGCAGCGTCTGGGGCGATGCGCGGCAGGTCAACTACTCGGCCAATGCGATGGGCCGCACCACCTCGCTGACCGCCTTCCTGTCGCAGTGGTCCTCGCTGTCGCAGGCCGACGGGCCCTCGAACCTCGCGCGCTGCACCGTGCCGCAGCTGCTGCAGACCTACACCGGCGACCAGTCGACCTTCCCGAGCACGCGCGACGCCTGGCTCGCGGCCGGCGGCCCGCGCATCCGAAACGTCGACATCGCGGGCGGCAACCACTACCTGGCGGGGCAGCCGCAGCTCGTGGAGCAGGCGGCCGACGCGATCGCCGAATTTGCGCGCGCGCTTTGAAGCCGCGGCGCACCGATCCGACCGAAAAGAGACAGCATCCCCGATGGAAACCTATGCCTTCGCTCCCCCTTACGAACTTCCGCACTGGCCCTTCGAGCCGCCGCCGGAACTGAGCACCCAGGCTGCCCGCACGCGCCATCCGATCGTGATCGTGGGCGCGGGCCCCGCCGGCCTCACGCTGGCCTGCGACCTCGCGAGCCGCGGCGTGCGCGCGGTGCTGCTCGACGAGGACGACACGGTGGGCGTGCGCGGCGCCTCCTCGCGTGGCATCTGCTATGCGCAGAAGAGCCTCGAAATCTTCGAGCGCCTGGGCATCTACGAGCGCATCGCCGAGAAAGGCATCACCTGGTCGTTCGGGCGCACCTTCTCGGGAGACGAGGAGGTCTACAACTTCAATCTGCAGACCGACAGCGTCTCGAAGCAGCCGCCCTTCATCAACCTGCAGCAGTTCTACCTCGAGTGGTTCCTGGTCGACCGCATCATCGAGCTGGGCCTGACCGACCTGCGCTGGAAGAGCCGCGTGAGCCGCATCGAATCGCTGGCCGACGGCGTGCGCATCGACGTCCAGACGCCGGCCGGCAGCTACGCGCTGGAGGCCGATCACCTGATCGACGCCACCGGGGCCAACAGCCCGCTGCGAACGCAGCTTGGCGTCCCGGGCCATGCCTCGCGCAGCACCGACCGCTGGTGCATCAGCGATGTGCGCTTCAAGAAGCCGCTGCCGATCGAGCGCTGGACCTGGGTCGATGCGCCATTCAACCAGGGCCGCGCCGTGTGGCAGCACCTGATGGCCGACGGCGTCTGGCGCATCGACTACCAGATGCCCGAGGACTGCGACACCGAGGAGATCAGCCGGCCCGAGGTGGCCGGTGCGCGGCTGCGCGAGCAGCTGGGCCCTGATGTCGAATTCGAGTTCGTCTGGATCGGGCCCTACGGCTATCGCGACCATCTGCTCGAGCGCTTTCGCGATGGTCGGGTGATCTTCATCGGCGACTCGGCACACGTCGTGAGCCCCTTCGGCGCGCGTGGCGGCAACAACGGCATCCAGGATGCCGCCAACCTCGGCTGGAAGCTCGCGCTGGTGGTACGCGGCGAGGCGCCCGATGCGTTGCTCGACAGCTACGACGCCGAGCGCCGTCCCGCCGCGATCGAGAACCTCGAGGTCACGAGCCGATCGGCCCGTTTCCTGGCGCCGCGCTCGCCGGCCGAACACACGATGCGGCGCGCGGTCGTGGCACTCGCCTCGCGGCATGCCTTTGCCCGCGCCCTCGTGAACACCGGGCGCATGGCGGTCGCCAACGCGTACCCGGCGGCGCCGCATCTGCCCGAGGGCGGCCGCTCGGTGCAGAACCTGCCCTTGCGCGACGCGGACGACGCGGCGCGGCAGCGCACGCTGATGCAATGGCTGGGCGGCGGCACGCACTTCGTGGGCTTCTGGCGCGAGCCTTCGCGCGCCGCGGCGGTCGAAGCCCTGGAGCGACTGGGCCAGCGCCCGCTGCGCCTGCTCGCTGTCGGCGCCAACGACACCGAAGGCGCCGGCGGCGTCCTGCCGACGCTTGCCGCCGATGAGGCACTGCTGCGCCACCTCGGCCTCGACGCACCCGGCAGCTTCTGCCTGGTGCGCCCCGATGCCTATCGCGCCGCGCTGCTCGCGCGGGCCACGCCGGCGAGCATCGAAGACGCACTGACGCGGGCCCTGGACCCGACGGAGATCCCATGAGAACCGACCCCCACATTTCAGATCCCGACGGCTTCTACAGCGCCTGGCTCACGGCCCAGGAAGGCTTGGACGAAGCCGAAAGCGCCGGCTTCAACGCCCGTCTGGTGCTGCTGCTGGCCAACCAGTGCGGCGACCAGGCCACGCTGCTGGCCTGCATCGAGGAAGCGCATGCGAGCGGGCTGCGCGCCCCCACCGAACGACCCCACGCACCGAGCCCATGACCACGACGACCACCCCCACGACCACCACCTCCTTCGCTTCCGCCTCCGACAACCGCGCGCAGAAGCCGCAGGTGCAGGAGCTTGCCGACGGTGTTTTCGGCTACATCAGCGACTTCGATCCCAACTGCGGCTTCGTGGTCGCCGACGACCACGTCGTGGTGATCGACACGCGGCCCACGCCGCGCATGGCGCGCGACTTCATCGCCGACATCCGCGCCGTGACCGACAAGCCGGTCCGCTTCATCGTGCTGACTCACTACCATGCGGTGCGCGTGATGGGCGCCAGCGCCTTCGCCGAGGCGCGGGCCATCATCGCCAGCAACGGCACCGCCGCCTGGGTGCGCGAGCGCGGGCAGGCGGACTTCGATTCCGAGGTCGGCCGCTTCCCGCGCTTGTTCGCGGGCGTCGAGGAAGTGCCGGGCCTCACGGTGCCGACCCTGACCTTCGAGAGCGAGATGAGCCTGTGGCTGGGCGGCGGGCGCGAGCTGCGCCTCATGGCCCTGGGCCGCGGCCACTCGGGTGGCGACACGGTCGCCTGGCTGCCCGATTGCGGTGTGCTGTTCTCGGGCGATGTGGTCGAGAACCACTGCGGCGTCTATGCCGGCGACGCCTACCTGCACGAGTGGCGCAGCACGCTCGACGCCACGCTCGCGCTGCGGCCGCGCACGCTGGTGCCGGGCCGCGGCGCGGTGCTACGCAGCGAGGCCGCCTGCGCCGAGGCGATCGCGCTGACCCGGGACTTCATCACGGCGCTGCTCGACAGCGTCAAGGCCGGCATCGACCGCGGCGAAGGCCTGCGCGCCTGTTTCGAGCGCACCGAGGCCGCGATGACGCCGCGCTTCGGCGGTTGGCCGGTGTTCCAGCACGTGCTGCCCTTCGACGTCTCGCGCGCCTACGACGAACTCAGCGGCATCGAGCATCCCGTGGTCTGGACCGCGGAACGCGATCGCGAGCTCTGGCAGGTACTGCGCGGCTGAAAAGCGGCCGACCGGCATCCAATCATCCATTCCATCCACGAGAGACAAAGACCCATGAAAAAACGGATCCGCCTGCTGGCCTCGGGCCTGCTGCTGGCAGCCGCCACCTCCGCCCTGGCGCTCGGCAACTACCCGAATCAGCCGATCAAGTGGCTGGTGCCCTATGCAGCCGGCGGCGGCACCGACAGCATCGCGCGGCAGCTCGCCGAGGCGATGCAGCAGTCGCTGGGCCAGCCGATCGTGATCGACAACCGGCCCGGCGCCTCGACCAACATCGCGGTCGCGGCCCTCATGCAGGCCAAGCCCGACGGCTACACGATCATGCAGGCCGAGAACGCGGCGCTGCTGTTCAACGAACACATGTTCGCGAAGCTGCCGTACAAGCCGGCCAGCGACTTCACCTACATCGGGGCCATCGGCCGCATCCCGGTCGCGCTCGTGGTGCGGCCCGACTTTCCGGGCGGCAAGAACCTCGCGGAGTTCGTGAGCTACGCAAAGGCCAACCCCGGCAAGACCAACTACGCTTCGCCGGGCATCGGCACGCCGCACCACATGGCGATGGAGCTCTTCAAGCAGAAGACGGCGGTTGACATGACTCACGTCGCCTACAAGGGCGGCGCCCCCGCGCTGCAGGACATGATGGGCGGCCAGGTGCAAGCCATGATGCTCGACCTCACGGCCGCCCTGCCCTACCTCAAGGCGGGCAAGCTGCGAGCGCTGGCGATCGCGCTGCCGCAGCGCGCCAGGTCGCTGCCCGACGTGCCGACCTTCGCCGAGCTCGGCTATCCGCAAGTCAACGCCTTTGCCTTCCACGGCCTGATCGGCCCCGCCGGCATGCCGCCCGACGTGGTCGAGCGGCTCAATGCCGATCTGCGCAAGGCGATGCAGACGCCGCGCATCCAGCAGGTGTTCGCCGAGTTCGGCTTCGAGCCCCTGCCCGGCACGCCGAAGGAATTCCGCGACCTGGCGCGCAGCGAGAGTGGGCATTGGGGCGAAGTCATCAAGACCTCCGGCGTTCGGCTCGATTGAGAAGGGTGCCGCTTCGATGAACTCCAATTCGACACTTCCGCGCATCGGCTTCATCGGCCTCGGCGTCATGGGCGGGCCGATGGCCGGGCATCTCGCCAAGGCCGGCTATGCCGTCTGCGTCTTCGACACCCTCGCGAGCGTCTCGCAGGCGCTTGCCGATTCGCGGGCCGGCATCAGCGTGCGAGCGACGCCGGCCGAGGTCGCGCGCCACAGCGACATTGTCGTCACCATGCTGCCCAATGGCCGCGTGGTGCGCGATGTGGTGCTTGCGAGCGATGGCCTGCTGGCCGGCTGGCAGTCGGGCGCGCTGCTGCTCGACACCTCGTCGGCCGAGCCCTGGATCACGCGCGAGACCGCGGCGCGGCTCGAGGCCCACGGCATCGCGATGGTCGACGCGCCGGTCTCGGGCGCGGCCTGGGGCGCCCAGGCGGCCGAGCTGGTCTTCATGGTCGGCGGCGCGCAGGCGGCGGTCGATCGGGTGCGTCCGCTGCTCGACGTGATGGGGCGCGCGATCTTCCACCTCGGGCCGCTCGGCGCCGGCCACACGATGAAGTGCCTGAACAACCTCGTCACCGCGATCACGCTCACAGCCACGGCCGAAGGCCTGGCGATCGGCACGCGCGCCGGTCTCGATCCGGCCGTGATGACCGAGGTGATGAACGAAAGCACCGCCGGCTCGTGGATCACGCGTACCCATATCCATCAGCGCGTTCTGAACCGCAGCTTCGACGATCCCTTCAAGCTCGAACTGATGCTGAAAGACATGGGCATCGCGGTCGACCTGGCGCGCGAACAGGGCGTGCCGGCGCCGATCAGCAGCGCCGGCCAGCAACTCTGGCAGGCCGCGAGCCTGGCACGCGGACCGGGCGTCAGCGTGAGCGAGCTGGTGCGTTGGGTCGAGACTCAGATGCAGGTCGAGATCCGCAGCCTGGAAGCGCAGGAGGCGCCTGCCCCCGGCCGCTGATCGCGAGCCGCGGGGACGGCGGCAATGGGCGTCTTCCTGCGTAGGTCGTCGACATGGCATGGCGCGGGCCGCGGCGCACTTGAGCCGCTGGGCCTCCGAGTCACCGTCCGAGTCGCCCCTCGAGCAAGGAGGCAATCCCGAGCAGATAGCGATCGTCATACCAGTGGCCGGCCAGTTGCAAGCCGATAGGCAGCCCAATGCTGCTGCGGCCGCAGGGCATCGAAAGAGCCGGGTGTCCTGTCAGGTTCATCGGATACGTATAGGGGTACCACGCCCCCCGAACCGTCCCGGCAGGCTTTCCCGCAATCTCGATTTCGCCGCTCACGTCCATCTCGACCGGCAGCGGCGGCGCCGAGACGGTGGGCGAAACCAGCACGTCGTATGTATCGAAGAGCGTCTGGAGCATCGTGAAGTACCTTGTCTTCGCGAACCCTGCCTCGTTGAGCGCCACCGCGCTGAGTTGCCGGCCTTGCATCACGGTGTCGACCAGCGTCGGATCCAGCCGGGACCCGAAGCGCTCGATATGGTGGCCCACACGCGCAGCGAGCATCGAGCGCAGCACGACCAGGAAGTGCGGCTCCAATGCCACGAAGTCGAGGTCGACCGTCTCGACGATGGCACCCTCGCGTTCCATCCAGCGAACGGCCGCTTCCGTGATCGCTGCCACCTCGGGATCGACCGGATTTCCGGCGGTCGGAAGCCAGGCCACCTTCAACCCGCTCAGCGTCAACGGGGCGGCCCTCCCCTGCGGCGTTGCGCACTGACCATAGGGGTCGCGCTGATCGAAGCCGCGGATCACGTCGAACAGCAGCGCCGCATCTGCCGCATCGCGTGCCATGGGTCCGACGAAAGAATTCACCGAGAACAGATCAGGCGCCTGCAAATGCGGCACGACGCCAAGGGTCGGCTTCAGGCCGACGATGCCGCAGCAGGACGCAGGGATGCGGATCGAGCCGCCGCCGTCGGTGCCCAGGGCCAGCGGCCCCATGCCGGCCGCGACCGCGACGGCGGCACCGCAGCTCGACGCGCCGGGCGTGTACATCGGATTGATGGGATTGAGCGTGCGGCCGAAGATCGGCGCCTCCGCCACGGGTTTGTGGCCGAACTCCGGCGTGGTGGTCTTGCCGATCAGGATCGCGCCCGCTGCTTTCGCCCGTGCAACGGCCACGGCGTCCTCCGTTGGAACGAATTCCTCGTAGATGGCCGAGCCCATCGTGGTCCGAACCCCGGCGGTCGCCGTGAGGTCCTTGACCGAATACGGGATGCCGTGCAGCGGTGGAAGGACACCCCCAGCCATCACCTTGGTTTCCGCCTTGCGCGCCGCCTCCATCGCCTGATCGCCCGTGACGGTGATGAAGGCGTTGAGCTCGCTGCGCGCGGCGATACGATCGAGCGCCGCGCGCACCACCTCGACAGGAGACACCTCTTTGCGCCTGATGAGCGATGCCAGCTCCCGCGCCTTGCAATTCATCAATTCCATCGCCGATCCTTGGGGTTAGACCATCCAGCGACCGCCGTCGATCAGTAGTGTCTGGCCTGTGATGAAGCGAGCGTCATCGCCCGCGAGAAAACTGACTGCGGCGGCGACATCCTCCGGGGCGCCGATGAATCCGGCGGGGGTATCCGCGACGATCCTGCTCAGGACGTCCGGCTTGAGGCGATCGTGCGCGCGGGTGCGAATGGCGCCCGGACACACCGCGTTCACCGTAATGCCGCGCGGCGCCAATTCGCGGGCGAGCGACCGGGTGAAGCCGATCACGCCCATCTTGGCCGCCGCATAGTCGGCAAGCCCCACATCGCCGACGAAGGCGGCATCGGTGCTCATGTTCACGATGCGGCCGAAGCCGCGCGCCTGCATGCCGGGGGCCACACGCCGCGACGCTCGCATGGTCGTCAGCAATGAGACCTCGATGACGAAGCGCCAGGTTTCCTCTTCCGATTCGGCGAAGGGGCCGGCACGTTCGCGCGCGCTCTGGCCCACGTTGTTGAAGAGGATGTCCACCGGGCCCAGCGCCGACTCGACGCGGTCGAAGAAGGCCGACACGACCTGAGGATCGGTGCAATCGCCCGATATGCACAGGCAGCGGCTGTCGCCGGGAAACCCGGCGACGCGCTCCACCATTGGAGCGCAATCAAGGTCCAGCACGGCGACACGGGCGCCCTCCGCCAGAAAGCGCAGGACCGCAGCGGCCCCGATGCCATGACCGCCTCCGGTCACAACCGCGACCTTGTTGTCAAACTTCACGTCACCTCCCGCGCCTAGTGAAATGTGCGCCCGCCGTCGACGGCCAGTGCCGTGCCGGTGATGTAGGTCGCGCCAGGGCCGCTCAGATAGAGGACAGCCTCGGCCAGCTCTTCCGGCGCGGCGATACGCCGCAGGGCGTAGCGCTGGCGGATCAGTTCCAGTTCGCGCTCGGGGGCCTCCGCCCCTTCATAGCTGGTGCGAAACAGCGGTGTGTCGACGGCGCCTGGACACACGGCGTTCACACGAATACCGTCTGGTGCCGCTTCGATCGCCAACGCCTTGCCGAACATGATGACGCCCGCCTTCGCTGCGCAATACGCTGTGCGATGCGGCAGCGGGCTCAGTCCCGCGGCGGACGACACGTTGACGATCGTGCCGCCGCCGGCTTGGCGCAGATGCGGCAACGCGGCGCGACAGACCAGCATCGGCCCAGTGAGATTCACAGCCAGAGTGCGTGCCCAGTCAGCGTCGTTCATATGCTCGAGCGGTGCGAGCAGATCGATGCCCGCGGAATTCACCACGGCATCGATGCCTCCCAGCCATCGGGCCGCTTCCTCGACCGCGGCGTGGACAGCGGCCGGGTCGCTGACATCGCAGACGATCGGTCGTGCGGCCCCGTCCAATTCGTCGGCTGCCGCCGCAAGTGCCACCGCGTCATGATCCAGCAGGCCAACCCGCGCACCGCGCGCCACAGCCATCCGCGCCACAGCCAGTCCAATGCCGCTCGCTGCGCCGGTGACCAGAAAGCGCTGGTGCAGATGTCCGTCGCTCATCGCGCACCCTTCCGGTCCGGCGCGCTCGCCTTGAGGCGGGGGCGCATGTCATCCGAAATCCGGTCGCAGCGATCGATCCACACATTGGCGTGCGAGAGCGCGTGCTCGATCAGCCCTTCCAGCACCTTGATGCGCGAAGGCTGCCCGATGAGCTCCGGGTGCATCCCAACCATCATCATCCGGTCTTCGGCATACAGCACGTCGAACTCGCTCTTCCAGGCCTCGAGCACGGCCGACGGCGCCTGCAACGTGCGGCCCGGCAGCACGATGGAGTACTGGAAGAACGGGGCATCGTCGAGCACCCAGCGAAACGGCAGCTCGACGATATCGGTGCGCTCGCCGCCGATCTCCAGCAGGTACGGCGAATCGTCGTCGAAGAAGTTCGACGAGTAGTCGAAGCCGTACTCCTTGATCAGGTCGAGCGTGATGCTGCTGAATTCCGCGGCTGGCGAGCGCCAGCCTCTGGGACGGCTACCGGTCAGCGCGCTGAGGACCTCCATGCCCTTGCGCATCTCCTCGCGCTCCTCTTCGGGCGATAGGTTGACGATCCAGCGATGGCTGTAGCTGTGATGCGCCACCTCGTGGCCACGTTCGACGACGTCGCGCACGAGCGCCGGCTGACGCTCGGCGACTTCGCCGGGAATGAAGAAGGTGGCCTTGATGTCGTATCGATCCAGGAGTGCGAGCACGCGCGGCATGCCGACCTTCCAGCCGTATGCTCCCTGCGACATGAGGATCGGACGCTCGGCATTGGCGGGATCGCGACCGGTCCACATCGTCTCGGCGTCGAGATCGAAAGTCAGCATCAGGGGAAAGCCCTTGCTGGTTACAGACATTGAAACTCCTCGGTGAGTCAAACGTGTTTGTGAAACCCGGTCCAGCGTTCCGCCAGAAGCAGGACGATGCCGGTGAAGACGATGAGTAACGTCGACACGGCGGCGACGCTGGGGTCCACCCCCTGCTCTACCGACGTGAAGATCTTGACCGGCAATGTGGTCTGACTCGCGGACAGGAGAAAGATCGAAACCGGGACGTTGTCCAGGGAGGTGATGAAGGCGAACAGACCGCCCGCCACCAGCCCCGACTTGACCAGGGGCAGCGTGATCAACCTGAAACTGGTGAAGCCATCAGCCCCGAGGACCTGCGCCGCATCCTCGAGTGCCTCGTCGACCGAAGCGAGGCTGGACAGGCACGCGCGGACCACGTAGGGCACGGCGATGACGACATGGGCCAGCCACAGTCCGAGCGAACTGCCGCGCATGCCCGTGAGCGTGTAGTACTGCAGCAGCGCCACGCCCAGGACGACCGACGGCAGGATCAGGGGCGCCATCATGAGCGAGGTGAGCGCCGTGGCAGCGGGGACCATCCGGCGATGGAGCGCATAAGCCGCGGCAAGACCCAGGACCAAAGCGGCGGCCGCCGCGCCCGAAGCGAGCCAGAGGCTGGTCCAGGCCGCGCTGAGGTATTCGGAATCGCGCAAGACCACTTCGAACCAATGCAGCGTGAGCCCTTTCGGCGGAATCGTCAGGTAAGCCGTCTTGCTGAACGCGGCCAGCATGACGACCAGCACCGGCAACTGCAGGAAGAAGATGACGCCGAACGCCGCGGCCGCGAGGACGCGTCCCGGAGCGTGTTCGTTGCGGTTCATGCCGTGCCGCCCCAACGCTTGAGCACGCGGCTCGACAACCCGATCACGAGCAGGGTCAGCGCCGTCAACGCGAAAGCCATGGCGGCGCCGCTGGGCCAGTCGAGCGTCTGCAGGAAGTCGTCGTAGACCATGGTCGCCATCACCCTGTAGGTGGGGCCGCCAAGCATCCTTGGCGTGACCAAGGCGCTGATCGTCAGCACGAAGACCAGGATCGACCCCGCGAGGATGCCGGAGGCGCTCATCGGCAGCGTCACCGACCAGAACACGCGCACCCGGCTGGCCGCGAGCGTGTAGGCCGCGGCCTGAACGTCCTTCGAGATCGCCTGGATCGCCGGCACCAGCATCAGCACCATGAACGGAAGGAAGATGTGGGACATGCCGACCAGAAGGCCGAACAGATTGAACATCATTTTGATGGGACGTTCGATCAAGCCAATGTCGATCAGCAGGTTGTTGACAAGCCCGCGGTTGGCCAGCAGTGCGATCCAGCCGAAGGAGCGCACCACGAGGTTCAGGAGCATCGGGAAGATCACCAGCATGGTCAACGCGAGCCGCATCCTCGGGCCGGCATTCGCGATGTAGTAGGCCAGCGGATAGCCCAGCACCAAGCAGACGGCAGTCACGCCGAATCCCAGCACCAGTGTGCGAAGCACCACTTCGCGGAAGTATTCGTCCGTGACGATGCTCGTGTAGTTGGACAGGGTCCAAGTGGCCGATATGCCGGTGCCCGGCAGATATTCGTGCAGGCTGAGCGGCAGCATCAGCAGTACGGGCGCGACGAAGACGAACAGCAGCACCAGCAGCAAGGGAGATGCGAGCAGGATGCCGGGAAGTCTCGACCTGCTCATGCAAGCCCCGCTGGTCTGGCGTTCACGTACACATGCAGCGGGTCCACCGAGAGACGAACCGGCATACCGACCTCCAGAGCGGCGTGCGGGCCGCTCGACGGCGCCTCTGCAATCAGTTCGACCGCGCCGAGCGACACGACGTACTGCACGCGCGCGCCCACGAACGAGCGCAGCGCGATCCTTCCCTCCAACGTGGCGGCCTCCCCAGGCCCGACGAACCGGATGTCCTCCTGCCGGACCACGACATCGACAGCGGCGCCCTCCGCCAGGCCTCCAGACAAGGCAGTCGGCAGCCGGACGCCGTTCGCCAGTTCCGCCACGGCGGACGAAGCGCCCGCGCCTTTCAAATGGCCGAGAAGCCGATTGGGGCGACCGATGAAGCTGGCGACGAAGCCGGTGGCGGGCCGGTGGTAGATCTCCTCGGGCTTGGCGAACTGCTGGACGACACCGTGTGCCAGCACGCAGACCCGATCCGACATGGACATGGCTTCGCCCTGGTCATGCGTCACGAACAAGGTCGTGATGCCGACTTCCCTCTGAAGCCGCTTCAGCTCGATCTGCATCTCGTCGCGAAGGGACGCATCGAGGTTGGACAGCGGCTCGTCGAACAGCAGGATCCGCGGCCGTGGCGCGATCGACCGTGCCACGGCGACGCGCTGCTGTTGGCCGCCCGAGAGTTGGCGCGGCAGTCGCTCGCCATACCCCGCCAGCCGCACGCTCGCGAGCGCTTGTTCCACGCGCTTGACGAGATCGCTGCCGTCGACACCCTGTCGCCGCAGGCCGAACGCCACGTTCTCGAACACGGTCATGTGCGGGAACAACGCGTACGACTGAAAGACCAATCCGATCTTGCGCTTGTTGGTCGGCAACCCCGTCACGTCCTGGCCGTCGATGAGGATGCGGCCGCCGGTGGGCTGGATGAGCCCCGCCACCATGCGAAGCACCGTCGTCTTGCCGCAGCCGGAAGGCCCAAGCAGGGAAATGAACTCGCCGTCGCGCACCGACAGCGAAACGGACGAAACGGCCAGCTGGTCGGCATATCGCTTTTCGAGCCGATCAAGCGTGAGAGAAGGCATCAAGGCTCCTGCGGCGAGGGAACTCGGTCACTCAGCGTGAGACTTCGCGCTGCCACCGCTTGGACCAATCCGGCAGTCCTTTGGCCACGGCCTCGGGGTCGGGCAGGTACAGGTTGTCGAAGGTTTCCCTGTAAGGAACGATCTTGGACGCCTTGTCCGACAGCTTCACCTTCGTGTTGACGGGCCCTGCATAGCTCTTTTCGCCGAAACAGGCCTGGCCCTCGCGGGACAGCACTTCGTCGATGTACTTCAGCGCGAGGGCTGGCGACTTTCCGCCCTTCGGAATGACCAGCGCAGGAAGAATGCCGATCGCCCCTTCCTTGGGGAACACGACAGCAAGCGGCAGGCCCTTGTCGATGGCCGCGCCCGCACGGTCCGGGTACCAGACGGCGATCGCGATCTCCTTGCGCTCGAACAGCGACACGAGTTGGTCGGCTTGCGTGTACTGCGTGACGGATGACTTGGCGAGCGGCTTGATCGCTTCGAAGCCGGGATTGACGTTGGTGAGCGTGCCTCCCTTCATGCGATTGAGCGCAATGAGCAGATGCGCCCCTGACGTCCCGCTGATGTCGCCGATCGCCAGCTTTCCTTCGTATTCGGGTTTGTACAGGTCGCTCCACGAGGTCGGCGGTGTCTTGATCTGCGTGGTGTCGTAGACGATGAGCGTGGCGCTGGTCTCGAAGGCGACGTACTGGTTGTCCTTGTCGAAGGCCCTTGGAGAGATGTCGTCGGCATTGCTCAACTTCGACTTGTCGATGGTCTCCAGCAGCTTCTCGTTCTTCAGCTGCGCGGCCAAGGAGTTGTCGATGTAGACCACGTCGAAGTCCGACTTCCCGCCCGTTGCGCGCACCGCCGCGGCAAATTGCGACGAGTTGCCGAATTTCAGCGTGACCTTGGCCCCCGTCTTCTTCTCGAAAGGCCCGATGTGGCAGATCTTCGAGTTCTCCGCGAAGGAGCCGCCAAAAATGCCCACCACCAAATCGTCGGCCTGAGCGGCGCACGACATAAGCGCCACGGCAAGGCCGGAAACCAAACAACGTGAGAACTTGTGGATCATGAAAGCTCCTGGTGAAAACAACCTAACCGACGGGTGGCTGCCTCGCTCCGCGCATCGCACGCGTCGCGGACATGCATGTTCAAGAAATGACTTTATCTTTCATGAAAGATAAGCGCAAGGTATTTAAGATGTGGGATGGGCAACTATGCTGCGGCGCACCAATGCTGGTCGCGCCGGAGTCTTCACCATGGAGATATCGCCAATGAAGCACCCGCATGAAGCGCCGGGCAGGCCGTCGCCCCAGGACGAAGCGGAGCGGAAGAGTTCCCGCACCACGGCTCATGTGCCGAATGCGACCTCGGGGCACGTCGTCGACCACGACCTGGTCGGTCGGGGCATCCAGCAGTGGCGCAATGAGCGCCCCGATCTCGACAGCAGCGGCAAGGCTGTGGTCGGGCGCCTCTTGCGCCTCGAGGAGGTGGTGCTGCGCTCCATCAATGCGGTCTTGCAGCCGTTCGGATTGAAGTACCAGGAATACGCCGTGCTCGCGACGCTTCGAGTGTCGGGCGCGCCCTATCGCCTGTCTCCATCGCACTTGCAGGCCACCCTGCTGTTTACCTCCGGCGGGCTCTCGAATCTGTTGAAGCGCCTCGAACGGGTCGGGCTGATCAAGAGATCCACCGATCCCAAGGACGGCCGCGGCGTGTTGGTCAAGCTGACGGCCAAGGGACTGCGCCTGGTGGATGAAGCGATGCCGAAACACGCGGCCGCCGAACTTCATCTGCTGCGCATGTTCGATGCCCAGCAGCGCGAGGTGTTCGCACAACTGCTGAGCGCAATGATGGTCGGCAACGCGCCTGAACTTGGCCCGGCGCCCGGTTGACCTTCCAAGCCACCACCGGGCGTGGGCGGCGGGTCCCGCAGGGATCGATTGTCCAGCGACAATCGAACGATGGCCCAAGGCAAGCGCATCTCCGCAGACATTGATAGCAACGCCCTTCAAACAATCAAGGACATGGGGGCGGCGGCCAGGCTGGCCCGTACGAGGGCCGGGGACGGTCAGGCCGCCGCCGCCGCCCGTCTGGGGGTGCATGTCCAGACGATCGCCCGAATCGAATCAGGTGAACCAGGCGTCGCGATCGGGCACGTGCTCGGCATGCTTGCGCTCTACGGCATTGAGATCAAGTTGCAGCCGCGAGACGGCAACCCGCTGGGACCCTCAATGGGTCCCGCAGAGAGCTGGAACGCTGCTGGACCTGGCAGCGCGGTCGAGAGCCAAGATCCCGCGCCTTGACGTCCTTCTCTACCCCCGCAGAGGGATCCTCGAACACTTCCCACTGCAACCGCCGCGTCAGCTCCCGATGAATCGCGGCTTCCGCTTTTCCTCGAACGCCGCGCGCCCTTCCGCGAAATCACGGCTGCGGGCAGTCAGGGCCTCCCGCGCGCGCAGCACCTCCGTGTCCGCGCGCCCACTCGCAATCTCGTTGAGGGACTGCTTGGTGGCCTGGACCGCGAGCGGCGCCAGGCTCGCGACCTCTTCGACCAGGCGCGCTACAGCGGCATCGAAGTCCTGCGCTGCCGCCAATGTCTCCAGGCAGCCCATGTGCAGCAGCATCTCCGCGGTCAACGGCCGCGCCGTCAGGAAGGCACGCTTGGCGCCTGAAATGCCCAGGCGCGCCACGTAGCGCCGCAGCCCTCCCGGGTAGTAGTGAAGTCCGAGCGCGGTCGCGGGCATTCGGAATTCGACCCCGTCGAGCCCGACGCAGAGGTCGCAGGCCAGCACCAGGTCGGTTGCGCCGCCATACACGCTGCCGTTCAGCGCGCACACCGTGATCGGCCGCAGTGCAGCCAAGGCATCGGCCACGCGCTCGAACATCTGAGGGTCGCTGCCAGAGGCGCTGAAGCTCCCGATGTCGTAGCCCGCGCAGAACACCGGCCTCGGCTGCCCCTGGGTGTTGGCCGTCAGCTTCAGCACGCGAACCTGCGGGTCGGCATCGATCTGCGCGAAGAAGCGCAGCAATGTGCGCAGGTCCTCTTCTTCCAGACGATTGCGGTGTGCCGGGCGATTGAGCGTGATCACAGCCACGCCACCCTCCACGCTCAGCAGCGGCGGGGAGGAAGCGATCGGTTCCAAAAAGGTCATGTGCGTCGACTCAGTTCCAGCCGTATACCGTCATGGTGCTCTCGCCGGCTTCCAGCAGGCGCAGGATGGCTGCCTCGTCAGCTTCGCGCTTCTCGCCAGCGGCAATCACTTCGACGGCGCGCGCTTGCGGAATCGCCACCACGCCATCGAAGTCGCCGACCACGAGGTCGCCCGCGTTGACGACCACGTTGCCCATGGTGATGGGGTGGTTGATCCAGCCGGTGGCGCCGAAGTCCTTGCCTGTGCCCTGGATGCTCAGGCCGCGCGCGAACACGGGAAAGCCGATCTTGCCGAGCAGCACGCCGTCGCGCACGCAGCCATCGATCACGAGCGCGGCAAGGCCGCGCACCTTGGCCATGGTGGTCATGATTTCGCCCCAGTAGCCATGCTCGTGGGCGCCGCTGGCGAACACCACGAGCACGTCGCCGGGCTGTGCCACCTCCAGCGCACGATGCAGCCAGAGGTTGTCGCCGCCCGGGCAGTGCACCGTCAGGGCAGAACCCGCGAAGCGGAACCCGGGCGCCATCGGCCTGATGGCCGCGGGCAGCGCACCGACCTTCCCGGCGGCTTCGTGCAGGGTCGCCGCGGGCAGTCGCGCGGCCGCACCCAGCAGTTCGGGACTCAGACGCCGGATGTCGAGGCGCGTGGTCAGGGCAGGATCGTGTCGTTTCATGTGGCTTCCCGGGTCTGGAGCTGGTGGTACTTGAACTGCTCGCGCGCTTCATCGAGGCGCATGCCGCCGCGCACGGCTTCCCGGATGCGGGCTTCAGCCGCTTCGATGACTTCCGCGGTGTCCAGCACCGGGCCTTCGTGCTGCTTCGGGATCACCACCACACCGTCGGCATCGCCCTTGACGATGTCGCCGGGTGCAACGCGCGCGTCACCGATGTTGACCGGCACGCCCGTGGCTTCCACCTGCACCCGGTCCTTGCCGGTGCGCATCCAGTGGTCCTTGCTGAACACCGGGTAGCCAAGTTCGCGGCACAAATGGGTATCGCGGCAGATGCCGTCGATCAGGGTACCGGCGATGCCGCGGCGGTGGGCGATCTCGGTCAGGATGTCGCCCCAGACGGTGGCGTTTTCGCGCCCGCCGTTGTCCAGCACGATGACGCTGCCGGGCGGCACGTCGTCGATGTAGTCGCCCACGGTGCCGGGCGGATTGGCCGCCGGGCCATAGAGCAAGGTCCAGGCACGGCCGGCCATGCGAAAGCCGTTGTCGCGCGGCTTGATCCTGTAGCACTGGCCAGCGATGCCGAGCTTGTCCAGCGCGTCGCTGAGGGTGGCGGTGTCGAGGCGGGCGGCGCGCGCGACGTTGAGGTCCCGGGTCTCGGCTTGTGCGTTCATCGTGTTCATTGCTCCAGCATGTGTTCGTAGTTTCCGCCCATGACTTGGCCGATGGGCGTTCCCGACAGAATGGCCTTCGCCATGGCGGCCTCCTTGGCCACGATCGCCTCGGCGGTGTCGAGCACACGCTCGATGTCGGCGGCGCCAATGAAGATCACCGCGCTCTGGTCAGCCAGGACGTAGTCGCCGGGCTGCACATTGACTTCTCCACCGGCCGCGGCGCCGATGCGCACCGGCACCTGGACGCCGAGCTCCACCACGCGCCCGCGGGCGGTGCGCGAGGTCAGGCTCCGGCTGAAGATCGGGAACCCATAGGCCACGGCCTCGTCCACATCGCGCAGCGGCCCATCGGCCACCACGCCAGCCACGCCGCGCAACTTGGCGCCCAGCGTCAGCAGGCCGCCCCAGCAGCCGGCTTCCAGGCCCGAGCGCTGCTCGACCACGATGACGTGGTCCGGGCCGGACTGTTCGATGGCCGCGCAGCCGAGGTGCCTGGCCGGGCCGGGCGGCGGCTGCCCCGGGCCGACTTTCATCGTCACGGCGCGCCCGGCGATCCGGCTGTTGCCGCTGCGCTGGGGCAGGCCGCTCACGGCACCCGGCAACTGGAGTCTGTCCAGGGCATCGGAAACCGCACAGGCGTCAAGCCGGCGCAGGCGTTGTACGTTGGGATCGCTCATGAGGGGCTCCGGGAGTATGTTCAGAAAAGCGTCTTCCACGCCGCGAAGGCCAGGCCGGTGCCGGTGAGCGCCGGACTGCGGTAGCCCGGCAAGTACTCGATCCATTGGAGGTCCAGATCGCGCGCCATCGCGCTCACCACCAGCCAGTTGCGGATCTCCGAGCTGCCGGCCTGCAATTGCCGGGGGTCCAGCGAACCCAGGGTGGCGAAGTCCTTGTCGCGAATGGCGGCAATGATCTTCCGGTCCAGTTCCTCGTCGACCACGAAGTGGCTCAACCCGCCGGAGGCGATGACGCCCACGCGGAGATCTTCGGGCCACAAGGCGATCAGCTCGCGCAGCGCTTCGCCCAGCGCCACGCACCGGCGCGGGGTGGGCTGGTTGGGCGGATCGAAGGTGTTGAGGATCACCGGGATCACCGGCAGCTCGAGGTGCCCGAGCAGGCGGCGGTGAACGAACTGGAAGGCATGGCCTTCGAACTGGCCGCGCTCCAGGCCGTCCATCGCGGTGATGTCGAAATCGCGGTCGCACAGCTGGCGAATCAACCATTCGGCAAGATCGCTCTTCACCGGGTATTCGCGGTCCGCCTCGGGCTCGTGACGCCACATGCGCGCGGACTTGACCCAGCTGTCGCTTGGCGAGGCCGGCTCACGCGCCGTGTTGCGGATCGTCTTGCCGAAGTAGATGGCAAAGGCCGGATTGTTGCTGGTGCGGAACAGCTCGGCCTGGTCGTCGCCGACGATCAGCAGGACATCGAGCCTCGCATCGCGGATGCGCTGGCTCAGCTGGTCCATGGCGGCCTGCGCGGCATCGTGACGTTCGCCCATTCGCTCGGGCGTGACCCTCGCTTCCGAGTCAGCGGGCGCGGCCGCCAGCAAGGAATCGTAGTCCGTCTTGCTGCCGTTCTTGTCGTAGTAGTGAACGTTCTTCGTGTCGATCACGCGAAAGCCGTGCTGCCAATCCTCACGCCGAGAAACCAGCATGATGCTGTGGGAGGAGCCGAATGCGGCTGCAAGTTGTGCCATGGGGCGTCCTTCATGCAAGGGTCAAACAACGAACCGTTCGCGCAGCTGCGTGATGCGCTCACGGCTGTAGCCAAGCCCGGTCAGGATGGCATCGGTCTGGTCGCCCTGGTGCGGCGCGGGCTCGAGCGGCCCCTCGCGACGCGGATAGCGCGAGAACTGCATGGGCAGGCCGACGACTTCGATGTCTCCCAGTTCCGGATGGCGCATGGGCCGTGCGATACCCAGGTGCCTGACCTGCGGGTCATCGAACACGTGGTCCACCGTGTAGATGGGCCCGCAAGGCACACCGGCCTTGAGCAAGCGTGCCGTCCAGTCGGCCGTGGTGCTGGTCTTGAATATGCCGCGTACAGCGGCGTTGACGCGCGCGCGGTTCTGCACCCGCTCGGGGTCGGAGCCAAAGCCGGGCTCCAGCACCAGATGGGGCGCTTCCAGCGCGTCGCACAAGCGCTTCCACATGGTCTGGCCGATGGCCGCCAGATTCAGGTGGCCGTCGCTCGTCTCGAACACGCCGGTGGGCACGGTCAGCGGGTGCTCGTTGCCGGTGGCCTTGGGCACCTTGCGATCGATGAGCCACTGCGCGGCCTGGAAGTCGAGCATGGCGATCTGCGATTCGAGCAGCGAGGTCTGCACCCACTGCCCTTCGCCCGACACGTCTCGCTCCAACAGCGCGGCCATGATGGCCTGGGCGCAGAAGTGGCCCGCGCACAGGTCGGCGATCGGGATGCCCACGCGCATGGGGCCATCCTCGGGCTTGCCAGTCAAGCCCATCAGGCCGCCCATGCCCTGGGCGATGGAATCGAAGCCGGGCCAGTCGGCATACGGTCCGTCCTGACCAAAGCCCGAGATGCTGGCATAGACCATCCGCGGGTTGACGGCGCGGAGATCTTCGGGGCCGATGCCCAGGCGGTACTTGACGTCGGGCCGATAGTTCTCGATGAACACGTCGGCCTTCTTGACCAACTCATGCAGGATGGCGAGCCCCTCGGGCTCCTTCATGTTGAGGGTCAGGCTCTCCTTGTTTCGGTGCAGGTTCTCATAGTCGGCGCGGTTGTGATCGCGCCCGCCGATCATGTCGTCGCTGCCGACGGCGCCAGGCGGAATTTCGAGCTTGATGACCCGCGCCCCCAGATCCGCGAAGGTGCGAACGGCAGTGGGGCCGGCCCGCACGCGGGTGGCGTCGAGAATCGTGAAGCGCGACAGTGGACCCTTTCGCAACGCGTCCGGTTCCGCGGGTGAATCATGGAGGTACATGCAAGGCTCCTTCAGACGGGCGTGAACATCGGGACAGCATGGCCGCCCTCGCTGGGCTTGAAGACGACCCGTACTTCCTGACCGATGGCCACATTGGCCGGGTCGCAATCCACCAGGTTGGTCATCAGCGTGACCCCCTCATGGAGCGTCACGAACGCCAGCGTGTAGGCGGCATCACCCTTGCCCATCGTGCTGAAGGAATAGACGGTGCCGGTGCCGGCGGCCTGCAGCCATTCGGTGTCGACGCTCAGGCAGTGCGGGCAGACTTCACGCGGATAGTGGTGCACCTCGCCGCAGGCCTTGCACTTCTTGACCAGCAGGCGACCCTCGTCGGCGGCCGTCCAGTAGGCCTGGGACTCGGGCAGGACGCGCGGCGCCGGGATCTTGCGCGGGCCCGCCGCCGGAGCGGGCGGGCGGGCGGACTTCTCTTGCATCGTTTCAGGGGCGCTCATGATTCAGACCCTTTCGAGAATCAACGTGCCGGCGGTGTGGCGTGATGCCAGCGCACCGCCGATGCCGTTGGCCAGTGCCAGTCTGCAGTCGGGCACCTGCACGGCCGGATGGGCCTCGCCGCGCAACTGGCGCACTGCCTCGATGATCTTGGTGACACCGCCGCGGTTGGCGGGATGGTTGTTGCACAGGCCGCCACCGTCGGTGTTGAAAGGCAGCTTGCCGACACCGGAGATGAGGTTTCCGTCGGCCACGAACCTGCCGCCCTCCCCCTTCCTGCAGAAGCCCAGGTCTTCCAGCTGCATCAGCACGGTGATGGTGAAGCTGTCGTAGAGCGACGCATACTGGATGTCGGCCGGGGTGACACCTGCCTCGGCAAAGGCCAGCGGGCCCGACCATGCGGCCGCGGAGTAGCTCAGATCCATCTTTCCGCCCATGCCATGCTTGGGCGCTTCACCCGTTCCTCGCACCTTGACCAGCGGTCGCCCGAGCTGGCGTGCGATCTCGGGCCGCGCCACGATGATGGCGCCACCGCCGTCGCTCATCACGCAGCAATCGAGCCGGTGCAAGGGGTCGCTCACCATGGGCGAGTTCACCACCTCTTCCACCGTCACGACGTCGCGCAGCATGGCCAGCGGGTTGTGCTGTGCATGATGCGAGGCGGCGACCTTGATCCAGGCCAGCTGCTCGCTCGTGGTGCCGAATTCATGTATGTGGCGCTTCGCCACGGCGGCATAGAGATTCTGTGTCGCCGGTCCATAGGGCAGTTCGAAAGCGAGCTCGGGCGCATCGGGGTCCGGCGGCTTCAGGGCCAGCGGGGCCCTGCCCTTGCCGTCCCTGGCGGCGGCCTGCGCGGCGGCCATCTGCGCGCGCGGGCGCCCGGCCAGCGTGATGAGAGCCACGTTGCAGCGGCCGGCTGCAATGGCCTCGGCGGCGTGCGCCACATGCAGGATGGGCGCGGAACCGCCGCACTCGGTGGAATCCACGTGGCGCAATTTCAGGCCCAGGTATTCGGCCATGGTGGCCGCGCCCAGGCCTGGCGCATCTCCGGCGCAAAAGTAGCCATCGATGTCGCCTTTGGACAGGCCGGCGTCTTCAAGTGCACCCCTGGCCACATCGGCATGCAGGCGCGCCACCGACAGGTCGTCCGCCTTGCGCGTGGGATGTTCATAGGCGCCTACGATGTAGGCGGATCCGTTCAGACTCATGGGGTGACTCTTGGTTGGGAAATGACTACTGCTCGGGCGTGAAGCCGGTGGCCTTGATGATGGGCGCCCAGTACGCCAGTTCCTTGCGCTGCAGCTTGTCCATCTCCTCCGCCGGGCGGAAGTCCGGGCTCAACGTGGCCTTGTTGATCAGAATGTCCCGAACTTCGGGCAAGCCGAGCACCTGCTTCAACGCGTTCTGCATCCGGTCCAGCTGCGGCGCCGGAGTCTTGGCGGGCGCCCACATGCCGGTCCACGCATCTCCCGTGTCGATATTGATGCCCTGTTCAATGAACGTGGGTACATCGGGCAGCAACGGGGAGCGCTTGCTGCCGAACACCGCCAGGACGCGCACCCTACCGCTCTTCTGGTGCGGCAGGATGTCACCCGCGGTCATCACGCCGGCGGGGACCTGGCCGCCCAGCAGATCGGTGACCAACGGCCCGTTGCCGCGGTAGGGGATCGCCTGCAGGTCGACGCCGATGGCCTTGCCCAGCTGAATGCCGCTGAAGTGGGTGTGCCCGCCGGCCCCGGCGGTGCCGAAGCTGCCCTGCTTGGGATTGGCCTTGACCCAGGCCTCATATTCCCTCGCCGTCTTGACACCGCTGTCCTGCCCCACGGCCAGCGCAAGCGGATAGGACACCATGATGCAGACCGGCGCGAAATCCTTCAGCATGTCGTACCTCAGCACGGCCTGCGGATACAACAGGGTCTGGAACACCGGCGTGGCGTTGGGCGCGATCATGTACGTCAGGCCATCAGGGGCGCTGGCCTTGAGCGCCTGGGCAGCGATGCGGCCACCGGCGCCGGGCTTGTTCTCGATGATGAGGGGCTGTTTCAGCACCAGCGACAACTTCTCGGCAAGCAAACGGGCCACGGTGTCGGTCGAGCCACCGGGCGGGAATCCGATCAGGATCTTGATGGGCTGGTCGGATTGGGCATGGGCGGCCAGCGACAGGCCCAGCAGCGCGGCAAGCAGCGCCGAATTGAAAGTCTTGCGATTCATCTTTGTTGTCTCCGATTGAAAATCCGCTCACAGGAAAGCTTCATTCGCGGACCGATGCCATGCGCCGGAGGTGCCAGGCGGCGTCGCCGAACAGCTGGCCGATGACCATCAGGCGCTTGGCGTAGTGGCCGACACGGCATTCGTCGGTCATGCCCATCGCACCGTGCATCTGGATGGCCCACAGGCCGATCTGGCGACCCTGCTGGCTGACCAGCACCTTCGCGGCCGATACGAGGCGACGCCGTTGCACGTCGTCGCCCGCCTGGACCGCCATGGCGGCAGCGCAGGCCATGGACTTGAGCTGCTCCAGCGCGATCGTCATGTCGGCCAGGCGGTGCTGCAGCACCTGGAACTTGGCCAGCGGGGCACCGAACTGCTTGCGGGTGCGCAGGTGCTCGACCGTGTGCATCAGCAGGGCATCGACCGCGCCCACCGCCTCGGCGCACAGGGCGGCGATGGCGGCGTCCAGCGCGGCTTCCACGGCATCGGCGGCCTGTCCCGGCGCGCCCAGCATGCGATCGACACCGGCGGCCACGTTCGTGAAGCGGACATGGGCGGCACGGCGGCCGTCCAGCGTGTCGAAGCCCTGCACCTGCACGCCGGGCGCGTTGGCGTCGACCGCGAACACGGCCAGGCCGTCGCGATCGCCATCCGGACCGGGAGCGGGGTCGGCGGTGCGCGCCACCAGCAGCAGCAATCCGGCCGTGTCGCCATGCAGCACCAGCGTCTTTCGGCCATTGAGCAGGTAACCATGCGGCGTGACACTGGCCCGGGCCTGCACGCGCTGCCAGTCGTATCGCGCGCCGTCTTCGTACAGCGCCACGGCGGCCTGAAGGCGACCGCTGGCCAGCGCCGGCAGCCACTGCCGCTGTTGCTCGGGCGAGGCCAGCCGATTCAGCAATTGCCCCGCCATGACCGTACTGGAGACGAACGCCCCGCCACCCAGGGCGCGGCCCAGTTCCTGCGCGACCAGCATCACCTCGACCGGCCCCTGGTGGCTGCCGCCAAGATCGGCTGCGAAGGGCAAGCCCGGCAGACCCAGTTCGGCCATGGCGGCCCAGCGCTGCGCCGTCTGCTGCGGCGTCTCGATGCTGCCTCGGCATTCGGCGGGATATTCGCCATCGCAAAAACGCTGCACTGCATCGCGCAGCGCCAGATGATCGTCGTCAAGGGAAAAATCCATCGTCAATCCTTGCGCCTGGTGCGTCAGAACGCATCCAGAGCGGCGCGTGCAATGAGGTTGCGCTGCACTTCGTTGGTGCCGCCATAGATCGTGAACTTGCGCGAGTCGAGGCAGTTCGCTGCCAGCGCAACCAGCGACGCGTCAGTGGCCGCTTCATCGAGATGCTCCAGGAACTGCGCCTCGAGCGAGAAAGGCACGGCATCGGGCCCGGCGATGTCCACCAGCGCTTCGTAGATGGCCTGCCGCAACTCGGTGCCGCGCACCTTGAGCATGGAGGCCTCCACTGCCGGGATGCGGCTCTGCTGGTTGGGGCTGAGCAGGCGCAGCGCGGTGAATTCCAGCGCCATCAGCTCGACCTCGAACTGGGCCAGCCGCGCCTGCAGCAGGGCATCGTCCGCCAGACCTTGCTGCTGCGCCAACCGGCGCGCACGCGCCAGCTGCTGCTTGCACGAGCCGATGCCGGCGATGCCGGTGCGCTCGTGGCCCAGCAGGTATTTCCCGCAGGACCAGCCCTTGTGCCGCTCGCCCACCAGGTTCTCCACCGGCACGCGCACGTTGTCGAGGAAGCACTCGTTGAGATCGCTGCCGCCTTCGAGCATCCGGATGGGGCGTACCGTCAGGCCCGGTGAACTCATGTCGATGAGCAGAAAGGAAATGCCCTCTTGCGGCTTGGAGGCGCCCGGGTCGGTTTTCACGAGCGCGAACATCATCGAACACCATTGCGCATACGAAGTCCAGACCTTGTGACCGTTGACCACGAAGTGCTTGCCGTCGGGCTCGAGCACGGCCGTGGTGCGCACGGCCGCCAGGTCGGAGCCTGCGCCGGGCTCCGAGAAGCCCTGCGCCCACCAGGTGTTGCTCTGGCGAATATCGGGCAGATACTTGCGCTTCTGTTCCTCGGTGCCGAAGGCATGCAGCACCGGACCGAGCATCAGGATGCCGCTGGCGATGATGCGGGGTGCGCCGCCCAGCAGGGTCTCCTCGTCGAAGATGTAGCGCTGCACATGGCTCCAGCCGGGGCCGCCATGCTCGACCGGCCAGCCGGGCGTGAGCCAGCCGCGCGTCTCGAGGATGCGGAACCAGGTCACGTAGTCCGCGTGCTCCAGCCGCAGCCCGAGTTCGACCTTGCGATGGATATCGGCGGGCACATGGTGCTTGACGAATTCGCGCACTTCCAGCCGGAAGGCTTCGTCCTCAGGTGAAAACTGCAGCTTCATGAATCCGGCTCCTCAGGCGGCAGTGACCGCCACCAGCGCGTCCAGCGCCAGCACCGGCTCGGCCGAACCGGCCGGATAGGCCACCAGCGGGTTGATGTCGATCTCGGTGATCTGCGAGTTGGCACGCATCTGCGCTCCCACCATCGCCACCACGCGAGCGATGGCCTCGAGATCCACGCCGGCCGCGCCGCGGACGCCTTGCAGCACCACGGCGGCCTTCAGGCGACCCAGCTCGACCACGATGTCTTCCTCGGCCATGTCGGCCGGGATCAGCCGCACATCGTGCAGTGCTTCGATCCATATGCCGCCCAGGCCCACCAGCACGACCGGGCCCCAGTCGACGTCGCGCCTGGCGCCCACGACCAGCTCCAGGCCGCGGGGCCCCATGGTTTCCACCAAGGCGCCGTCGAGCTGCAGCTCGGGGCGATGCCGGGCCACATCGTCATGCAGGCGCCGCCAGCCGTCCCGCAGCGCGGCCTCATCGGCGAGGCCGACGAGCACACCGCCCACATCGCTCTTGTGGGGCAGCTCGCTGGCCTGGGCCTTGAGCACCACGGGGAAACCAATCTCGCCGGCGATGCGCACGGCGTCATCGGCGCTGCGCGCCAGCGCCCCCTTCGGCACCGCCAGGCCGGCCCGGGCCAGCCATGTCTTGCCCTGGTACTCGGCAAAGATGCCATTGGGCGGCACCGCACCCGGCAGCGGCAGCGCAGCGGCCTGGCCGCGGGTGGCGCGAGCGGCACGCTGCAGCGCCTCGCCATAGGAGGCCACGCGTCGCAGGGCACGCAAGGCGCGATCGGCGGAGCGGAACAACGGCACGCCGCTCGCCTCGATGGCATCCATGAAGAAAGGCTCGACGGGGCTGCCGTCGCCCGTCAGCACCAACACCGCTGGCTTGGATGCCCTGGCGATGGCCGGAACGATGTGCTCGGCCTTGTCCCTTTGCGCCATCACCGGTCCCACCGGAATGGCCAGCACGATGCTGCCCACGCGATCGTCTTCCAGCATGGTCAGCAGCAGTTCGCCGATCAGGCCCGGCTGGCGCACCCCGATGGTCGTGTAGTCCAGCGGGTTCTCGGGCACGGCAAATGCGGGCAGCAGGGCCCTGAGCCTGGTGACCGTGGCGGGCGCAAGCTCCGGCAGGTGCAGCCCCAGGTCGTCGGCGAAATCGAGCGCGATGTTCTTCATCGCGCCGGAGCCGGTCATGAAGGCGGTGCCGCCGGCCGGCGGCCGCGGGTAGCGCAACAGGATGGCCGTGGTGTCCAGTAGCTCGTCGAGCGACTCGACCACCACCACCGCCTCGCGCCTGAGGAGCGCACTGGCGGTGGCGTGATCACCCGCCAGCGCACCGGTGTGCGACTGCGCCGCCTCGCGGGCGCGGGCGCTGCGCCCCGGCATCAGCAGCACCACGGGCTTGCCCGCCACACGCGCCCGGGCGGAGAGCTCCAGGAACAGTCGCGGACGGCGGATCTGCTCCGCATAGATCGTGATGACGCGGGTTTGCGCATCGCCGATGTAATGCGCAAGCACATCCTCCACGCACACCGAGACCTCGTTGCCGGTCGAGAACACGCAGGTCACGGGGACGCCGCGACACAGGAATGCATCGCGCAGGGTGGCCGCCATGAAACCGCTTTGCGCCACCACACCCACGCCGGGGCGGGATTCGCGCGGGCGGGCCGCCAGCGGCTCGAAGGTGACCGGGATGCCGGCCGCGAGGTTGCTGAAGCCCATGCAGTTCGGCCCGACCAGCACGATGCCGGCCGCGCGCGCCGCGGCGGCCAGCGCATGCTGCCTGGCCTGTCCGTCCTCGCCGGCCTCGGCGTAGCCGGAAGCGAACAGGACGGCTGCGTGGCAGCGCCGCGCCGCCAGACCCTCGACCGCGTCCAGCACGCCCGCCTCGGGAATGGCCAGCACCGCCAGATCGATGCTCTCCGGCAGTTCGTCCACCGTCTTCACGCAGGCACGGCCGTGGATCTCCGGGCTGCTGCGGCTGACCAGATGCAGCTGGCCCTCGAAGCCGAAGCCCTCCAGGTTGGCCTGGACGAAGCCGCCGAAGGCACGCGGATCGGCCGAGGCGCCGACGATCGCGATGGAACGAGGCCGCAGGATGCGGTCGAGGGACTGGGCCGGCATGTCCGAGCCCGGGGCGAAAGCGCTCATCCGGTCAAACCTTTGTTGGGTGGAAGGCAGCAGGTGAACCCCACTTGCGCCCGATGCTGCAAATTCTGGCATACAAATGTGCGCTGTCAATATACCAGTTCACCGTATTTGGTGTTCGTCAGGGTTTTCGCCTACGACGTATCGCACGCTCAATGGCCATCGGGACGGCGTCGCCACGAACAAGAAGGCTCGCCAAGGCCGAATGGCGCGCCCCTCGCTGCCAGGCCACAGAGGCAGGCATACCATGGATACTTGATCGACATTTCTTCTTGTCGTGGTATCGCAATAAATACTTCTTGCATACCACATTAACTTAGAGGTATATTTTCATGCCTATGGAACACCGCATCTCCGCTGCCGCCCCGCTTGACGCCGAAGCCGACCCCTTCATGGCGGTCGACGAGGCGCGTCCGCGGGCGGGCCGCGCCAACGAAATCCGCGCCGCGCTTCAGGAGGAGATCGAAAGCGGCAAGCTGCCTCCCGGCAGCCCGCTCGACGAGCGGGCCCTGGCCCTGCGCTTCCAGGTCTCCCGCACCCCCGTGCGCGAGGCGCTGCAGCAATTGGCTGCGCGCGAACTCGTGCGCATCGCGCCGCGCCAGGGGATGAGCGTCGCGCGCCTGTCCATCAGCCAGGTGCGCGCCATCATGGAAGGGGTGGGCGAGCTCGAGTCCACCTGCGCCAAGCTCGCCGCCCGCCGGGTGGACGATGAACTGCGCAGGCAGCTCGACGAAGCGCTGCAGTTGTGCCAGGACGCGGCCGTGGAAGGCGGCACCGAGGAGTACGCCATGGCCAATGCCCGTTTCCACGAAGTCATCTACGCCGGCAGCCGCAACCCCTACCTGGCCGACCTGATCCGCAACGCACGCCGCCAGATCCACCGCTATCGGCTGCGCGACTTCGTCACCAGGGCGCAGATCAACCAGTCGCTGCAGGACCACCGCAAGATCGCGCGCGCCATCCAGGAGAGTGACGAGGCCGCCGCGGCGCTGCAGATGCTGCTGCACGTGCCCTCGGGCTCGACGGGTTTCTCCGAGTTCCTGGCCCGCATTCCCATGAGCCTGTTCGAGGCCGAACCCGGCGACGCCTGACCTCAGGAAAGCCCCTCTCCATGAACCGTCCACACCGCTCCATCGACCTGCCAGGCGCCTCGCACAAGGCCCCCATCCCGGCGGCCGCCCGCGTCGGCAACATCCTGTGCTCCTCCGCCATCTCCGGCAAGGACGCGGCCACCGGGGTGCTTCCCTCGGACGCCGCCGCGCAAGCCCGGCTGGCCTTCGCCAACCTGCGCGCGCTCTTGGCGGCCGGCGGCGCCACGCTGGCCGACGTGGTCAAGCTCGCCGTCACCGTCAAGGACAACACGGTGCGCGAGGTGATCAACACCGAGTGGCTGGCCTGCTTCCCCGAGCCCCACGACCGCCCCGCGCGCCACATCACGGTCCATGACCTGCAGCACGGCATGTGGCTGCAGCTCGAGGTGATGGCCGTCGTCCGATAAACCCCGAAAGCGCTCCCCTCATGATCATCGATTCCCACGCCCACATCGTCATGCCGCCCGAGAGCTTCCGCTTCATGGCGGAGCTCGTGGGCGGGCGCGCCAATCCCAACACGCTGCCCAAGATTCCCGATGCCTCGGTCCGCAAGATGGCCGAGGAGCTGGTCAAGAGCATGGACAGCGTCGGAACCGATGTGCAGTTCATTTCGCCGCGCCCCTACCTGCAAATGCACTCGGTCAAGCCAGGCCGCGTGACCGAGCTCTGGACCACCCACTGCAACGACCTGATCGCCCGCTTCGTCGAGATGTTCCCCGAGCGCTTCCGCGGCGTGGCCGGCCTGCCGCAGTACATGGACGAGCCGCTCGACCTGCGCGCCATCCCCGAGCTGCGGCGTTGCGTCGACAAGCTGGGCTTTGTCGGCTGCCTGATCAATCCCGATCCCACCGAAGGCCTGGGCGATCCGCCGGGCCTGGGCGACCCGTTCTGGCACCCCCTGTATCGGGCGATGATCGAATTGAACGTGCCCGGCCTGATTCACTCGGCAGGCAGCTGCAGCGCCCGCGAGTCCTACACGCTGAAGTTCATCAACGAAGAAAGCATCGCCATCGTTTCGCTGCTGGGCGCCAGGACCTTCGACGCCTTCCCCGACCTGAAGATCGTCGTGGCCCACGGCGGGGGCGCCATTCCCTACCAGATGGGGCGCTTTCGCTCCTGGACCGTGCGCAAGGGTGACGCGGAGACCTTCGACGAGCAGCTCAGGAAGCTGTACTTCGACACCTGCAACTACAGCAAGGACGCCATCGAGCTGCTGCTGAAAGTGGCCGGCACGGACAACGTGCTCTTCGGCACCGAAAAGCCCGGCACCGGCAGTTCGCGCGATCCCGTCAGCGGCCGCGACTACGACGACATGAAGCCTGTGATCGAGAGCATCGAATGGCTCAGCGAAGAGCAGCGCAAGAACATCTTCGAATGCAACTGCCGCCGCGTCTATCCGCTCGCCTTCCGCAAGGACGAGGACTGCTGATCCTGCAAGCGCAGGCTCGGCCCATACGACACACTGGAGACTCTCATGCCCCTGAGCAAAGAAGACAACGACCTGCTGACCCGCGTCGAGAACGGCGCCCCGATGGGCGAGATGATCCGCCAGCACTACTGGCTGCCGGCCGCGCCCTCGTCCAAGCTCGAGGCCGATGGCGCTCCGTTGCGCATCCGCCTGCTCGGCAGGAACTACGTTGCCTTTCGCGCCACCGATGGCAGCGTGGGCGTGCTCGACGAGCAGTGCCCGCATCGCAAGGCCTCGCTGGCGCTGGCGCGCAATGAAGACAACGGGCTGCGCTGCCTCTATCACGGCTGGAAGTTCAACGTCAAAGGCGAAGTGGTGGAAGCGCCCAACCATGCCGGCAGCCAGGAGCAGTTCTGCCAGCATGTGCGCGTGAACCGCTACACCGCCGCGGACCGCGGAGGCATCGTCTGGGCCTGGCTCGGCCAGGGTGACACGCCGCCGCCCTTCCCCGACCTGCCCTTCATGGACCTGCCGCCCCACCAGCGATCGGTCACCAGCGCGGAAGTGCCGACCAATTGGGTGCAGGGTGTGGAGGCGTCGATGGACTCGTCGCACGTGGGCGTGCTGCATGAATCCACCACTCAGCTCACCTCAGGCGGCGGCAACGAACGGATGCTGATGACCAAGGCCCTGGCGCCCAAGCTGGAGTTCGAGGAGCGCCCCTACGGTTACCGCTATGCCGCCTTGCGCGCCCTGCCCGACGGCCAGGTCTATGCCCGCGTCAACAACTTCGTCATGCCCTGGTACGGGATCATCTGCCCGCCCGACGCCACCGGTCCCACCACGGTGTTCTTCTCCACCCCTGTCGACGACGTGACGCACCGCGCGTGGTTCGTGCACTTCAACTCGCACCGCCCTCTGGGCATGACGGTCATGTCGGCCTCGCCCGACGTGTGGGACTTCCCGCCCCTGCCGCCCGGCGACGCGAAGGACAACTGGGGCCAGAACCGCGACCTCATGAAGCGCGGCCACAAGACCGGGTTTCCGCAGCATCTGGGCACCGAAGACTTCGCCATGTTCCTGAGCCAGGGACCGATCGCCGACCGCACCGACGAGCAGCTGTGCTCCGCCGACGGCGCCGTCATCCGCGTGCGCCAGATGCTGCTGAAAGCCGCGCGCGAATTCATGGAAGGCAAGGCGCCGACCCTGGCGCACCACCCCGATCTGGACTATCGGAAGATCCGGTCGGTGGGCGGCGTGCTGCCCGTCGGCAGCGACTGGCGCGCCCTGGCCGACGCCTGAAACCGGCGCGGTCCGCTGCCGGGCAAGGGTGCGCAAGACATCCGCGGGCAGAGGCTCGAATGCACATCGATTCAGGGACATCCATGAAGCTCACCCGTCGCGACCTCCTGCTGTCCAGCGGCGCCTTGCTGGCCTCGCCCCAGGCCAGCCGGGCCCAGAACAAGCCTTTGATTCGCATCATGGTCGGCTTTCCGCCAGGCGGCGCGACGGACGCCATCGCCCGCGTGATCGCCAACCAGCTGCCCAGCCTGCTGGGTCAACCGGTGATCATCGAAAACAAGCCCGGCGTGGGGGGCCGCATCGCGGCTGACGCCGTACTTGGGGCACCCGCCGACGGCCTGACCTTCATGGTGGCGCCCAACGCCACACCGACCTTTCAGATGCTGGTCTTCGGCCGCGAGATCCACTGGAACATCCTGAAGGACTTCAGCCCGGTCGCGACCCTGGGCTCGTATCCGCTCGGCATGGGGGTGGCGCTGGACACGGGCGCCAACAACGCGCGCGAGTTCATCGATTGGGTGAGGCGCAATCCGGGCAAGGCCAGCTTCGGCACACCGGGCCTGGGGGGACAGAACCACTTCCTGGGCGTGCAACTGGCCACGACGACGGGCATCGACCTGCCGGTGACGCCCTACAAGGGGACACCGCCCATGGTGACCGATCTCGTGGGCGGCCATGTGCCCTCCGCCATCAGCCTGATCGACGGCATGATGCCGCACCATCGTTCCGGCAAGATCCGCGTGATCGGCATCTTCACCAAGGCGCGTTCGCCGCTGATCCCGGAGATTCCCACCTTTGCCGAACAGGGCATCGACGTGACCTCCGGCGAAGGATGGACCGGCATGTGGGCCCGCGCGGGCACGCCGGCGGCCGCGGTCGAGCGCATGCAGAAGGCCGTGCAGCAGGCCCTGCGGATTCCCGAGGTCGCCAACCTGCTCAGCCGACAGCTCTGGGTGCAACCGGATTTCCGCACCGGTGCGGAGCTGGACGCGTTGCAGCGCGCCGAGCTGGCCCATTGGGAACCGATCATCAAGGCCTCCGGCTTCAGGCCCGAGTGAGTTCTCCGGAAAGCCCTGGCATGAGCACACAAGAAACACTGCAGGTCCGCGTCCGGGCCGTGACCTACGAAGCCGAGGGCATTCTCGGGTTCGAGCTCGTGCCGATGCCGCCGCTCAGGGAGCTGCCGCCTTTCACGGCCGGCTCGCATATCGACCTGCACCTGCCCAACGGCCTGCTGCGCAGCTATTCACTGCTCAACGCGCCGCACGAGCGCCACCGTTACCTGATTGGCGTGAACAAGGACGCGCAAAGCCGCGGCGGCTCGCGCTACCTGCACGAGGTACTGCGCGCCGGAGACACATTGGCCGTCGGCGCACCGCGAAACAATTTCCTCCTCGACGAGACGTCTTCGCTCAACGTCTTCATCGCCGGGGGCATCGGCATCACGCCGCTCATGAGCATGATGGCGCGCAGCCAGGCCCTGGGCACGCCGTGGAAGCTCCACTATGCCGCGCGCACGCGCCGCGGCGCGGCCTTCCTTGACGTGCTGCACGGCTACCACAACGATTCCAACGTCGAGCTGAGCCTCAACTTCGACCAGGAACCCGGCGGCCGGATGATGGACCTGCCGGCRATCGTGCAGGCGCTCCCACCCGGCGCCCACGTCTATTGCTGCGGCCCGCTGCCCATGCTCGCCGCCTACGAGCAGGCGACCGCCGGCCTGCAGCCCGAGCGCGTGCACATGGAGTACTTCGCGGCGCGAGAAGCGCCCGCGACCGACGGCGGCTTCGTCGTGGAGCTGGCCCGCTCGGGCAAGACCGTTCAGGTGCGGGTCGGCCAGACCATCCTGGACAGCCTGATAGCCGAAGGCGTCGAGCCTGCGTACTCCTGCCAGGAAGGCGTCTGCGGCACCTGTGAAGTGCGCGTGATCGCAGGCATCCCCGACCACCGAGACCTGGTGCTCAGCAACGCCGAGAAGGCCGCCAACGACCGGATCATGGTCTGTTGCTCGGGCTCCCGGACACCCAGGCTGGTTCTTGACCTCTGACCTGCCCCATTCGAATCGAAAGACGAACCCATGAGTGCCCCTTTGATCAGCTACGAACTCGACGGCAACGCGGCCCTCATCGGCTTGAACCGCCCCGACAAGCGCAATGCCATCAATGACCCGCTGATCGATGAGTTGCGCGCGGCCGTGCTGCGTGCCCACGAAGAAGCCGACGTGGCCGTCCTGTTCGGTCACGGCAGCAACTTCTGCGCCGGCCTGGACCTGGCCGAAGCGCTGGCCCGGGCCACGGGCGCCATCAAGCCCCCGCGCAAGCGCCGCCGCCACAACTGGCACGAAGTGTTCGACCTCATCGCGCGCGGCCCGATCCCCTTCGTCGCCGCGCTGCACGGCGCGGTGGTGGGCGGCGGGCTGGAATTGGCCACGTCGGCACACCTGCGCGTGTGCGACGACACCGCCCTCTTCGGCCTGCCCGAAGGTCAGCGCGGCATCTTCGTGGGTGGCGGCGGCACGGTTCGCATCCAGCGCGTGGTCGGCACCTCGGTGATGACGGACATGATGCTCACAGGTCGGCTGCTGACATCGTCCGAGGGACTGCAGGAGCACATCGTGCGCTACGTCACGCCCGCCGGCGAGGCTCTGGCCAAGGCCAAGGACCTGGCCGTCCGCATCGCCAGGAACAGCGCCGAGACCAACTGGATGATCATCAACGTGCTGCCGCGCATCCAGGACATGTCGCACGACGACGGCCTGTTCGTCGAGCAACTCAACTCGGCGCGCGCGCGCCCGCCGGAGGCCGAGCAGCGCCTGCGCGAGTTCGTCGACGGCAAAGCCCTGAAACTGCAGGACAACCAGGCCTGACACCCATGAGCACTACCGATCTCTTCACCGTCGGCGATGCCGAGCGCGAACGCGCCGCCGCCCATGCCAGGTCAGCCGCCGCCCAGGCGGGGCAGATCCCCGGCATCCCCCCGGGTACGCCGCTGCGCCCCGTGCGTCGGGCTGCCGTGATCGGCGCCGGCACGATGGGCGGCGGCATTGCCATGTCGCTGGCCAACCTCGGCATTCCCGTCACGCTGATCGACGCGAACCAGCAAGGGCTCGAACGCGGCTTGCAGCGCGTGAGGGACAACTACGACGGCAGCGTCTCGCGCGGCAAGCTCGACCCGGCCCAGAGGGACCAGCGCCTCGCGCTGATCGCGGGCTCGCTGGAGATGGCCGATGTGAAGGATGCGGACATCGTGATCGAGGCCGTGTTCGAGGACATGGGCCTGAAGCAGGGCATCTTCCGCCAGCTCGACACCCTGGCCAGGCCCGGCGCCATCCTCGCCACCAACACCTCGGGCCTGGACGTTGACAGGATCGCGGCCGTGACCACGCGTGCGCAGGACGTGGTCGGCGCCCATTTCTTCAGCCCTGCGCATGTGATGAGACTGCTGGAGGTGGTGCGCGCCGACCGGACCGCGCCCGACGTGATCGCGACGCTCATGGATCTGGGTCGGCGCATGGGCAAAGTCGCGGTGCTGGCGCGCATCTACCCCGGCTTCATCGGCAATGCGCTGTTTCGCAACTACACGCGCGAGGCGCACTTCCTGGTGGAGGATGGCGCGCTGCCGCACGAGGTGGATGCCGCACTGAAGAAGTTCGGCTACGCCATGGGCATCTTCGCCGTGCACGACATGGCCGGCAACGATGTCGGCTACCAGACGCGCAAGGCCCAGCTGGCCACCCGCCCGACCGACCGACGCTGGAACGACCTGATCCTCAAGCTGTGCGATCGGGGGCGCCTCGGCCAGAAAAGCGGCAAGGGCTGGTATCGCTACGACAAGGGCGACCGCACCCCGCAGCGCGATCCCGAGGTGGAGCAGTTCATCGTCGAGGAGTCCGCCCGCATGGGGATCCGGCGCCAGCCGATGACCGAAGAGGACATCGTCAAGCGTTGCCTGTACGGCATGATCAACGAAGGCGCGAAGCTGCTCGAACAGGGCATCGCCCTGCGTCCGGGCGACATCGACATCACCTACCTTACGGGCTACGGATTTCCGGCCCACCATGGCGGGCCGATGTACCTGGCCGACCGCATCGGTCTGGACAAGGTGCTGGCCGACATCCGGCGCTTCCATGCGAAGGAGGGGTTCTGGTGGACGCCCGCCCCGCTCCTCGAGAAGCTGGTGCGCGAACGCAAGTCCTTTGCCGACCTGCAGTTATACCCCACCGGTGAAGCCCGATGATGGCCTCGGCCAGCGCGTTGTCGTCGCTGTCGCCAGGCGGCGCGCGATGTCGATCTACGGCGGCAGCAACGAGACTTCAACCGGGAATATTCGGTTCGACCAATTGAGCCAGCGCGAGAAGCGACTCCTGCCAGCCCAGGTAGCACATCTCGGCAGGAATCACATCGGGGATGCCTTCCTGCACGACGGACATCTCGGTGCCACAGGACACGGGGGTCAGCGTCACCGTGGTCTTCATGGTGCCCGGCAGGCCGGGATCGTCGAAGGTCGCATCGTATGCAATGCGTTGGCCAGGGACCAGTTCCAGGTATTTCCCGCCGAACGAGTGGCTGTGCCCGCTGCCAAAGTTGGTGAAAGACATGCGCCAGGCACCCCCCACCACGGGCTCCATCTCGTGGACCCGGCCGATGAATCCGAAGGGCGGTAGCCAGCGCTCGAAAGCACTGCGTTCGACGAAGGCACGGTAGAGCCGGTCCGGTGAGGTGCGCAGCACGCGGTGCAGACGGATGGTGTTGGTAGCCATGGTTGTGTTCTCCTGAAGTGCGGACGACGACCCTCGATCGCCGACATCGGGTATGGCCAACGCCCGGGCTGGAATCTGCCTTCGCCTCCACTGCCGGCGTCGACGGCTCGGGCGGAAACGTGCGAATGAATGTCGGAAGGAAAGGCGCCGTCGAATGGGTTCTCGACGAAGACCATTCATGCGGGCTGACACCGCGATAGTGCTACCCCAACACGTCGTTCACCTGCTCATTGAACTCCGTCTGGCTCACCGCCGCGCCGATCTCCCGCGGCAGCGCATCGCGCACCGAGAACACCCCGAGGATCTTCTTCCCCGCCACCAGCGGCAGGTGGCGGAAGCCCCGCTCCAGCATGATCACGACGGCGTCGGACACCAGCATTTCCGGCGGCACGCAGATCGGGTTGGGTGTCATCACCTCGCGCGTTGTCGTTCGGTCGGGGTCCAGGCCCCGCGCCAGCACGCGCGTCATCAGGTCGCGCTCGGTCAGGATGCCCAGCAGGGTGTCGGGCGGTTCCATGACGAGCACGCTGCCGCAATTGACGCGCGTCATCACCCGCGCGGCCTCGCGCACGCTGGACTGCGGTCCCACGCAGATCACATGCTTGCGCGAGACGGACTGAAAAACGGTACGTTCGGCCATGGTGCCCCCTCCAGAACAAGCGCTATGGTGCAACCAGGTTCGGCTTAGCGCAAGGAGGCGTTGAGACGTTCCAGCGCCCGCACGCCAGGACACAGCTCGGCGGGGCCGAGCGTGTTCAGCGGCCGGTCGACGGTGTTGAGCGCCGTGTGCAGGTCGGTGGCCAGCGGGTCGACGTAGAGCAGCCCCGTCACCACCTCGCCCATTTCCTGGTGCCGCTGCATGTGGGCCATGGCGGCGTAGCGGTCGCCGGGGTTGTAGTCGGGGTGCAGGCTGCGCAGCCGCAGCAGCGTGCCGTCGTGCTGCCGCACGTCCAGCACCTCGCCCGGGGCCATGTCCACGGTGATTTCCTCGCGTCCGCTGATGAAGTCGATGCGGCTGACCGCCTCGTTGTGCTCGCGCACGTAGTCGTAGCTCTTGGTGCTGCCCGGGTGGTTGTTGAAGGCGACGCAGGGGCTGATGACGTCGATGAAGGCGGCCCCGCCATGGCTGATCGCGCCCTTGATCAAGGGCACCAGTTGCGCCTTGTTACCCGAAAATCCGCGCCCCACGTAGGTGGCGCCCAGCTGCAGCGCCATGGCCGCCAGGTCCACCGGGCTGTCGGTGTTGACGACGCCCTTCTTGCTCTTGGAACCCTGGTCGGCCGTGGCCGAGAACTGCCCCTTGGTCAGCCCGTAGACGCCGTTGTTCTCCACGATGTAGGCCATGCGCACGCCGCGCCGCATCGCGTGGGCGAACTGGCCCAGCCCGATGGAGGCCGAATCCCCGTCGCCCGAAACGCCCAGGTACAGCAGGTCGCGGTTGGCCAGGTTGGCGCCGGTCAGCACGCTGGGCATGCGGCCGTGCACGGTGTTGAAGCCGTGCGAGGCGCCCAGGAAGTAATCCGGCGTCTTGGAGCTGCAGCCGATGCCCGAGAGCTTCGCCACGCGGTGCGGCTGGATATCGAGCTCCCAGCAGGCCTCGATGATGGCGGCGGAGATCGAGTCGTGACCGCAGCCGGCGCAGAGGGTCGAGATCTTGCCCTCGTAGTCGCGGCGCGTGTAGCCGACCTTGTTGGTGGCCAGCGTCGGATGGTGCAGCCGGGGCTTGGCGAGGTAGGTCATGCAGGCTCCTTCGTCTGGGCGGCGCCGGCGCCGGGCGCGGGCGTGGGCGCGGGCGCGGGCACATGCGCGCCGATCGCCTGGGTGATGAAGCGCGCCGTGATGGGCGTGCCGTCGAAATGCAGCACGGGAACCAGCCGGGCGGGATCGATGCCCAGCTCGTTGACGAGCAGGCTGCGCATCTGGCCGTCGCGGTTCTGCTCGACCACGAACACCTGGCTGTGTTGCGCCAGGAAGCGCGCCACGCTGTCCGGGAAGGGGAAGGCCCGCAGCCGCAGCGCGTCCAGGCGGATGCCGCGTTCATCGAGCGCCTCCAGGGCCTCCTGCATGGCCGGGCTGGTCGAACCGAAATAGATCACGCCCAGCTCCGTCTTGCCGGAGGCCAGCCGCAGCACCGGCTGCGGGACCAGGGTGGCCGCGGTCGCGAACTTCTTCAGCAGCCGCTCCATGTTGTAGATGTAGTCGGGACCGCGCTCCGAATACCGGGCGTAGGCGTCGCGCGTGGTGCCGCGGGTGAAGAAGCTGCCCTTGGTCGGGTGGGTGCCGGGCAGCGTGCGCCAGGGGATGCCGTCGCCGTCCACGTCCTTGTAGCGGCCGAAGTCGCGCCCCTGCTCCAGCTCTTCGGCGGTCATGACCTTGCCGCGGTCGTAGGCGCGGCTGTCGTCCCAGGCGAAGGCGGCGCACAGGCGCTGGTTCATGCCGATGTCCAGGTCCGTCATCACGAAGACGGGCGTCTGCAGCCGGTCGGCCAGGTCCAGCGCCGCCGCCGCGTGCTCGAAGCACTCGTGCGGGTCTTCGGGGAACAGCAGCACGTGCTTGGTGTCGCCGTGCGAGGCATAGGCGCAGCACAGGATGTCGGCCTGCTGCGTGCGGGTGGGCATGCCGGTGGAAGGCCCGCCGCGCTGCACGTTGATGATGGTGACCGGGATCTCGGCGAAGTAGGCCAGGCCGATGAACTCGCTCATCAGGGAAATGCCCGGCCCCGAGGTCGCCGTGAAGGCCCGCGCGCCGTTCCAGCCGGCGCCCACGACCATGCCGATCGAGGCGAGCTCGTCCTCCGCCTGCACGATGGCGAAGCGGTGCTGGCCGGTGGCCGGATCGACGCGGAACCTGGTGCAGTACCGCTGGAAGGCCTCGGCCACCGAGGACGAGGGCGTGATCGGGTACCAGGCCGCGACCGTGGCGCCCCCGTACACGCAGCCCAGCGCGGCCGCGCTGTTGCCGTCCACGAAGATCCGGTCGCCCACCCGGTCGGCACGCCGCACCTTCAGGCCCAGGGGCTCGCTCAGGTGCTCCCTGGCGAAGTCGCAGCCCAGGTGCAGGGCCTGCACGTTGGAGGCCAGCAGCTTCTCCTTGCCCTTGTACTGCTCGCCGAACAGCTTCTCGACCACTTCCGGCTCGATGCCCAGCAGGATGGCCAGGGCCCCCACGTAGACGATGTTCTTGAAGAGCTGGCGCTGCCGCGGGTCCTGGTAGACGGCGTTGCAGATCTCGGTGAGCGGCATGCCGATGACCCGGATGTCGTCGCGGAATTTCGACGGCGGCAGCGCGCGCGTGCTGTCGTAGAAGAGGTAGCCGCCGGGCTCGAGTTCGGCCACGTCGGCGTCCCAGGTCTGCGGGTTCATCGCCACCATCATGTCGGTGCCGCCGCGCCGGCCCATGTGGCCCTGTTCGGTCACGCGCACCTCGTACCAGGTCGGCAGGCCCTGGATATTGCTGGGGAAGATGTTGCGCGGGCTCACCGGCACGCCCATGCGCAGGATGGACTTGGCGAACAGCTCGTTGGCCGAGGCCGAGCCCGAGCCGTTGACGTTGGCGAACTTGATGACGAAATCGTTGACGCCTTCGATCTGTTTCATGCGGGCACCCCCTGCGTCGGCACGCCGTGCGAATCGCGGCAGGCGGGGCCCGCCGGCGTCATCTTCAGCAGGAATTTCTGCATGTCCCAGGCGCCCGTGGGGCAGCGCTCGGCGCACAGGCCGCAGTGAAGGCAGACGTCCTCGTCCTTCACCATCACCCTGCCCGTCTTCAGCCCGCCGGACACATAGAGGTCCTGCGCCAGGTTGAGCGCGGGCGCCTTCAATCGGGGCCGCAGGTCCGCCTCGTCGCCGTTGGTGGTGAAGGTGATGCAGTCCATCGGGCAGATGTCCACGCAGGCATCGCATTCGATGCAGGCGGCCTCCGTGAAGACGGTCTGCACGTCGCAGTTCAGGCAGCGCTCGGCCTCCTTGAAGGCGGTGGCGGCGTCGAAGCCAAGCTCGACCTCGACGCCGATGCTCGCCAACGCCTTCTCGGCCTTGGCCCAGGGCACCTTGTAGCGCAGGTCGTTGGAGGTGTTGTTGTCGTAGCTCCATTCGTGGATGCCCATCTTCTGCGACACCAGGTTGGTCATGGGCGGCGGGCGCTGCGTGACCGGCGCGGCGTGCAGCAGCTGGTCGATGGACACCGCGGCCTCGTGGCCATGGGCCACCGCCGTGATGATGTTCTTGGGGCCGAAAGCCGCGTCGCCGCCGAAGAAGACATTCGGCACCGTCGACTGGAAGGTGTCCTTGTCCAGCCTGGGCAGGCCCGCCTTGTCGAAGGCGATGCCGCAGTCGCGCTCGATCCAGGGGAAGGAATTTTCCTGGCCCACCGCCAGCAGCACCTCGTCGCATTCGAAGAAGGGGTCCGGCTCGCCGGTCGGCACCAGCGCGCGGCGGCCCTGCGCGTCGGTCTCGGCCCGGACGATCTGGAAGCGCATGCCCACCAGCCGGCCCTCGTCGTGGACGAAGGCCTTGGGCACATGGAAGTTGATGATGGGAATGCCCTCGTGCTGCGCGTCCTCCTTCTCCCAGGGAGAGGCCTTCATCTCGTCGAAGCCGCTGCGCACGATGACCTTGACGTCGGTGCCGCCCAGGCGGCGGGCCGATCGGCAGCAGTCCATCGCCGTGTTTCCGCCGCCCAGCACGATCACGCGCTGGCCGATGTGGGTGACGTGGCCGAAGGAGACGGAGGCCAGCCAGTCGATGCCGATGTGGATGCCGGCCGCCGCTTCCCGGCGCCCGGGGACATCCTCCAGGTCACGCCCGCGCGGCGCGCCGCAGCCGACGAAGATGGCGTCCCAGCCCTGCGCCATCAGGGCCTTCATCGAGTCGATGCGCTCGCCGCCGCGGAAGTCCACGCCCAGGTCGAGGATATAGCCCGTCTCCTCGTCGATCACCGACTCCGGCAGGCGAAAGCGCGGGATCTGGGTGCGGATGAAGCCGCCGGCCTTGGCCTCGCCGTCGAACACCGTCACTTCGTAGCCGAGCGGCGCCAGATCGCGCGCGACGGTGAGCGAGGCCGGCCCCGCGCCGATGCAGGCGACGCGCTTGCCGTTCCTCGGTTCGACCTTGGGCATGCGCGCGCGCACATCCTCCTTCATGTCGGCCGCCACGCGCTTGAGCCGGCAGATGGCCACCGGTTCGGGGTCCTTGGCGTTGCTCTCCTCGACCCGCCCGCGCCGGCAGGCCGGCTCGCAGGGCCGGTCGCAGGTGCGTCCCAGGATGCCGGGGAAGACGTTGGAAACCCAGTTGATCATGTAGGCGTCGCCGTAGCGGCGCTGCGCGATCATGCGGATGTACTCGGGGACGGGGGTGTGCGCCGGACAGGCGTACTGGCAATCGACGACCTTGTGGAAATAGGCCGGGTTGGCAATGTTGGTTCGCTGCAATGCGGTCTCCTGTCTGCCGCCCGGTGGCTCCGGGGGGGAGCCGGCGCGGGTCTGCCGCCAGTATGCGCCGCACCAGTGACCCCGATTCCCTGGTGGAATCCCGCAGCACCCGCGCCCCGGGCCGCCCGCGCCGCCCCCCGGCTCGCCGGCTGCCCCGATAATCCTGGCCCATGAATCCCCTGCTCGCCAAACTGCAGCCCTACCCCTTCGAGCGGCTGCGACAACTCTTCGCGGGCGTCACGCCCAACCCCGCGTTCTCCCCGATCAGCCTGGGCATCGGCGAGCCCAAGCACCCCACGCCGGAATTCATCAAGCAGGCGCTGACCGGCAGCCTCGGCGCGCTGGCCGCGTACCCGGCCACGGCCGGCGACCTGAAACTGCGCGCCTCCTTCACCGGCTGGCTGCAGCGCCGCTACGGGCTCGACCTCGACCCGGCCACCCAGGTGCTGCCGGTCAACGGCACGCGCGAGGCGCTGTTCGCGCTCACGCAGACCGTGGTCGACCCGACGAAGTCGCCGGCGCCGATCGTGCTGTCGCCCAATCCGTTCTATCAGATCTACGAAGGCTCGGGCCTGCTGGCGGGCGCGGAAATGCGTTATGTGCCCAGCGTGCCCGCGCGCAACTTCGCGCTCGACTGGGACAGCGTGACGGACGAGGTCTGGGCCCGCACGCAGCTGGTGTTCGTCTGCTCGCCCGGCAATCCGACCGGCGCCGTGATGCCGCTGGACGAATGGGAGAAGCTCTTCGCGCTCTCCGACCGCCACGGCTTCGTGATCGCGGCCGACGAGTGCTACAGCGAGATCTATTTCCGCGATGAGCCCCCGCTCGGCGGGCTCGAAGCCGCCGCCCGGCTGGGCCGCGCCGACTTCCGCAACCTCATCGCGCTGACCTCGCTGTCCAAGCGCAGCAACGTGCCGGGCATGCGCAGCGGCTTCGTCGCGGGCGACGCGGCGATCATCAAGTCCTTCCTGCTCTACCGCACCTACCACGGCAGCGCGATGAGCGGCACGGTGGCCGCGGCCAGCATCGCCGCCTGGAACGACGAGGCCCACGTGGTCGAGAACCGCGCCATGTACCGCGCCAAGTTCGCCGCCGTCACGCCCCTGCTCGAGCCGGTGCTCGACGTGCGCCTGCCCGATGCCAGCTTCTATCTGTGGGCCGGCATCCCCGCCGCCTGGAAGGGCGACGACCAGGCCTTCGCCCGCGCGCTGTACGCTCAATACAATGTGACGGTGCTGCCCGGCAGCTACCTCGCCCGCGACGTCGACGGCGCCAATCCGGGCCGGGGTCGCATACGGATGGCGCTGGTGGCGGACACCGCCGAATGCACCGAGGCCGCACAGCGCATCGTGAACTTCATCCAGGACTGAGCTTTTTCCATGACCCAACAACTCCAGCAGACCATCGACGCAGCGTGGGAAGACCGCGCCAACATCTCCGCCGCCAATGCTTCCAAGGAAGTCCGCGATGCCGTCGAGCACGTGATCGCCGAGCTCAACAACGGCAAGCTGCGCGTGGCCACCCGCGAGAGCGTCGGCCAATGGACCGTGCACCAGTGGATCAAGAAGGCGGTGCTGCTGTCCTTCCGCATCAAGGACAACGAGCAGATGCAGGCGGGCTCCCTGGGCTTCTACGACAAGGTGCCGACGAAGTTCTCGCACCTGTCGGCCAACGAGCTCAAGGAAGCCGGCGTGCGCATCGTGCCGCCGGCCGTGGCGCGCCGCGGCAGCTACATCGCCAAGGGCGCGATCCTCATGCCCTCCTATGTGAACATCGGCGCCTACGTCGGCGAAGGCACGATGGTGGACACCTGGGCCACGGTCGGCTCCTGCGCCCAGATCGGCGCCAACGTGCACCTCTCGGGCGGCGTGGGCATCGGCGGCGTGCTGGAGCCCCTGCAGGCCGGCCCGACCATCATCGAGGACAACTGCTTCATCGGCGCGCGCTCCGAAGTGGTCGAGGGCGTGGTGGTCGAGGAGAACTCGGTGCTGTCGATGGGCGTGTACCTCGGCCAGAGCACCCCCATCTATGACCGCGCCACCGGCGAGGTCACCTACGGCCGCGTGCCGGCGGGCTCGGTCGTCATCAGCGGCACGCTGCCCAAGGACAACGGCCGCTACAGCCTCTACGCCGCGATCATCGTGAAGCGTGTCGATGCGCAGACACGCGCAAAGACCTCGCTCAACGACCTGCTGCGCGACTGATCGATGTCAGCCCCCCGGCTCGCCACTGCGTGTGCTTCGCCACCCCCCGAGGGGGAGGCGCGGCCGCCTTGGGGCGGCCCGGCGGCGGCCCCGTTTCCACAACCCAAGCGTCGAGGAGAAGACAGATGAAGATGATGGAGCGAATTCTTCGCCTGATGGCCGAGCGCAAGGCCTCCGATATCTATCTGTCGGCGAACTCCCCGGCGCTGATCCGCATCAACGGCAACTGCATGCCGATCAATGCGCAGGTGCTGCCCCCCGAGGCGCCGCTCGGCCTGCTGGCCGAGGTGGTGCACGCGGACCGCATCGCCGAGCTGGAGCGCTCCGGCGAACTGAACATGGCGATCGCCCTCGAAGGCTCGGGCAACTTCCGCATCAGCGCCATGCGCCAGCGCGGCAGCTATGCGGTGGTGGTGCGGCACATCGCCTCCGTCATTCCATCCTTCGAGGACCTGAACCTCCCCGAGATCCTCAAGACGCTCGTGATGGAAAAGCGCGGGCTCATCCTGATGGTGGGCTCCACCGGCGCCGGCAAGAGCACCACGCTGGCCTCGATGCTCGACTACCGCAACGAGAACGCCACCGGCCACATCCTGACGGTGGAGGAACCGATCGAGTTCACCTTCACCAACAAGAAGTCGATGGTGAACCAGCGCGACGTCGGCAGCGACACGCAGTCGCTGCAGATCGCCCTGAAGAACGCGCTGCGCCAGGCGCCCGACGTGATCCAGATCGGCGAGATCCGCGACCGCGAGACCATGACGGCCGCGATCGCCTATGCGCAGTCGGGCCACCTGTGCGTGGCCACGCTGCATGCCAACAACAGCTACCGCGCGCTCAACCGCATCCTGAGCTTCTACCCCGTGGAGGTGCGCGCCACCCTGCTGGGCGATCTCGGCGGCGCGCTGCGCGCGATCGTCGCCCAGCGCCTGCTGCGCACGCCCAATGGCGCGCGCGTGCCGGCCCTCGAAGTGCTGCTGAACACGGCCCTGGTGGCCGAGCTCATCGGCAAGGGCGACTTCTCCGGCGTCAAGGAAGCGATGGAGCAATCCATGGCCGAAGGCTCGCAGACCTTCGAGGAAGACATCGCCCGCCTGATCACCGAAGAACTGGTCACCCGCGAGGAAGGCCTGGCCCAGGCCGATTCGCCGACCAACCTGATGTGGCGGCTGCAGAATCGCACGGCGCCCGCCGCGCGCAACGAAGAACGCTCCCTGCTCGACCAGGTCGAGGAACCCACCTTCACCGACATCACGCTCGACGTGCGTCTCTGAAACTCTCGCACTCTCTTGTCACTTCGATGTCCCGAACGCTGCAGCTCGCCGAGCAACTGATCTCCCGCCCCTCCGTCACGCCCGATGATGCGGGTTGCCAGCAGATCCTCGGCGAGCGGCTCGCGCGCGCCGGCTTCAGGCTCGAGAGCATCGAGAGCGGCCCGGCGGACTTCCGCGTGACCAACCTGTGGGCCGTGCGTGCCGGCAGCGCCGGGGACGCGGGCGCGAGGACCCTGGCCTTCGCGGGGCACACCGACGTGGTGCCGACCGGGCCCCTCGACCAGTGGACCAGCCACCCCTTCACGCCCACGCACCGCGACGGCAAGCTCTACGGGCGCGGCGCCTGCGACATGAAGACCTCGCTGGCGGCCTTCGTCGTCGCGATCGAGGAATTCCTCGCGGCCACGCCCGACCCGCGCCTCACGCTGGCCCTGCTGCTGACCAGCGACGAGGAAGGCCCGGGCCGCGACGGCACCGTGATCGTCTGCAACACGCTGGCCGCGCGCGGCGAGCGCCTGGACTATTGCATCGTCGGCGAGCCCACCGCCGTCGAGCGCTGCGGCGACATGATCAAGAACGGCCGGCGCGGCACGATGAGCGGCAGGCTCACCGTCAAGGGCGTGCAGGGCCACATCGCCTACCCGCACCTGGCGAAGAACCCGGTCCATTCGCTCGCGCCCGCGCTGGCCGAGCTGGTCGCCATCAATCAGAGCGGCGGCTGGGATGCGGGAAACGCGCACTTCCAGCCCACCAGCTGGCAGGTGAGCAACATTCATTCGGGCACCGGCGCCGGCAACGTGATCCCGGGCGCGGCGGTGGTGGACTTCAATTTCCGCTTCTCGACCGAGTCGACGGCCGAAGCGCTGCAGCAGCGCGTGCACGCCGTGCTGGACAAGCATGACGTCGACTACACGCTGGACTGGACGATCAGCGGCCTGCCCTTCCTGACGGTGCCGGGCCCGCTGGTCGAGGCCGTGCAGCAGGCCATCCGCGACGAGACCGGCATCGAGACCGAGCTTTCCACCAGCGGCGGCACCAGCGACGCGCGCTTCATCGCGAAGATCTGCGAGCAGGTGATCGAACTGGGCCCGGTCAACGCGAGCATCCACAAGATCGACGAGCACATCGCGGTGGATGAGATCGAGACGCTCAAGAACATCTACAGGCGCACGCTGGATACGCTCGAGGCGTGGCTGCCGGCATGAGCACGGTCCTCGAACTCATCGAAGCCGGCGCGCGGCAGCTCGCCGACGCGGGCGTGGCCTTCGGCCATGGCACCGACAACGCCTTCGACGAAGCCGTGTGGCTCGTGCTGTGGCGCCTGGGCTTGCCGCTGGACGAACTGGAGTCGGTGGCGCATCGCCCGGTCTCGCCGGCGGACGCCACCCGCGTCACCGATCTCTTCGCGATGCGCATCGCATCGCGCAAGCCCGCGGCCTACCTGACGAAGGAGGCCTGGCTGCAAGGCGTGCCCTTCTACATCGACGAGCGCGCCATCGTGCCGCGCAGCTTCATCGCCGAGCTGCTGGTCGACGGCAGCATCGACTACTGGCTCGACGAGCAGACGCGGCGCGTGCTCGACCTGTGCACGGGCAACGGCAGCCTGGCGATCATCGCGGCGATGACCTACCCGGAAGTCAGCGTCGACGCGGCGGACCTCTCGACCGAGGCCCTGGAAGTCGCGGCCATCAACGTGACGCGCCATGAACTCGACGCCCGCATCACGCTGATCGAATCCGACGGCCTGGCCGACGTGCGCGGGCCCTACGACCTGATCCTGTGCAACCCGCCCTACGTCAATGCGCGAAGCATGGCCGGGCTGCCCGCCGAATACCAGGCCGAGCCCGCGCTGGCGCTGGCCGGCGGCGCCGACGGCATGGACTTCGTCCGGGCGCTGCTGCGCGACGCGGCCGCTGTCATGAACGAGCGCGCCGTGCTGGTGCTCGAGATCGGCAACGAGCGCGAGCATTTCGAGGCGGCCTTCCCCACGCTCGAGGTGGTCTGGCTCGAAACCTCCGCCGGCGAGGACCAGGTGCTGCTGGTCACGCGCGAGGCGCTCGTGCGCCATTCCAACCCGACCCGGCATTGAGCGCCGACTCCGTGGCACGCGCCTTGCACTGCAGGAATGGCATCGCGCCACGAGAGCGCTAGCGACCGCCAGGACACAGAAAGAAAAGAAGCCCCTTGCCCAGCCCCCTGCCCTCCCCCGACGCGCCACTGCTGTCCGTGCGGAACCTCTGCGTCGAGTTCGATACGCCTCAGGGCGTCTTCCGCGCCGTCGACGACCTGAGCTTCGAGGTGGCGCCCGGGCGCACGCTGGCCATCGTCGGCGAATCCGGCTCGGGCAAGTCCGTCACCTCGATGGCCATCATGCGGCTGACGGACTACACGCGCGGCCGCATCGCCGGCGGCCAGGTCATGTTCCGCTCCCGCGACGGTGCCGTGCTCGACATGACCCAGGCCGAGCCTTCCACGCTGCTGCGCATGCGCGGCAACGAGATGGCGATGATCTTCCAGGAGCCGATGACCTCGCTGAACCCGGTGTTCACGGTCGGCAACCAGATCGTGGAGGCGCTGGTGCTGCACCGCGCCATGAGCGCGCGGGAGGCGCGGCAGGAAGCGCTGGCGCTGCTGCGCAAGGTGCGCCTGCCGGACGCCGAACGGCTGCTCGACGCCTTCCCGCACCAGCTCTCGGGCGGCATGCGCCAGCGGGCGATGATCGCGATGGCGCTGTCGTGCCGCCCGACGCTGCTGATCGCCGACGAGCCGACCACCGCGCTGGACGTGACCATCCAGGCCCAGATCCTCAACACCGTCCGCGAGCTGCAGCGCGACTTCGGCACCGCCGTGATCTTCATCACCCACGACATGGGCGTGGTGGCCGAGATGGCCGACGATGTGGTGGTGATGTGGCGCGGGCGCAAGGTCGAGCAAGGCACGGTCGAGCAGATCTTCAGGGCGCCGGCGCATCCCTACACGCAGACGCTCCTGGCGGCGGTGCCGCGCCTGGGCAGCCTCGCCGGCCAGCCCTGGCCGCTGCGCACGCCGCTGGAGGTGCTGGAGGGCGAGACACGCCGCACCGTCGGCACTACGCGCGTCCAGGACACGGCGCGCTACGAGAAGCCGCTGCTGCAGGTCGACAAGCTGACGACCCGCTTCGACGTCAAGCGCGACTGGCTGGGCCGCGTGACGCACCGCGTGCATGCGGTGGAGAGCGTGAGCCTGGACATCTACCCCGGCGAGACGCTGGCCCTGGTGGGCGAGTCCGGCAGCGGCAAGTCGACCATCGGCAAGACGCTGCAGCAGCTGGTGGAGCCGACCGGCGGAACGATCCGCTTCGACGGGCGCGACATCGCCGAACTCGACATGGCCGGGCGCCGCCGGCTGCGCCAGGACATCCAGTACATCTTCCAGGACCCCTATGCGTCGCTCGATCCGCGCAAGCGGGTGGGCTTCAGCATCGCCGAGCCGATCCGCACGCACAAGCTGCTGCCGGAAGGCGCGGCCATCGAGCGGCGCGTGGCCGAGCTGCTGGAGAGCGTCGGCCTCCAGCCCGAGCATGCCGGGCGCTTTCCGCACGAGTTCTCCGGCGGGCAGCGCCAGCGCGTGTGCATCGCGCGGGCGCTGGCGTGCAACCCGCGGCTCATCATCGCGGACGAATCGGTGTCCGCGCTCGACGTCTCGATCCAGGCCCAGATCATCGACCTGCTCATGGCCTTGCAGGCGGAGCGCGGCCTGTCCTATCTCTTCATCACGCACGACATGGCGGTGGTCGAGAAGATCAGCCACCGCGTGGCCGTGATGTACCTGGGGCAGATCGTGGAGATCGGCACGCGCCAGGCGGTCTTCGAGTCGCCCAGCCATCCCTACACGCGCAAGCTGCTCGCGGCCGTCCCGGTGGCCGAGCCGGGCCGCCACAAGGACACATCGCTCATCGAGGGCGAGATCCCCAGCCCGATGCGGCGGGTCGGCGACGAGCCGGCCATCCTGCGGCTGATGGACGTCGCGGCGGGCCATCGCGCCGCCGTCGTCGCCGCGGCCTGAACGTTTTCTTTCTCCGATTCCAAACGACAACTCAACAGGAGTTATTCCCATGCTCACGAAGTTCAAAGGCACCCTGCTGGCCACCGGCCTCGCGCTGGCCGCGCTGTGCAGCCCCATGGCCGCGACCACGGCGCAAGCCGCCGGCACGCTGACCGTCGCGCTGCACCAGGACCCGGGCAACTGGGACCCGATCGCCACCTTCCTGGTCTCCTGGGGCGCCGTCGGCGGGCAGGTGTTCGACGGCCTCATCATGCGCACGGCGGACATGAAGCTGGTGCCGGGCCTGGCGACCAAGTGGGAGTTCCTGGACAAGAACGCCAGGCTGCGCTTCACGCTGCGCCCGAACGTGAAGTTCCACGACGGCGAGCCCTTCGATGCGGAAGCCGTCAAGTTCACCTTCGACCGCCTGCTCGGCGACGAAGGCAAGAAGGGCCCGCAGCAGTCCAACTACAACTCGATCGACAAGGTGGTGGTGGTCAATCCGCTGACGGTCGACTTCTACCTGAAGTCGCCCGACCCGGTGCTGCTGACCAAGCTGGCGGGCTACGGCGCGATGATCGTGCCGCCCAAGTACATCAAGGAAAAGGGCAGCGAATACTTCGGCATGAACCCGGTGGGCACCGGCCCTTTCAAGTTCACCGAGTACAAGCCCAAGGTCAGCCTCTCCTTCGAGCGCAACGCGGCCTACTGGGGCGGGGCGCCCAAGATCGACAAGCTGGTCTACCGCTTCATCGCCGAGCCCGCGACGCAGGCCGCCGAGCTGCAGGCCGGCCGCGTCGACGTCGCCAACCAGGTGCCGCTGTCGATGCTCGACACCCTCAAGAAAGACCCGAAGCTCTCGGTGGTGAGCATGGACGGCCCGGTGGCGCTGGCGCTGCGCTACAACACGCAGCGCGGCATCATGAAGGACCCCCAGGTGCGCAAGGCGCTCATCATGGCGGTCGACCGCGACGCCATCATCAAGACCATCCTGCTCGGGCAGGCCAAGCCGATCGCGAGCTTCCAGGGCGAGCTGTCCTTCGGCTACGACCCCGCCCTCAAGCCCCTGCCCTTCAATCCGGCGCAGGCCAAGGCGATGCTGGCGAAGGCCGGCGTGAAGCCGGGCACGCAGATCCAGCTGGACTTCCGCGGGCCGGACAGCAACTTCCGCGAGGTCTCGCAGGCGGTGGCGGCCTACCTGGGCGCGGTCGGCGTGCAGGTCTCGCTCAAGCCCTATGAAACCAACGTGCTGCTCAACGACATCATCCCGAACGGCAAGACCGGCGAGATGTGGCAGAACCAGTGGGGCGGCTGGACCTTCGACTACGACAACACCGCGTATGCGATGTACTACACCAAGCAGCGCTGGAACCCCTTCGACGACGACGCCAAGCTCAATGCGCTGCTGCACACCCAGCGCAACACCTGGGACCAGGCCGAGCGCCAGAAGACGCTGCGCGAGATCGGCCGCTACGTGGCCGACCAGGCGCTCGAAATGCCGCTCTACAGCCTGAACACGGTCTACGGCGTGAACAAGCGCGCCAGGAACCTCGCGCTGCCCGCCGACGGCCGCTTCCGCTTCGTGGATGCCACGGTCGAATAACGTCCTCGCCTCATGCTCGGTTTCTTCGTCAAGCGGGTCCTCCAGGCCATCTTCGTGGTCCTGGTGGTCACGCTGTTCGTCTCCTATGCGGTGAGGCTCTCGGGCGATCCGGCCATCATGCTGGCGCAGGGCGCGGGCAGCGTGACCGAACAGGACCTGCAGAACATCCGCATCGGGCTGGGCCTGGACCGGCCCTTCCCGGTGCAGTACGCGGAGTTCCTCAAGGGCATGGTGGTCGGCGACTTCGGCAAGAGCTTCCTCGGCGGCACGCCGGTGTCGCGGCTCATCGGCGATGCCCTGCCCGCGACGCTGGCGCTGGCGGGGGCCTCGCTGCTGCTGTCGCTGCTGATCTCGATTCCGTTGGGCATCCAGGCCGCGGTGCACCAGGGCGGCGGCGTGGACCAGGCGATCCGCATCGGCTCGCTGGTCGGCCTGTCGTTCCCGAATTTCTGGCTGGCCATCATGCTGGTGCTGCTGCTGTCGATCACCTTCCCGCTGCTGCCGCCCTCGGGGTGGGACGGGCCGGTGAGCCTGATCATGCCGACGCTGACGATGGCGATCATCTTCTCGGCCACCAACGTGCGGCTGGTGCGCACCTCGATGCTGGAGACGCTCTCGGCGCAGTACATCATGGTGGCGCGCGCCAAGGGCCTGAAGAACCGCGTGGTGCTCTACAAGCACGCGCTGCGCAACTGCGCGATTCCGCTGATCACCTACATCGGCCTCCAGTTCGGCAAGATGATCGGCGGCCTGGTGGTCGTGGAGAAGGTCTTCAACTGGCCCGGCATGGGCACGCTGGCCTTCGACGCCATCTCGGCGCGCGACTACCCCGTGCTGCAGGGCGCCGTCACGGTGCTGGCCCTGCTGGTGGTCTTCGCCAACCTGCTGGTGGACCTGGCCTACGGGCTGGTCGATCCGCGCATCCGCAACAGTTGAGAGGCCCGGTTGATGTCGACCCTTGCCGTTTCCGCCGTCCCGACGCAGAAGCCCGGGCGCTGGCGCCACCTGCGCTCGCTGGAGTTCATCGTCGGCGTGCTGCTGGTGGGCAGCATGGTGGCGCTCGCGCTGCTGTCGCCGATCCTCTTTCCCGACCAGGGCGCGAAGATGGACCTGGGCGCGCGTCTCACGGCGCCCTTCACGCACTGGGCGCATCTGCTGGGCACCGATCCGCTGGGCCGCGACGTGCTGGAGCGCGTGCTGCTGGGCGGCCGCATCTCGCTCTACGTCGGCTTCGTGTCGGTGCTGGGCTCGGTGACGGTGGGCGTCGTCGTCGGGCTGGTGGCGGGCTACTACCGCGGCTTCTGGGACATGTTCCTGATGCGCTGCGTCGACGTGCAGCTGGCCCTGCCCTTCATCCTGATCGCGCTGACCTTCATCTCGATTCTCGGCGGCGGCCTGGGCAACATCATCCTGTTCATGGTGCTGTCGCAGTGGGTGCAGTACGCGCGGCTGGTCCGCGGGCTGGTGCTGTCGCTGCGCGAGCGCGAGTTCGTGCAGGCGGCGCGCGCCTTCGGCGTGCGTGACTTCTCCATGGTGCGGCACCACATCCTGCCGAACGTGCTGGGGCCGGTGGTGATCCTGATGACGCTCAACGTGGCCGAGAACATCCTGCTGGAAAGCAGCCTGACCTTTCTCGGCCTGGGCGTGGACCCGCAGATCCCGAGCTGGGGCGGCATGCTGGCCGATGGCCGCAACTACCTGCAGACGGCGTGGTGGGTGAGCGTGTTTCCGGGGCTGGCGATCATGCTGACCGTGCTTGGCCTCAACCTGCTGGGCGATTGGCTGCGCGACCGGCTCGACCCCCTCGGCAAGGTTTGACGATGACAGTTCTCCTCGAGGCACAACTGCCGCGCACGCTCGATACCTGGATCGAGGAACTCCTGGCGGACGCCGCGCCCGGCGCCGATGTCGAGGCGTGGCTTTTCGAAGGCTGGCCGGCGCGGCGTGACGCCGAGCGACGCCTGGCGGCCGCCGGGATCAAGGCGCGCTTTCGCAGCGCCTACAAGCCGCTGGTGCATCACTTCCAGGAGGAGGTGGACCGCCGCGCGCTCGCCAGCGTGACGGTGCGCTACCCGGTGCATCCCCAGGCATCGCCGCGCCGCTTCGCACTGGAGAGCTATCCGCTGGCCGCCATGCTCGCGGGGATCGAGCTGCGGCTGGAGCCGCAAGCGGTGTCGGATGCCACGCCGCGCTACGAGGTCGAGCTTCATTGGCAGAGCGGCGAACAGCGCGTCGACACCGTGTTCGCGCCGAACCGCGTGCACGAAGACCTGCTCGGCAACACGATGCTGTCGCCTTGCGCCTGGCTTCGGGTGGGCGCCGGCTCGCACACGTCGAGCGATGGCGCGCGCGTATCGGACTACGAGGAGATCTTTCGCCTGGCGATGGAAGCCCTGCACGGGCACGCCTGGCCGGCGACCGAACCCTACTTCGAACGGCTCGACATCCGGATAGACATGCCCGGGATCGCGCAATTGCCGCAGGGCGGCAGCGCCTGGATGGACACGCACGAAGCGCTGCACGAGGACCTCTATTTCTCGCTGCTGGAGATCTTCCAGCACCGCAGCGGGCGGCCGGCCGGCGACCGCCGGCTGCAACCGGGCCAGATCGTGCCGGACATCCGCGCGAGCGCGGGCCCGGTGTCGCTGCGAGTCAGCCTGAGCCCGTATACCGCCCCCACGGCCGAAGCGGACACCGAACACGCGACGGCGCTCGCCGAGGCCTACGCGCCGCTCCACCCGGCACGCATCAGGCAGGAAATGGCGCAGATCCGCGGCGAGCGCTTCCAGGCGCTCAGCCGGCAGGGGCGCGGCGTGATCGGCATCCATCACCGCGGCGACGGCCCGGCAGTGATCATCAGCGGCGGCCAGCATGCCAACGAGACCTCGGGCGTGGTCGGCGCCTTGCGTGCCGCCCAGGCGCTGGCCGCGCGGCCGGGCTCGCACTTCGCCCTCATCGCGCTCGAAAACCCCGACGGCTACGCGCTGCACCGGGAACTCTGCGCACATGCGCCCCGGCACATGCACCACGCCGCGCGCTACACGGCCCTGGGCGACGACGTCGAGTACAGGGACAAGCGGCCGTTCCACGAACGCGAGGCCCGCCACCGCGCGCTGGAGATGTCCGGCGCGACCCTGCACGTCAACCTGCACGGCTACCCGGCGCATGAATGGACGCGCCCCCTGAGCGGCTACATCCCGCGCGGCTTCGACCTGTGGACCGTGCCGAAGGGCTTCTTCCTGATCCTGCGCCACCACGCGGGCTGGGCGGCCCAGGCGCGGCAACTCGCGGAGCACGTGTGCCGCCGCCTCGCCGAGCGCCCCGATCTCATGGCTTTCAACGCGGCGCAGCTCGCCACCTACAATACGCACGCCGGCGAGCTTCCTTTCGAAGTGATTCAGGGCACGGCCTGCGCCATCAGCGAGGTCGACCGCCCCGGACCCGCCCTGACCCTGATCACCGAGTTTCCCGACGAAACCGTCTACGGTGATGCTTTCATACTTGCCCACGACACCCAGACCGCCGCCGTGCTGGCCGCGGTCGAAGCCATGAGCCTCATTTCGCCGAGCCAATGATCACCCTGAAGAATGTCATCCTGCGCCGCAGCGCCAAAGTGCTGCTGGACGGCGCCAGCGTCACCATCAATCCCGGCGAGAAGGTGGGGCTGGTGGGCCGCAACGGCGCGGGCAAGTCCACCTTGTTCGCGCTGTTCAACGGCACGCTGCACGAGGACGGCGGCGATTTCTCCCTGCCCAGGCCGTGGCGCATGGCGCAGGTGGCGCAGAACATGCCCGAAACCGACGAAGGCGCGACCGAGTTCGTGGTCGGCGGCGACACCCGGCTGGTGGAGCTGCGCGAGGCGCTGGCCGCGGTCGAGGCCGCGCACGAGGCCAAGCCGGACGACCACGAGCTGGGCATGGCCCTGGCGCATGCCTACACCGACCTGGCCGATGCCGGCGAGCACGATGCGGCACCGCGCGCGCAGGCGCTGATCCTCGGGCTGGGCTTCAAGGTGCACGAGCTCGACCACCCCGTCAACAGCTTCTCCGGCGGCTGGCGCATGCGGCTGCAGCTGGCGCGCGCCCTGATGTGCCCGAGCGACCTGATGCTGCTCGACGAGCCGACGAACCACCTGGACCTGGACGCGCTCGTCTGGCTCGAAGCCTGGTTGCAGAAATACACCGGCACGATGATCGTCATCAGCCACGACCGCGAGTTCCTCGACGCCGTGACCGACGTGACGCTGCACATCGAGCATGCCAAGCTCACGCGCTACGGCGGCAACTACAGCGCCTTCGAGACGCTGCGCGCGCAGCAGATGGAGCTGCAGCAGTCGGCCTTCTCCAAGCAGCAGGACAAGATCGCCCATCTGCAGAAGTTCATCGACCGCTTCAAGGCCAAGGCGAGCAAGGCCAAGCAGGCGCAAAGCCGCGTCAAGGCGCTGGAGCGCATGGAGAAGGTGGCGCCGCTGCTGGCGGAGGCCGACTTCACCTTCGAGTTCAAGGAGCCGGGCAACATCCCGAATCCGATGCTCTCGATCAGCGACGCGAGCTTCGGCTACCAGGTCGAGGGCGAGGCGCCCAAGGTCATCCTGCGCGGCGTGAACCGCTCCGTGCTCGCCGGCCAGCGCATCGGCATCCTGGGCGCCAACGGCCAGGGCAAGTCGACGCTGGTCAAGACCATCGCGCGCGAAATGGGCGCGCTGGCCGGCACGGTGACCGAGGGCAAGGGCCTGAACATCGGCTACTTCGCCCAGCAGGAACTCGACGTGCTGCGCCCGCAGGACACGCCGCTCGAACACATGGTGCGCATGGCGCGCGAACTGGGTTCGAGCGTCAAGGAACGCACCGGCGAGCAGGATCTGCGCGGCTACCTCGGCAGCTTCAATTTCAGCGGCGACATGGTCAAGCAGGCGGTGGGCACCATGAGCGGCGGCGAGAAGGCGCGCCTGGTGCTGGCCATGATGGTCTGGCAACGGCCCAACCTGCTGCTGCTTGACGAGCCGACCAACCACCTGGACCTCGCCACGCGCGAGGCGCTGGCGGTGGCGCTCAACGAGTTCGAGGGCACGCTGATGCTGGTCAGCCACGACCGGGCGCTGCTGCGCTCGGTGTGCGACGAGTTCTGGCTGGTCGGCCGCGGCGTGGTGACCGATTTCGACGGCGATCTGGACGACTACCAGCGCTACCTGCTCGATGAGGCCAAGCGTTTGCGCGAAGAGGCCAAGGCGGCCACGCGCGACGCGGCGGCCCTGCCCGTGGCGTCGGCCCCGGCCATGGTGGCGAGCGCCCCCGCGCCCAAGGCGGCGGCCTCGCCCGTGGCCCGGGAGACCCCGGCGGCCGGCAAGACCCAGCGCAAGCAGGACGCGCAGGACCGCCAGCAGCGCAGCGACCAGGCCAAGCCGCTCAAGCGCGAGCTCGCCCAGGTCGACCAGCGCCTCGCCGCGGCCGGCAGCGAAAAGACCGCGCTCGAGGCCCGCATGGCCCAGCCGCTGGCGGCGGCGGAGATCGTCGAAGCCGGCAAGCGCCTGAAGGCGCTCAACGACGAGATCGCCCAGCTGGAGGAACGCTGGCTCGCCCTGTCGGACCAGCTCGAGACGCTGACCGCCTGACGCGGCTCGACCAGGCCTGCTAAGCTGCGGACGGCATGCCCTCCGCCATCCAGCTCGCCCAAGGGGACCCGCAACTGATCGCCGCGATCCGGCGCGCCCGGCGTCTGCTCGGGCGGCAGGCGCTGGTCGCGGCAGCCGCGAGCGCCATCCCCATTCCCGGTGTCGACTGGGCCGCCGACGCGGCGCTGCTGTCGCGCCTGATTCCCCGGATCAGCGCCGAATTCGGCCTTTCGGTGGCCCAGATCGAGCGGCTGGCCCCCTACCAGCGCGATCACGTCCAGAAAGCCGCCTCGGCTGTCGGCGCGCTGCTGGTGGGCAAACTCGTGACGCGCGAGCTGCTGATCACCCTCGCGCGCCATGCCGGCGTGCGGATGACGGCCAGGCAGGCCGCGAAATACGTCCCCATCGCGGGCCAGGTGGTGTCCGCCGCGCTCGGCTATGCGGCCTTGCGGGCGCTGGGCGAGTTGCACATCAAGGATTGCGTGAAGGTCTCGCAGTCCGTCCGGCACCTGCTGGCGCCGCCCCCGGCGGGGCAGGAAGCAGCGGCACCGCCGCCAGGGCATGCCCCCCTGCGCGCCCCCCGCATCCCCCGGATATGGGATCGATTCCGCCTGCGCTAGGTATATTTACCTAGCAACTTTAGCCACACGGGATGTTGGCCTACCACGACAAAGGCCACTGTGTCGTTGATCCAGCGGGCCATAATGCGCAAATTGTATCGAAGCACCAACGTGGCTTCGGCCCAACGGCGGATGTGATCAGGGATCAGAAACGAGTCGTTTCCGCACGACGACATTCGGAGGAGCGGACATGAATGAGACAGACCTCGCAGCTTCGGTAGAAAGAATCATGGCAAGGGTCGACTACTACCTGCACTGCGAACTGGACGAGGAATACGACCATGACCGGCCCGACCTGGCGCGCGCCCAGCTCGAGGCGGCGCTGCGGCAGGAGCTGCTGCGCGCCGGCGCCGTGGGCCTCGTCTCGGCGATTTCCGGCGCGCGCACCGTTCCGTGACGCACGAGAGGCGCTGAGAGCCGCCAGCCGGCGGCGGCGGCCTGGAGAAGCGCCGGATCGCTTTCCGAACGCCCCCGCACACATCACACCCCGAAAAGGCCGCATTCGCGGCCTTTTCTTCATCCTGGGTCCGGCCGACGCGGGCGCCGGCCGCGCGGAAGGCCGCCATGGGGCCTCCCGTATGATCCGGCGCATGCCGCCAGCTTCGCCCTCTCCGTCCCCTGCCGAAGCCCTCGCGGCCCCTCCTCTTCACGTCGCGGTGGTCGGCAGCGGGCCCGCCGGCATGGTGCTGGCGCTGGAACTGGCGCGCCGCGGCTGCCGCGTCACGCTGATCGAGAGCGGCCTGGAGGCGCGCAGCGAGGAGGCCCAGCGCCTGTCCGATGCCGAACTGGCCGCCGCCCAGACCCACGCACCGATGGAAGACGCGGTGCAGCGCCGTTTCGGCGGCACCAGCCATCTGTGGGGCGGGCGCTGCCTGCCCTATGACGCGCTCGATTTCGTGGAGCGCGGCCCGCTGCGCCCGGCGCACTGGCCATTCACCGTCGACGAACTGGCGCCGCACTGGGCGCAGGCCTGCCACTACGCCGATTGCGGCCAGGCGCGCTTCGACTACGCCGACGCCGTGGCGGCCAATGCGCGCGGTCCCCTGGTGGCGCGCTTCGTCGAGGGCGAAGTGCTCTCCTCCCACCTCGAGCGCTGGAGCGCCAACCCCGTACTGGTCGGGCGGCTCGGCCCCAGGATCCGCCAGCAAGCGCTGATCGAATGCGTGCTGGGCGCGACCGTCGTCGACGTCGAGCCGAGCGAGCGCCCCGGCGCCATCGCGGCCCTGTTGCTGCGCTCCTCCGAGGGCGATGCGGCACAGGCGCCGCGGCGCATGGCCGCGGACGTCTTCATCCTGGCCTGCGGTGGCGTCGAGACCACCCGTCTGCTGCTGCAGGCCCAGAAGGCCGGCAGGGTTGCGCTCGCCGGCGCGGCGCACCTGGGGCGCTACTACATGGGCCACCTGTCCGGCAAGATCGCGACCGTCCAGTTCCGCGGAGATCCCGGCAAGACCCATTACGGCTTCGAGCGCTCGGGAAGCCACTATGTGCGCCGGCGCTTCACCTTCACCGAGGCCGCGCTGCGCGCCCACAAGCTGCTGAACATCGCGCTGTGGCTCGACAATCCGCCGCCGGTCGATCCCGTGCATGGCTCGGGCATCCTGTCGGCGGCGTACCTCGCGCTGTCCACGCCGGTGCTGCGCGACAAGCTCGCCGCGCCCGCCATCCGCAAGGCGTTGATCGGCGGCGGGCCCAGGCCCAGCCTGCTGCGCCATGCGCGCAACCTGCTGCGCGCGCCCTTCGGCACGGCCGCCTTCGTCACCCGCTTCCTGCATGGGCGCTACTTTGCCAAGACCCGGCTGCCGGGCTTCTTCGTCCACAGCCCGGGCAATCGCTACGCCCTGCACTACCACGCCGAACAGTCGCCCTTCGACCAGAGTCGCATCACGCTGGCCGACGCGCACGACCGGCTGGGTCTGCCGCGCGCGCGGATCGACCTGCGCTTTCACCGCGGCGATGCCGAATCGGTGGTGGCGGCGCACGCCGTGCTCGATGCGCACCTGCGCGCCCACGACATCGGCGAGCTGATCTACCAGTACCCCGAAGGCGAACGTGTCGACGCCGTGATGCGCCAGGCGCGCGACGGCCTGCATCAGATCGGCACCACTCGCATGGCCGCCACCGCCGAGGACGGCGTCGCGGACGGCTTCGGCTTGCTCTTTGGCACCTCCAACCTGTACGCTTGCAGCAGTTCGCTTTTCCCAACCTCGGGTCAGGCCAATCCGACGCTGACCCTCATGGCCTTCGCCGTGCGGCAGGCCGACCACATCGCGAGCGCCCATCATGCACATGGTTGAATTCGCTCCCGCCGGCCCACGGGTCTCGCTGCTCGGCTTCGGTTGCGCCTCCGTCATGGGGCGCGTCAGCGGCAGCCAGGCGCTGGACGCCATGGCCTGCGCGCTCGATCTCGGCGTCACGCATTTCGACGTCGCGCGTTCCTACGGCTTCGGCGATGCCGAGAAGGTGCTCGGCGAATTCATCCGCGGCAAGCGCGACCGCGTGACCATCACCTCCAAGTTCGGCATCGTCGCGCCCCACCTCAAGACCTGGCAGCGCCTCGCGCGGCCACTGGTGCGACCCTTGCGCAACGCGCTGGCGCCGCTGCGCAAGCGCGTGCGCACCGTGTCGGGCAGCCTGCTGGGCCAGTGCCGCCACGATGCCGCCTATGCGCGCGAGTGCCTCGAGACCTCCCTGCGCGAGCTGGGCACCGATTACATCGACTTCTACCTGCTGCACGAGCCCCGCGTGGCCCACCTGCCTCAGCGCGAGGAGTTGCGGGACTTCCTGGACGGACGGGTGCGCGCCGGCCAGATCCGGGCCTGGGGACTGGCCCACCCGGCGGGCGAAGACGAGGCGACGCAGGAACGCCTGGGCAGCGTGATCCAGCAGCCTTCGAGTTTCGGCCGTGGGGTCGCCGGCGCGGCGGCCGACACGCGCTTCCGCTTCGTCACCCAGCCGATGGCCGGCGGGGACGCGGCCCTCGCCGCGCCCGCGCTGCTCGCCACCGCGCGGCGGCTCGGGCTCAGCCACGCCGAGGCGATGTTCGCCTGGGCCTGCCACGAGGCCGGCGAACGCGGCGCGGTGGTGGCCGGCATGTACACGCGCGAGCACATCGCGGACAACGTCGCGGCGGTCGAACGCTACAGCCGCGAGCGCGCCTCGCTGGAAGATGCGCTGTCGATGATTCCAGCGGTGCCCTGAGGCGCCTGCCCCGCCGCGCCCGTGGCCGCTTCGCACCAGGCACGGATGCACTCGAGCAGCACGGCCGGGTCCGCGGGCTTGACGAAGTGGTGGTCGAAGCCGGCCTCGATCGCGTTCTGGCGATCCTCCTTCTGGCCGTAGCCCGTCAGCGCGATCAGAAGCGCGCCTTGCGTCTCCTCCATGAGCCGCATCCTCCGGGCGACTTCGTAGCCATCGAGCAGCGGCAGGCCGATGTCCAGCACGACCACGGTCGGACGGTGCTGCGTCACGGCCGCCAGGGCATCTTCGCCGTCGGCGGCGGTCCGCACGACATGACCGTCCAGCTCCAGCATGGTCGCGATGGCCCGCGCGGCGTCGAGGTTGTCATCCACGACCAGCACCCGCTGCGGGCGCGCCTCGGGCGCCGGGGCGGCGGGCGATGCGGCATCGGAATCCCGGCGCACCAGGGCGATGCAGGGCAGCCGCACCCGGAACTCCGAGCCCTGGTCCCGGCCGAAGCTGCGCGCCTCGATCCGGCCGCCGTGCATTTCGGTCAGGCGCCGCGCCAGCGTCAACCCGACGCCCAGGCCTCCCTGCGCACGATCGAGACCGCGCTTGCCCTGCGAGAACAGGTCGAAGATGCGCGGCAGCAGTTCCTCGTCGATGCCGATGCCGTGGTCGCGCACCGTGACGATCGCCTCGCCCTCCAGGGACTCCGATCGCAGATCGATCGCGGTCCCTTCCGGGCTGTATTTCGACGCGTTGTGCAGCAGATTGGCAATGACCTGCGTGAGCCTGGCGGGATCGCCATGCAACCAGACCGGGCCCTCCGGCATCGCGACGCCGAGCACCTGGCGCCGGGCCTGGATGGCGGGCTGGATCGTCTCCACGCTCTGCGCCAGCACCTTGTTCAGGTCCATCGGCTCGCGCTTGAGCGTGATCTTGCCCTGGCTGATACGCGTGACGTCCAGCAGTTCCTCGATCAGGCGTGTCATCTGCTTGAGCTGGCGGCTGGCGATGTCGAGCGCCCAGCTGATCTTCGCGTTCGAGGGCGCCACCCGCCGGATCACCTCCACGGCGGTGTGGATCGGTGCCAGCGGGTTGCGCAGCTCGTGGGACATCATCGCGAGGAACTCGTCCTTGCGCTGATCGGCCCGCAGCAGTTCTTCCTGCGCGGCCTTGCGCTCCACGATCTCGCGCTGCAGCACCCGGTAGAGCCTGGCGTTCTCGAAGGCGGTGGCCGCCCGCACGGCGACCTCGTCCAGGATCGACCTGTCGGCGGCGCGCTCCCAGGCGGCCTCTTCGCTCGAAAGCACCAGCAGCGCACCCAGCACCCGCTCGCCGAAGACCAGCGGCACGGCGGCGGCCGACCGCAGTGCCGGCCATGGCGCCATGCCGCCGCCCAGGCCGAAGGATTCGACGGTCAGGCCGTTCAATTCCGCGCCGGCCAGGACGACCAGACGCTGCCCCATGATCGCGTCGTCGAGCGCCTTGCGCACCGCGGCGTCCATGCCGGATTCCGGCCCGCTCGTCACCAGCGCTCGGCCGCCCTGCTCGCGCGCCGCCACCGCCTCGACGGTACCGAAATCGGGACTCGCCGGCAGCACGACGGAGACCGCCGCGACGGTCGGCACCAGCAACCGGGCCAGCTGGCGCGCGGCGACCTGGATCTCCAGCGATCCGCTCAGGGCCCGGCTCGCGTGCGCGAGGAAGGCGGAGCGCCGGTCCCGCTCTTCCGCCACGCGGCGCGCGGCTTCCGCCGCCATCATGGCGGCGCGCGCGTCGGCCTGCAGCTGCACCTCGCGCTGCATCAGGAAGAGCGAGACGAAGACGCTCACCTTGCTGCGCAGCACCTCCGGCACCAGCGGCGACAGGATGTAATCGACCGCGCCGAGCGAGTAGCCGCGCGCCGTCTGCATCTCGTCGGCATAGGAGGTGATGAAGATGATCGGCGTGTGCGCGCCGCGGCGATGCTGGCGGATCAGCGCCGCGGTTTCGAAGCCGTCCATGCCCGGCATGTTGACGTCCAGCATGATGACGGCGAACTCGCGCTGCAGCACCTCCCGCAGCGCCTGCGCGCCCGAGCGCACCAGCACCAGGTTCTGCCCCAGATCCTCCAGGACGGTCTGGAAGACGAGCAGCTTCTCCGGCAGGTCGTCGACGACCAGGATGTTGGCCCGCTCGGCATCGCCGGCCGGCGCGTGCGGGACGGGAAACGCTGTCATTTGCAGAGCCAGCCTCGCAGGACGACCAGCAGATAGGCGGTGTCGACCGGCTTCGACAGATAGTCCCAGGCGCCGGCCTCGATGCATTTTTCCCGGTCTCCCTTCATCGCCTTGGCGGTGACCGCCACCAGGGGCAGGTGCCTTCCGCGCGGAAGGCGCCGCAACTCGCGCATGGTCTCCATGCCGTCCATCTCCGGCATCATGATGTCCATGAGGACGATGTCGATCGACGGGTCCTCCTGGACCCGGCGAATCGCGTCGCGGCCGTTTTCCGCCGACACGATCTCCATGCCCTGCTGGTCCAGCACCGCAGCGAGCGCGAAGATGTTGCGCATGTCGTCGTCGACGATGAGCGCCTTCTTGCCGGCGAGCGAGCAGGCGCCCTCGTTCACCGCCTCGACGGCACGCCGCTCCATCTCCGACATGGTGGCCGTGGCGCGGTGCAGGAAGAAGGTGCCCGCCTCGATCAACTCATCGGCCGATCGCACCTTTCGCCAGGCCGACCCGCCGGGGCCGTGGGGCCAGTCCGGCGCAAGCGGCCCCTCGGCCGGGGCACCGGGCTCGTCCTCGCTGTAGACCACCACCGGCAGCTGATGCACGGGCGGGCGCTGCTCCAGCGGATCGGCGAGGTCCGAGCGGTCGAAGCCGGGGATGCGGCCGTCGGTGATGAGGCAATCGACCTCGCCGCTCGCGAGTTCGCGGCGAAGGTCATCCGCGCTTTCGGCCAGCACCGCCGCGACGCCGTCCACGTCGAAGGCCGCCAGGCAGGCATCGCGCGCGGGCGCCGCGGCCATCGCCACCAGCAGCTTCCTCGTGGGCGCATGCACGTAGCGATGCAGCTCGGCCATGGCCGCCTCCACCTGGTCGACCGATTGCAGCGGCTTGGCGAGGAACCCCAGCGCGCCCGAACCCAGCGCGCGTTCGCGCGAGTCGTCCGTGGAGACCACGCACACCGGAATGTGGCGCGTCGCCAGATCGGCCTTCAGGCGCTCCAGGATGCGCCAGCCTTCCATGTCTGGCAGGAAGATGTCGAGCGTGATCAGGCTCGGACGGTAGTCGCGCGTCATGGCCAGGGCGCCGGCACCGCTCGGGCTCACGAGGGCCTTGAAGCCGCTGCGGCGCGCCGCCTGCATCAGCACCTTCGCAAAGGCGAGGTCGTTCTCGACGACGAGCGCGACCTTGTCGCCGGGCAGGATGGTGTCGCGGTCGTCGTCCGCGACGTTGAGCGCCGGCAGGTCGTCCACGGTGCGGTCGTCGTGCGGGGCGCCCGCCGAGCCCGGCGCCAGCGCCTCGCGCGACTCCGGCGCGAGCAGGGCGGACCGGTCCCGGGGTTCCGCGAGCCAGGCGCGGCCGGCCCGCGCGGTGCGCGAGGGGCTGTAACTCTGCGGCAGGTACAGCGTGAAGGTGCTGCCCTGCGACGGCGCGCTGGCCAGGCGGATCTCGCCGCCCAGCAGGCGCGCGAGTTCGCGGCTGATCGCCAGGCCGAGCCCGGTGCCGCCGTACTTGCGCGAGGTCGAGCCGTCGGCCTGCTGGAAGGCCTCGAACACGATCTGCTGCTTGTCGGCGGAAATCCCGATGCCCGTATCGGACACCGCGAAGGCCATCACCTGGCTGGCCCGGTTGAGCTCCTCCGAGTCGCGCGACCACCCGCTCTCGGCGCGACGGATCGACAGCGCCACCGAGCCGCGATGGGTGAACTTGAACGCATTCGACAGCAGGTTCTTGATGATCTGCTGCAGCCGCTTGACGTCCGTGACCATGCTCTCGGGCAAGGGCTCGAGCATGGTGATCTCGAAGTCCACGTGCCTGGCCTCCGCCACATGGCGGAAGCTGCGCTCGACGGAGCGCCGCAGTTCGTCCAGCCGAAGCTCGCTGACTTCCACCGCCACCGTGCCCGATTCGATCTTCGAGAGGTCCAGGATGTCGTTGATCAGCATCAGCAGGTCGTTGCCCGACAGGTGGATCGTCTTGGCATAGTCGACCTGGCGCGGCGTCAGGTTGCCGTCGCTGTTCTTGCAGAGCTGGTCCGACAGGATCAGCAGGCTGTTGAGCGGCGTGCGCAGCTCGTGCGACATGTTGGCCAGGAACTCGGACTTGTACTTGGAGGTCAGCGCGAGCTGTTCGGCCTTCTCCTCCAGCGCCTGGCGGGCCTGCTCCACCTCCTGGTTCTTGCGCTCGACCTCCTGGTTCTGGTGCACCAGCAGGCGGGCCTTTTCCTGCAGCGCCTCGTTGGTCTGCTGCAGCTCCTGCTGGCGGCTCTGCAGCTCCTCGGCGAGCGACTGCGACTGCGTCAGCAGATGCTCCGTGCGCATGTTGGCGGAGATGGTGTTGATCACGATGCCGATCGATTCCGTCAGCTGGTCGAGAAAGGCCTGGTGCGCCGGGTTGAAGCGCTCCAGCGAGGCCAGCTCCAGCACGCCGCGCACCTCGTCCTCGAACACGACCGGCAGCACGATCACATCCATCGCCGCGCTTTCGCTCAGGCCGGTCGCGACCTTGAAGGCCGCGCTCGGCACATTGGTGAGCAGGATCTTCGATTTCTCGATGGCGCACTGGCCGACCAGCCCCTGGCCGACCTCGATCTCCTTGCCGTGCGATCCCTGGCCGCCCGAGGCATAGCTCGCGAACAGCTTGAGCCGGGGCGTGCCGCCGCTGTTGGCGAGAACGTAGAACTCGGCCTGATGAGCGCCCACCACCGGTGCCAGCTCGGACAGGATCAGCTGGCCGACGGTGAGCAGGTCCTTCTGGCCCTGCAGCATGCGGCTGAACTTGGCGAGGTTGGTCTTGAGCCAGTCCTGCTCGGTGTTCTTCTGCGTCGTGTCCTTGAGGTTGCGGATCATCTCGTTGATGGTGTCCTTCAGCGCCGCCACCTCGCCCTGCGCCTCGACCGTGATGGAACGCGTCAGGTCGCCCTGCGTCACCGCGGTGGCCACTTCGGCGATGGCGCGCACCTGGGTCGTCAGGTTGGCCGCGAGCTGGTTGACGTTTTCCGTCAGCCCCTTCCAGGTGCCGGCGGCGCCGGGCACCTTGGCCTGCCCGCCGAGCTTGCCTTCGACACCCACTTCGCGCGCGACGGTCGTCACCTGGTCGGCGAAGGTGGCCAGCGTGTCGGTCATGCTGTTGATGGTCTCGGCCAGCGCCGCGATCTCGCCCTTGGCCTCCACCGTGAGCTTCTGCTTCAGGTCGCCGTCGGCCACGGCGGTCACGACCTTGGCGATGCCCCGCACCTGGCCCGTGAGGTTGCCCGCCATGAAATTGACGTTGTCCGTCAGGTCCTTCCAGGTGCCCGAGACGTCGCGCACCTGCGCCTGCCCGCCCAGGCGACCCTCGGTGCCGACCTCGCGCGCCACGCGCGTCACCTCCGCCGCGAAGGAGGAGAGCTGGTCCACCATGGTGTTGATGGTCGCCTTGAGCTCCAGGATCTCGCCCTTCACGTCCACCGTGATCTTCTTCGACAGGTCCCCGGCCGCCACGGCCTTCGTCACGTCGGCGATGTTGCGCACCTGCGATGTGAGGTTGGACGCCATCAGGTTGACGGAGTCCGTCAGGTCCTTCCAGGTGCCGGCCACGCCCTGCACGTCCGCCTGCCCGCCCAGGATGCCCTCGGTGCCCACTTCCAGCGCCACGCGCGTGACTTCGGCGGCGAAGGAGCGCAGCTGGTCCACCATGGTGTTGACGGTGTTCTTGAGCTCCGAGATCTCGCCCTTCACGTCCACCGTGATCTTCTTGGACAGGTCCCCCGCCGCCACGGCCGTCGTCACCTCGGCGATGTTGCGCACCTGGGAGGTCAGATTGCCGGCCATGAAGTTCACCGACTCGGTCAGGTCCTTCCAGGTCCCCGCCACGCCCTGCACGTCCGCCTGGCCGCCCAGGATGCCTTCGGTGCCCACTTCGCGCGCCACCCGCGTCACTTCAGCGGCGAAGGAGCGCAGCTGGTCGACCATGGTGTTCACGGTGTTCTTCAGCTCCAGGATCTCGCCCTTCACGTCGACGGTGATCTTCTTGGAGAGGTCGCCCGCGGCCACCGCCTTCGTCACGTCCGCGATGTTGCGCACCTGCGAGGTCAGGTTCGACGCCATCGAATTGACCGACTCAGTCAGGTCCTTCCAGGTGCCGGCCACGCCCTGCACGTCGGCCTGGCCGCCGAGCTTGCCTTCGGTGCCCACCTCGCGCGCCACCCGCGTGACCTCCGCCGCGAAGGAGGAGAGCTGGTCCACCATCGTGTTGATGGTGTTGGTGAGTTCGAGGATCTCGCCCTTGGTGTCGACCGAGATCTTCTTGGACAGATCCCCCGCGGCCACCGCCTTGGTGACGTCGGCGATGTTTCGCACCTGCGAGGTCAGGTTGCCCGCCATGAAGTTCACCGACTCGGTGAGGTCCTTCCAGGTGCCGGCCACGCCCTGCACGTCCGCCTGCCCGCCGAGCTTGCCCTCGGTGCCCACTTCCCGCGCCACCCGCGTCACCTCCGCCGCGAAGGAGCGCAGCTGGTCCACCATGGTGTTGATGGTGGCCTTGAGCTCCAGGATCTCGCCCTTCACGTCCACCGTGATCTTCTTCGACAGGTCCCCCGCCGCGACGGCCTTCGTCACGTCGGCGATGTTGCGCACCTGGCTCGTCAGATTGCCGGCCATGGAATTGACGGAGTCCGTGAGGTCCTTCCATGTGCCGGCCACGCCCTGCACGTCCGCCTGCCCGCCGAGCTTGCCCTCGGTGCCCACTTCCCGCGCCACCCGCGTGACCTCCGCCGCGAAGGAACGCAGCTGGTCGACCAGCGTGTTCACAGTGTTCTTCAGCTCCAGGATCTCGCCCTTGCCATCCACCGTGATCTTCTTGGAGAGGTCGCCGGCGGCCACCGCCTTCGTGACGTCGGCGATATTGCGCACCTGGCTGGTCAGATTGCCCGCCATGGAATTGACGGAGTCGGTGAGGTCCTTCCAGGTGCCGGAGACGCCCTCGACCCGCGCCTGCCCGCCCAGGGAGCCTTCCGTGCCGACCTCGCGCGCGACGCGCGTGACCTCGGATGCGAAGGAGCGCAGCTGGTCGACCATGGTGTTGATCGTGTTCTTCAGGGTGAGGAACTCGCCCTTCACGTCGACGTCGATCTTCTTCGACAGGTCGCCCTTGGCGACGGCGGTCGTGACGTCGGCGATGTTGCGCACCTGGTCGGTCAGGTTGCCGGCCATGGAGTTCACGGAATCGGTGAGGTCCTTCCAGGTCCCGGCGACGCCCTTGACCTTGGCCTGCCCGCCGAGCTTGCCTTCGGTGCCCACCTCGCGCGCCACGCGCGTGACCTCGGCGGAGAAGTTGCCCAGCTGTTCGACCATCTTGTTGATGGTCCTGGCGGTGCGCAGGAACTCGCCTTCGAGTTCGCGGCCCTCGACCTCCAGCGCCATGCTCTTGGACAGGTCGCCCTGCGCGACCGCGCCGATCACGCGGGCGACTTCGCTGGTGGGGTGCACCAGGTCGTCGATCAAGGCGTTGACGCACTCGATCGATTCGCCCCAGAAGCCGCGCGTCTCGTGCATCACCGCGCGCTGCTTGAGCTTGCCTTCCTTGCCGACCACCTGCCGCAGCCGCGTCAGCTCGGACGCCAGCATGGCGTTCTGCTCGACGAGATCGTTGAAGACGTCCGCGAGCTTGCCGGACAGTCCGCTCCAGTGAACGGGCAATCGCGCCCTGGCGTCGCCCCTGCGCAGCCGGGTCATGGCGTCGAGCAGGACGGCCATGTGCTGCGCCGCGTCTGTGGAGGGGTCTTGGTCGATGACGTTCATGGAAGCCTCGAGGGTGAGCTGCGGATCAAGGGGCCGCGGGAGACCGGCAATTCCTGGCAAGTGTGACCAAAATTCCTCCCCCCACGCGCGCAAAATCCTACGTGCCAATACCGCAATAGGCTCCACCCTCGAGTGTCGGAGTCAGGAACATTGCAACGTAGGCGCCGGCCTACACCGGGCGACGACAGCCGCTTGTCCGGCGCGGCCTGACGGCATTGGCCGACACCCGTCGGCGCGTCGTCGCGCACCATCACGCGAGCTTCCATTTGCACTGACGGAGAAGGCATGAGTCCGATGAGGCCGAGAGCCTCGGCGCGCAAGACCTACCGGCGGGCTTTCGCCTGGATGTTCGTGCTGGCCACGATCATCGGCCTTGGCCTCGTGTGGGCGGCACTGGCCTTCCCGCCGGCGCAACTCTTTCTCGCGCAGTCGACGCCCGCGATGCCAGGCGACTTCGACCGGGAAGATCTCAACATCCTGACCGCGCTCGCCGGATCGCTCGCGCTGATTGCGCTGGTGGGCCTGTTCGTCACGATGCCGGTGACATGGCGGGAGCGGCGAAAGGAACGCAGGCAAGCCAGGGTGGAAGCGGCGCTCAGGCTCAATGAGGACCGGGCCCGCCGCGCCCGCATGGCCGCACTCGGGGGCAAGGTCGAGCCACTCGGCCGCGAAACCTTCTAGGCGCGGCGCGTCGCGCTGCCTTTGCCGGGCGCCGGCTCGCTAGTCGAGCAGCGGCTCCAGACCGGGTGCCTGGTCGATCTCGGACGGCTTGTAGAGCTTGTGCTGCGCCGCGGGGCCGATGGCGTCCGTGACCACCGCAAGGCGCCAGGGATCTCCCCGCTTTGCGCAGGCGCGCTCGTCGGCCGTGAGCTGGAAGCCGGTCATTCCGGGCACGGTGCCCTTCACCGCCAGCTTGAGCAAGGTGGCGCCCTTCTTGTCCGACACCTCGATGTCGTAGCCCAGCTGCTGGCTGGCCACGTTCTCGACCTTGTAGCCGTAGCCCGCGAAATGGCGCGTGAGGTAGTCGAGCGCGGCCGCCTGGACCTCCTCCCATGATGCCTGGCCGGATGACTCCTCCACCGGCGCGACCGGCACGCCGCCGCGCGCGCGCGCGGCCTGCATGTCTTCTTCCGTCGGCAGCCACCCGCGCGGGCCGCGCACGAGGACCGCGATTCTTTGCTCGGCATCCCACGTGGCGACGTGCCATTCCTGGTCGTCCGGCACCCGCGTCGACACCTTGGCGGCCTTGTCGGTCTCCAGGTCGGAAATGGCGATGCGGTTTGTCTGCAGCACGGCCCTCACGCCCTGGCCCGCGTCCAGCGAGCGCTTGAGCAGGACGAGCCGGTCCTTGGCGCGCCGGATCTGCAGGGCCGAGCGCTCGCCGCCGCCGATGCGATGTTGCGTATCCAGAGACTCGAGATAGAACCAGCGCCCGCCGGCGCCGATGCTCACGAACTCCGCCCAGATGGTGGCGATCACGTTGTCGCCCGTCGCCAGCCAGGCGTATTCGGAGGCTTTCTGAGGCGCATCGAACACGCCCATCCTGGCAATGATCTCGACGGGCGTGCGCTTCTCGCCTGCCAGGCGCTTTTCATTGATGACCGCAAGTACCGCGGGGTCGACTTCTTTGTCCATTCGGGAGGGTTCGGGCGAGTTGTGACTGGATCGAGTATGCCGCGAAGCGCACGGCGCTCCTCGGCGTATCGCGGTGCGCTCGCGCGAATGCATCCAGGGGGCGAGTGTCGTGGCCGGGAAATAAGGCATCAAACCCGCTCTGTTCCTCGCATTGGATCTTCGGGCGCGGGGCTATCCTGCCCACCAATGTCAACGCCCATCGACTCCCGCAGCCGGCCACCCGTTCCAGCGAATCTCGATCCCGGCGATTGGAGCGAGCTGAGGGCGCAAGGCCATCGCATGCTCGACGACATCCTGGACTACGTTCAGGATATTCGCGAGCGGCCGGTCTGGCAGCCGATTCCCGATGAGATTCGAGAACGCTTCCGCGAGCCGCTGCCGCGCCAGGGAAGCGGGCTGCAACAGGTGCATCAGGCCTTCATGGAAGGCGTCCTGCCTTTCGCCGTGGGCAATGCGCATCCTGGTTTCATGGGCTGGGTCCACGGTGGCGGCACCGCCGTCGGAATGCTGGCGGAAATGCTCGCGGCGGGGCTCAACGCCAACCTGGGCGGCCGTGACCATGTCCCGGTCGAAGTGGAGCGGCAGGTGCTGCGCTGGGTCATCGAACTGTTCGGATTCCCGCAGGACGCCAGCGGCCTGTTCCTCACGGGCTCTTCCATGGCCAACCTGATCGGCGTGCTGGTGGCCAGGACCCGAGCCCTCGGCAGCGAAGTACGCCATCGCGGCATCGCGCGGACGTCACCCCGCCTGGTGGCCTACACGTCCGCGCGGGCGCATGGCTGCATCGCGCAGGGCATGGATCTGGCCGGGCTGGGACGAGAGCAGCTGCGCTCGATTCCCGTGGACAAGGACGGTCGCATGGACCTGGCGCGCCTCGACCGCGCCATCGCCGTGGATCGCGCGGCCGGCCTCAGCCCTTTTCTCGTGGTCGGCACGGCGGGTACCGTCGATACGGGCGCCATCGACGATCTCGCCGCCATCGCGGCCATCGCCAGGCGGGAGCGGCTGCATTTCCACGTGGATGGCGCCTTCGGCGCGCTTGCCATCCTGAGCCCCGCCCTGGCCGCGCGGCTGCGCGGCATCGAGCTGGCGGACTCCATCGCCTTCGACTTCCACAAATGGCTGCAGGTGCCCTACGACGCCGGCTTCATCCTGGTCAGGGATCGCGAACTGCACCTGCGCACCTTTGCCACGCAGGAGGGCACCTATCTCAGCCGCGGCGAGCGTGGCATGTCCGCCGGCTCGCCCTGGCCGTGCGACTTCGGCCCCGACCTCTCGCGCGGCTTTCGCGCATTGAAGACCTGGTTCACGATCAAGGTCTACGGCACCGAGCGGCTGGGCGCCATGATCGCCCACAGCTGCACCCTCGCACAGGAACTCGCGCGGCGCATCGATGCGCAACCAGAACTGGAGTTGCTGGCGGCCGTATCCCTCAACATCGTCTGCTTCCGCTTCATCGGCGGCGATGGCGACGACCGCGACTCCATCGACCAGGTGAACCGCGACCTGGTCGTCGCCCTGCAGGAATCCGGCCTCTGCGCGCCTTCATCGACCGTGCTGGATGGGCGCTTCGCCATCCGGGCCGCGCTCTTCAACCACCGCAGCACGCTGCGGGATATCGATGTCCTGCTGAGCACCACCCTCGCGCTCGGCAGGTCGCTGAGCGCTTGCCCAGCCATCCCGGAAGCGATGACCTCATCCCCATGAACGCAATCCACGACCTCGCGACGAACACCCCGGCCCCGGACACCTTGACCAGCCTGCGGCTCCTGTTGGGAGCGGCGAACCAGAACCAGGACCTGCGCCCCCTGGGCGCGCGGCTGATCGCGCATCTGGAGTCGCATCCGGACGATGCCAACGCGCTGATGGATCTGTCTCTCGTCCTGCAGCTGATCGGCGACCATGCGCTGGCCATGACCATCCAGGCCGAAGCGCTTCGGATCCGGCAGCTCTATCACCTGCGAACGGTCCCCGAGGGCGAGGCCCGGCTGCGCGTGCTGGCGATCATGGTCTCGGGCGACCTGATGTCGAACACGCCGCTGGAATGCCTGCTCGCCGACTCCGACGTGGCGCTCGACGCGCTGTATGTCACGCCTGAAAACCCCCTGCCGCAGGCGGTGCCGGAACACGACATTCTCTTCATCGCCGTCGGTGAATCCGACCGGACGCAGCCGGTGCTGGAGCAGCTGTGCGCCCTCGCCGAGAACTGGCCGCGCCCCGTGCTGAACATGCCGGAGCGCCTGCGGCAGCTGTCGCGGGACAAGGCCGCATCGGTGCTCGCTGCGGCGCCGGGAATCCGCATGCCGCCGACCCTGCGCGTGGACAGGCAAGCGCTCGCCGATATCGCCAGTCGGCAGGTGGAGATCTCGTCGGTTCTGGGCGGAGGGCGTTTCCCCATCATCGTCAGGCCGCTGGGCTCCCATGCCGGCAAGGGACTGGAAAAGATCGGCGACGCCGCCGAACTTGCCGCCTACCTCGCGCAGACCGTCGAGCAGGCCTTCTACGTTTCCAACTTCGTCGACTACCGCAATGCGGATGGCCTGTTCCGGAAATACCGGCTCGTCCTCATCGAGGGTCGGCCGTACGTGTGTCACGTGGGCATCTCCGAACACTGGATGATCCACTACCTGAATGCCGGCATGGCCGAGAGCGCCGCGAAGCGCGAGGAAGAAGCGGCCATCATGCGCGACTTCGACGACGGCTTCGCGCGCCGCCACAAGGACGCCCTGGACCTGATCCGCAAGCGCCTGGACCTCGACTATCTCGGGCTGGATTGCGCGGAAACGCCGGATGGCGAGTTGCTGGTCTTCGAGGCCGATACGGCCATGGTGGTGCACGACATCGATCCGGTCGACGTCTTTCCCTACAAGCAGCCGCAGATGCGCAAGGTCTTCGATGCCTTCAGGACCATGCTGACCCACGCCAGCCGGAGAGCCCGTGCCGACCGACGGGACACCGCAGATGCCGCTGCCATCGACGGCTGAGCTGCTGGTCAGCGGGGGCGATCACCGCATCGCCCTGGATCCGGCCACCGGCCGGAACAAGTACGGCTGCCACCCGGTGACCGCCTCGAACCTGATCTCCTTCGGCTCGTCCACCTCCTCCGGGATCTCGCCGGCGGCGCTCGCGGTCGTCGACTCGCTTCGCGAGCGGCTCGCGGCCGGGCTGGCGCAGCAGCCCGCGGCCCGGCTCTATCGCCACGAGATGGAGCGCCTGCGCCGCGAGCTTCTGGCCTTGTGCGGCATCGAGGACGGATCCGGCACCGGGCTGGTCTTCTCGGCCTCCGGCACCGACGTCCACCTGCTCGCGGCGCGCGTGGCCGCCGATGGCGCGGCCGGCAGGCCGCTGGTCATCCTGGCCGGCGCATCCGAGAGCGGCAGCGGCGTGCCCGCGGCACTCGCGGGGCGGCACTTCAGCAGCTGCAGCGCCCTGGGCCTGGCCACCATGCCGGGCGAGTCCATGGGCGATGCATGCGCCAGCGACATCCTCGATGTGCCGATCCGCGCGCGGGACGGAACGCCGCGCGATGCGGCGCTGGTTGACGCGGAAGTCGAATCGCTCGTCCACCGCGCGATGCGCGAAGGACGCCAGGTCCTGCTGGTGCTGATGGACGTCTCCAAGACGGGCTGCATCGCGCCGGGAATCGCGAGCGTTCTGAACCTTCATCGTCGCTTCGGCCCGGCGGTGCAGGTGCTGGTGGATGCCTGCCAGTTCAGGCTCGAGCCCGCGACCATCCGGGCTTACCTGCGCAACGGTTTCATGGTCGCGGTGACCGGCTCCAAGTTCCTGACAGGGCCGTCGTTCTCCGGCGCCTTGCTGCTGCCGCCGGCGCTCGGCACACGGCTGCGCCAGAAGCCCCTGTCCCCCGAACTGCGCGCCTACTCGGCCTGCGAGGAATGGCCCCAGGACTGGGCATGCGCCCAAGCGCTGGAATCCCACGCGAACTTCGGCCTGTTGGCGCGCTGGCAGGCGGCGATCCACGAGCTGCGCGAGTTTCTTGCGTTGCCCGCGCCCCAGGTCGAACAGTTCCTGCGGCGCTTCGCGATCGCGCTGCGGCAGCGGCTGCGCCGTGATCCGTTCTTCGCCGCCCTGCCCGTCCCGGCCCTGGACCGTGGGGCGCTGGGCAGTCCTTCGCATTGGGATGGCGTACAGACGATCCATCCCTTCCTGCTGTGCCGGCCCACGCCGCACGGCGTCGGCATGTTGCTCGGCCGGGACGAAACGGCGGACATCCACCGCCGCCTGCAGACACCGGCGCAGGGCTCCCACGAATGGGCCTTCCAGATGGGTCAGCCGGTGGATTGCGGCCACCGGTCGGGCGTTCCGGTCAGCGCGTTGCGCCTGTGCATGAGCGCCAGGCTGGCCGTTCAGGCCGCGCGCGACCCCGACCAGGGTGCCGGCATCATCGGCCAGGCCATGGCCTGCCTGGATACGATCACCCGGTTGATCCAGGCCCCGCCGGGCGCGGCTCCGCCACCGGAACCCGCGCCGCGCGCCGAGGCCGGCTTGGGCTAGGTGCCCAGCTTCATGCTCTCCTGCTCCTGATCCTGTTCCTGGCTGTTGTCCGCGCCGTCGTTCTGGGCGCAGGCGTTCAACAGCGGGCCAGGGCATTCGGCGCGGAACTGAAGGAAGCCAAGGGTACTGCCGGCCACCGTCATCGCCACGAACACGAGCCACGCCGCCGCCGCGGCCCACTTGCGCGTTCCCCATCTGCGCCCGAAATGCCGCGGCCCCTGGTCACCGCCGCCGGACTGGGCTTCCAGTTCCCGCAGGCAGCCCCCCAGGACCGAGATGTGCCGGCGGATGGCCAAGGCCTTCAGGCTTCCATAGACGGCAATGAGGAAGGGAACCAGCCACACCAGCCCGGCAAACCCGACCAGGGCCTCCGCGTTGATGGCCACCCAGGCGAACACGCCCGCCACGCCGAACACGCACAGCCGCTCGAGCGCGGCCAGTTCGCCCATGCAAGCCTGGACCTCGTTGTGCAGGCTTGCATATTCTTCCTTCGGCAGCATTGGTTCAGCCATGTGTTCCTTCTCGTGATTGTCGACTGCCGTGACGATACAGGGACTCGGCAGACACTTGCTGCGCGCAGATCGTCTTTACGCGCATGTGCCGCCGGGCTGCCGCACGCCGGCGCGCCCCTCTCTCATCGGCCCCTGCCCATAACCACCGGTTAATCGACCCCCCTCCTGAAGTCAATTGCCGCGCGACGGAGCCCGATTCAATAATCGCCGGCTCGAAGAAATCGCACCCGCGTGCAACAGGAGACAAACAAGATGAAGAGACGTACGGCATGCATCGCCGTGATGCTGGCTGGGCTGCCCTGGCTCGCCTCGGCCGAGAATTCCGGCGCCTGGCCCAGCAGGCCGGTACGGCTGATCGTTCCGTTCTCGGCCGGCGGCGCGACCGATTCGGTCGCCCGCATCATGGCCCAGCAACTGACGCTGGTCTGGGGCCAGCCGGTGATCGTCGACAACAGGCCGGGCGCGGGCACGGTGATCGGCACCGAGGCCGTGGCCAAGGCACCGCCCGACGGCTACACGATGGGAATGGTCGTCTCGGCCCACACCATCAACCCCAGCCTGCGGCCCAACCTGCCCTACGACACGCTCAAGGATTTCGCGGCGGTCTCGCAGATCGGCATGCAGCACATGGTGATCGCCGCCAACCCCGCCTTCCCGGCCAACAACATCGCCGAACTGATCGCACTGGCGAAGAAGAACCCGGGCTCCATCAGCTACGCCTCCTCGGGCGCCGGCACGGCACTGCACCTCGGCTTCGAGCTGCTGAAGGCCAAGGCCGGCGTGGACATCGGCCACGTACCGTACAAGGGAGGCGCCCCCGCGCAGCAGGACGTCATCGGCGGACAGGTCCCGCTGCTGGTCGACATCTATCACAGCACGGCGCCCTTCGTGAAGAGCGGCAAGCTGAAGATCCTCGGGCTGTTCAGCCCTCAGCGCACGCCGGCAATCCCCGGCGTCGCCAGCGTCGACGAGACGGTGCCCGGCGTCAGCGCCGTCAGCGTCATCGGCATCGTCGCACCGGCCGGTGTGCCGCGGGCCGTGATCGCCAAGGCGAGCGCCGACATCGCGGGGGTCGTCAAGTCGCCCGAGATGTCCGCGCGCATGCGGGCCATGGGCGTGGAGCCCGTGGGGTCGACGCCCGCGCAGTTCGATGCCCTGATCCGCGCGGACATCGCCAAGTGGGCGCCCATCGTCAAGTCCTCCGGAGCGACAGCCGACTGAGTGCCCGCGGCCTCGGATCATCAAGCCAGCAATCCAAACCATGACCCTCTATCACCACGACTCCCAATCATTCGCCTGGAAGGCAAGCTCCTTCAAGAGCGCGGCGGACTACAGCTTGCAGCTCACGGCGGCGCAGCGGCAGGAAGTGCTCGACGCCGTGCGGGCACTGCCGCCGGACGGCACGCCGCAAGACCATGGCAAGGCCGCATTCGCATTCCCCACCCTCGCGCCCCGCTTGCGCGAGGCCTATGAGGAAGTGCGCGCGGGGCGCGGCTTCGTCGTGCTGCGCGGCCTGCCCGTCGACGACATGTCGGAGCAGGAATTCGTCGCCGCGGTCTGGGGCATCGGCACGCACTTCGGCAAGGCGCTGTCGCAGAACACCGGCGGCGACCTCATCGGACACGTGGTCGACGCCAGCGCGGACGACGCCACGCCCCGCATGTACCGCAGCAACCTCGAGCTGCGGCCGCACAACGACATCACCGCCATGATTTCGCTGGCCTGCTGGCACAAGTCGCAGTCGGGCGGAGCCTCGGTGATCGTCAGCGCCGTGACGGTCCACGACGAGCTGCGTGGCAGCGCGCCGGAGCTGCTCGAACCCCTCTACCAGGGTTTCCACTATCACCAGGTGGGCGAAGAGGCGCCGGGCGAGCCGCCCGTCACCCGCCACCGGGTTCCGCTGTTCGCGGTGCGCAACGGCCAGCTGAGCTCGCGCTACCTCCGGTCGAACCTGGTCGCGGGCCACAAGGTGCTGGGCACGCCGCTGACCGCCGAGGAGATCCACGCCATGAATCGCTTCGACCAGGTGGCCACGGCGCCCGAGAACAGGCTGGCCTTCTTTCTCGAGCGCGGCGACATGATCGTCATCAACAACTACACGGTCATGCACGCGCGCACCTCGTTCCAGAACTTTCCCGAGCCCGAGCGCAAGCGTCACCTGGTGCGCCTGTGGCTCGACCAGGACGGATTCCGGGACGCGCCGCCCGAGTACAACTTCCACGAGACCAATGGCGTGCCGCGACGCGAAGGCAAGGGCGCCACGCTCAACTTCAAGAAGCTCTACGCGGACGATCCGGTGGCGACCGGCGGCGTGCCCGACCTGAAGGTGTCGGACGAGCTGGCGGCGCGCACCGCCTGAAAGTCGCCCGGCGGCGACGGCCCGCTACAGTGCGCGCATGAACCTGCGCGATATGGAAGTGTTTCGGGCCGTGATGCTCACCGGTACAGTCAAGGGCGCGAGCGACCTGCTCCATGTCTCGCAGCCCGCGGCCAGCAAGCTGCTGGCCCAGGCCGAGCGCCGCTCCCGCCTGCGGCTGTTCGAGCGCGTCAAGGGACGCCTGGTCGCCACACCCGAAGCCCATCTGCTCTACGCGGAAGTCGAGGCGGTCTGGCGGGTGCTGGAGAAGGCGCAGAGCGTGAGTCGCGAGCTGGCCGTGCCGGCCGGCGGCAGCCTGCGCATCATTGCCAGCGCCAGGTTCTGCACCTGGCTGGTTCCGGCGGCCGCCACCGACCTCTTCAAGGCCTTCCCGGCCGTGCGGCTCCATGTCGACATGGTGATGCCGCATCTGCTCAACGATGCGCTGGCGGCCGGCGCGGCCGACCTCGGCATCGCCATGCTGCCGGTGGACCATCCCAACCTGACGCACGTGCGGCAGTTCTCCTGTTCGCTGGTGTGCATCGTCCCGGCGGGCCATCCGCTGGCGCGCCGCAAGACCATCTCGGCCGCCGATCTGCGCGGCGAGCGGCTGATCGCGATCTCGCAGGCGCCGCCGTTCGGCCAACTGCTCGAAGCGGTGTATGGGGACATCCTGAGGGACGTTCCCGTGGACATCGAGGTGAGCTCCGGGCCGGCGGCATGCTGGTTCGTGCAGGCCGGCGCCGGCGTGGCCGTTCTCGATGCGACGACGGTGGCCGGCACGCCCTTCGCGGGGCTCACGGCCGTGCCTTTCACGCCGAGCCCGCGCGTCAACGCGAGCATCGTGCGCAATATCTACCGGCCGCTGTCCGGCGTGGCGCAGGCCTTCTGCGACGCCTTCACCCGGCGGTGGCGGGACGAAGTGCTGACCGGCGAAGTCCAGCCCGTGTGAGATCGCGGCGGGTCCGGCTCAGGTTCGCCCGACGCCGTTGCCCACCTTGATGACCGAGCCCCACACCTCGTCGAAGACCTCGACGAAGGCACGCTCGGCCACGGACATCGGCTGGAAGCGGTTGCGGATGATCCGCACCGCCAGCCTTTCGGATGACTGGAACGGACGCACCTCCAGCCCCGCGAGCAGGCCGCCGGCGATGGACACTTGGTCCACCACCGCGACACCGACCCCCGCCTGCGCGAACCAGCAGGCGGTGGTGGAGCTGGTGACTTCGAAGTCGCGGATCATGCCCTCGGCCGCCGCGCCGAAGACGCGCCTGAGCGTCTGCCCGAACGGGGTGGCCTCCGGCGACGAGATCACCCGCTCGCCACGCAGATCCGAAGGCTTGATCAGCTTGCGCGACGCGAGCCGATGATCGCTGCGCATGACGCACGCCAGCCCGCAGTGGTAACCCTTGACGGTGATCAGGTTGGGATGCTCGTGGGGCAGCAGCGCGACGCCCAGGTGGGTCGAGCGATCCAGCAGCGTCTGGTTGAGGACGTCGGGCGAGAACACCTGCACCCTGCACTGCAGCTGGGGAAAGCGCTCATAGAGCCGGGCGACCGTCCGCGCCACCAGGCAGGGGGCGAGGCTGGCCGAGCACACGAGCCGCAGCGTGGTCCGGTTGGGCTGCGCCAGTTCGCGCGACACGTCGCGCACCTTCTCGACACCCCGCCACAGTTCGTCGATCTCGGCATAGAGCCGTGTGCCCTCCGGCGTCGGAATCAGCCGCCCCTTCACGCGCTCGAACAGCACGAGCCCGGTGGCGCGTGCCGCCTGCGCCAGCACCTTGCTGACGGCGGGCGGCGAGACGTGCAGCATCTCCGCGGCGCTGTTGACGCCGCCGGAAAACATGACGGCGCGAAAGACTTCCATCTGTCTGAGATTCATGGCGTGGCAGGGGTGTTAACCGAAGGCTAATAGCAAGGACGCTATTTTCAATTGATGAGGCCCCGCCCCGAGGGAAATAATGCACCGCGGAGACGTTAACCATCCCTCGAAGGCTGGAGCGCACCGGGGCACATGCCCCCAACAAGAGGCCCTGGCGGCCTGAAGGAGACAAAGATGATCGACTTGAGCAGACGGCGTCTGATCGCCAGCCTGGCGGCGACGCCGGTGGTCCTGGGCATGCCCGCGCTGGTTCGCGCGCAGGGCGACAAGCCCCTGACCATCATCCTCACGGTACCGCCCGGGACATCCTCGGACACGCTGGCTCGCATGCTGGGCGACGCCCTGCGGGTCAGGCTGAACCGCCCGGTGCTCGTGGATTCGAGGTCCGGCGCCGGCGGGCTCGTTGCCATCCAGTACCTGCGCAACTTCGACGCCGATGGGTCCTACCTGATGATGGCGCCGAACTCCGCGGTGTCCCTGCTGCCGCTCTTCGCGACCAAGCCGACCTTCGACTTCGAGAAGGACCTGCAGCCCATCGTGGACTGCGCCGCGGCGCCCACCACGATGACTGTCAATCGCGCGTCGGGCGTCGCCACGCTCGCCGAGTATTTCGACTCGGTTCGCAAGGACCCGAGGCGCGGCTCCATCGGCATTCCGAGCCCCGTCGGCCTGTCTCCGCTGGTGGTCCATCAGCTGGGCAAGCAGCTGGGGATGCCCTTGCAGTCCGTGCCCTACCGCGGCGGCTCGCCGCTGCTGGCCGACCTGCTGGGCAACCAGATACCGGCCAGCGCCTCCATCCTGCCGGACTACCTGGAAATGCATCGCGCCGGCAAGCTCAGGATCCTGGCGGTCGCCAGCGAGAGCCGCTCGGTGCTCGCACCCGATATTCCGACCTTCGCCGAAGCCGGCTACCCGGGCTACGTGGCGGAGACCTTCTTCGGCCTCTACGGCAAGGCGGGCTTCCCCAAGACGCTGGCGGCGGACTACGCGGCGATCGTCACCGAGGCCCTGGCCACACCGGCCGTCGTCGAGTCGTTGCACAAGATGGGCCTCGTGCCCCGGGGCGGGACACCGGCGGAGTTCCTGCGCAAGCTGCAGGCCAACCGCGACCGCTGGGCGCCTGTGGTCAAGGAAACCGGCATCAAGATGGACGCCTGACCCATGACCATGACGACACAGGCAGACGACGCGCATCAGCGCGTCACGGCCATCGGCCTGACGCCCCGGCAAGGCACGGGCATGCAGTACCGGCACGTGGGCCGCTCGGGGCTGATCGCTTCGGCCATCGGCGTCGGCTGCTTTCCATTCGGCGGCTTCGTCGGGCAGGACACCGTGCGGGCCGTGGTGGACCAGGCGCTCGAACTCGGCATCAACTACTTCGACACCGCCAACAGCTACGGCATCGGCAAGTCCGAGACGGCACTGGGCCTGGCCCTCGCGGGTGGCAGGCGACACCAGGCGCTGATCGCCACCAAGTTCGGCAACCGCATGGGCGACGGTCCCAACGACGCGGGGGCCTCGCGGATGGCGATCATCCGCGCCTGCGAAGACAGCCTGCGGCGCCTGAACACCGACTACATCGACCTGTACCAGTTGCATTGGCCCGACCGCGAGACGCCGATCGAGGAAACGCTGCGCGCGCTGGACGACCTGGTGCGCGCGGGCAAGGTCCGCTACCTAGGCGCGTCGAATCTCTTCGCCTGGGAGCTGTGCGAGGCGAATCTGAGCGCCGAACGGCTCGGCATGTCGCCCTTCATTTCATCGCAGGACCACTACAACCTGCTCTACCGCGACATCGAGAAGAACTTCGAACCCTTCTGCATCAGGCACGGCATCGGCATGACGCACTACTTCCCGCTGGCCGGCGGCATGCTGGCCGGCGCCTATCGCCGGGGCAGCGTCACGGCCGGCACGCGGCAGGCCAACAATCCGAACACGGCGGCATGGCAGTCGGACCGCAACTGGGACGTGCAGGAGCGCCTGGCCGCCTATGCCCAGGCGCGCGGCTGGACCCTGGCGCAGATGTCGCTCGCATGGCTGCTGACCCGGCCGGCGACCTTCACGGTGATCGCCGGGGCGGACAAGCCCGAGCACCTGAGAGACAACGTCAAGGCCCTGGACATCCGCTTCACCCCGCAGGACCTGGTGGAGATCGATCGCATCACGCTGGTGGACGAAGACCGAAGCGTGGCACCGGTCTACCGCACGCTGCGGCCGGAAAAGGTTCACGAATTCGCCGCCATGCAGGCCGCCCGGGCGGGTGCGCGCAGCCAGGCCGCGCACTAGGATGAAACACCCCCGAAGCGCCTGCGGCGCCTCCCCCTCAAGGGGGCGATACCGGCGGCCCGGCAAAGCCGGTTCCGCGGTATCCGCACACCCCCGAAGCGCCTGCGGCGCCTCCCCCTCAAGGGGGCGATACCGGCGGCCCGGCAAAGCCGGTTCCGCGGTATCCCTGGCGTCGGGCCGCGCCGATTTCATCGCGATGACACCGATCGATTCGACGCACCCCGCGCCGGACCGGCGGCTGCTACGCACCCATCACTTCCTGGAGAACACGACCTCATGCTGACCCCTGTCAAGGACTATCAAGCCGCGCCGATGCTCACGGTGCACAACCCGGTGGGCTACCCGCCCCGGATCACGCGCAAGCAGCCGGCGCCGCGCCTGTCCAGCCTGGACGGCAAGACCATCTACCTCATCGACAGCCGCTTCGATGATTCGGTGGAACTCCTCAAGCAGGTGAAGCTGTGGTTCGAGGCGCACATGCCGGGCGTGAAGACGAAGCTGGTGCAGATGGCCAGCTACTACGGCAAGGACGACCCCGCGCTGTGGAACGAAATCAAGACCCAGGGCCACGCGGCCATCCTCGGCGTGGGCCATTGCAGCACCTGCGCGCCGGCCGTGTCCACGCATGCGATCACCCTGGAGACCCAGTACGGCGTGCCGACGGTCGCCCTGCACACCGACAAGTTCGTGAAGGTGGTGCAGTCGGTGGTGCGCATGGGCGGCCTGCCGCAGGCGCCGCTGGTCTTCGTGCCTCAGCCCGTCATGGGCAAGTCCGAAGCCGAGCTGCGCGCCTACGTGGAAGGCAAGGACCCGTACACGGGAAAGCCCGTCATGCAGGAGATCGTGGCCGCGCTGACGCAGGGTCTGGCGGCCTCTCTGGCGGGAGAGGAAGCCTATGCGCGCACCACGCCGCGCCACGAGGCGCCGGACACCGAGGACAACCTGCGGGCCCTGTTCGAGCGCAATCTCTGGACGGACCACCTCCCCATCGTCCTGCCCACCGAGGCGCGCGTGGCCGCGATGCTCGCCGGCACCCGGCGGCGCCCGGACGAAGTGGTGGGCCGCATGCAGCCCACGCCCAACCGCGGGCTGTGGGAATACACGGTGGAGAAGGTGGCGGTGAATGCCGTCATGGCCGGTGCCAGGCCCGAGTACTTCCCGATCATCCTGGCGCTCGCCGCCACCGGCATCTCCGCGCGCGGCAGCACCTCCAGCTCGGCCTCCGTGATGACCGTCGTCAACGGCCCGATCCGGCAGGAGATCGGCATGAACTGCGGCATCGGCGCGATGGGCCCCTACAACCACGCCAATGCCACCATCGGCCGCGCCTACGGCCTGCTGTCGCAGAACCTGCAGGGCGGATCGGTGCCGAACGAGACCTTCATGGGATCGATCGGCAACAACTACACCTACAACGGCATCACCTTCGCGGAGAACGAGGAACGCAGCCCCTGGGAGGCGCTGCATGTGCAGAAGGGCTTCGACAAGGACACGAGCACCGTCACGGTCTTCCACGGTTGCCGCTCCACCACCTTCGGCCTGGGCCTGCGCAAGGAGCACTGGCGCGAGCACGTGCGCGACATGCTGCTGGGCACGGACGCCATCACGGCGCCGGTGCTGCTGCTCGACCCGATCACCGCGCGGCAGTTCATCGACCGCGGCGGCTTCGACACCAAGGCCAAGCTCATCCGCTGGCTGCACGAGACGGCCGAGATGCCGGCCGGCCGATACTGGGACCTGCAGCTGGTGCAGAACTACATCCACACGCGCGCGACCTTCGGCGAGTCGCCCAAGGCCGCCTACCTGGACGTGCCCGCCGACACGCCGGTGCGCATGTTCGAGGAGAAGGACATCAACGTGGTGGTCGTCGGCGGCGAGGCCAACGGCTACTGGCAGATCATGGGCGCGCACCACAAGGCGACCGCTTCGGTGGACGAGTGGCGATGATGCGCGAGACGGATCTCGCGATCATCGGCGCCGGCACGGCAGGCTTGACAGCCGCTCTGACCGCCGCTCAGCAAGGCCTGGACGTCCTGGTGATCGAGCGCATGGGCTCCGGCGGCCAGGTGATGAACGTCGAGCGCATCGCCAACTACCCCGGCTTCCCTCAAGGCATCAGCGGATTCGACCTGGGGCCGCTGCTCCAGGAGCAGGCCGAAGCCGCGGGCGCGGAGTTCATGCTCGACGAGGTGCAGGCCATCGAGCCTCGCGCGAATGGGCGCTTCGTGCTGCGTTGCGGCGGCGAGGAGATCTCCGCGCGCGCCGTCCTGGTGGCCACGGGTTCCGCGCGCCGCCGGCTGGACGTTCCCGGCGAGCATGCATTCGAGGGCCGCGGTGTTTCTCATTGCGCGTCCTGCGACGGGCCGCTGTTCAGGGGCGAGGACCTGTGCGTGGTGGGTGGCGGCGACTCGGCCTTCAGCGAGGCGGCCGTCCTCGCCGCGCATGCGCGGGCCGTGACGCTGGTGTTCCGCGAGGAACGGCCGCGCGCCCAGCACTATCTGGTCGAGGCGCTCACCGCCATGCCCAACGTGACCCTGCTCCCGCGCAGCACGGTGGCCGAGATCCTCGGCGAGCAAGGGGTCTGCGGCGTCCGGCTGACAACGGCGGGAGACGCCTCGCGGGTCCTGGCGGTGCAGGGCGTGTTCGTCTACGCCGGCCTGGTGGCCGACTCCGCGTTCCCGGGCCCCTTGCTCGGGCGCGATCCCGAGGGCCGCATCGCAACCGATGCGCACATGCGAACCGGGGTGCCCGGCATCTTCGCCGCGGGCGACATCCGCGCGGGCTCGTCGTTCCTGCTGGCGACCGCCGCTGCGGAGGGCGCGACCGCCGCCCTGGCGGTCCATCGCTATCTCGAAGAAGGCCGTTGACCGGGCAGGCCCGCCGGCTCGGCGGCCTGCTCGTGAAAAGCCCCACGGCCTACAGGCGGTGAGGCGCCGTGCCGGTCTACTCTCCTTTCGCGCCACTTTCGGTGCGCCAAAGGAAACAAGCATGAAGAAGGTCCTCCTCGCCCTCGCGACTTGCGCAATGTCCGTCGTTGCGTTCAGCCAGCCCGCCCAGCCCTCGCGCGAAGACCGCGACAGGGAGCACAGTGCCCTGGTGCAGCGCGCGATGGAACAGCGCGACAGGGGCGGCAACGAGATGAACCGCCACGAAGCGGCGCCCCCGGCGATCATGCGCCCCATGGCGCAGCCTCACCGCAGGCATAAGGTCTGGGTGCCGGCCCACCGCGAAGGCCGCCACCAGATGCGCGGCCACTACGACTGGCGCTGACAGACAAGGCCGGCCCCGCGGCCGGCCCCCGGCGGCCCTGAGCGGCCGCCGATCGATCAGCCGAAAGCGGCCAGGGCGTCGACAATCGCGCGCTGGTGGAATCACATCTTCAATCGCTGATCGGCTACTTCTCCGCGCACCCGCAACTGGCGCTCGCCGCGGTTTTCGCCGCGGCCATGCTGGAGTCGCTGGTCGTGATCGGCACCATCGTTCCCGGCAGTTCGATCGTCTTCATCGGCGGCATGCTCGTCGGCCTGCAGGCGCTCGAACCGGTGTCGACCGCCGCCGCCGCCGTCAGCGGCGCGATTGCCGGCGACGGCCTCAGCTACTGGTTCGGCCGGCGCTATCGCGACCGGATTCGCGCGCAGTGGCCGATCCAGGCTCACCCCGCCCTGTTCGACCGCGGGCAAGCCTATTTCGCGAAGCATGGCCGCGGCAGCGTGTTCCTGGCCCGCTTCCTCGGTCCGCTGCGCGCCATCGTGCCGGTCATCGCCGGCATGGCGGGTCTTCCGGCCGCGCAGTTCTTCAGCTTCAACTTCCTGTCGGCTTTGCCGTGGGCAGCGGTGCACCTGGTTCCGGGTTTCCTGTTCGGTGCCTCGCTTCAGATGGCCGGCGCCGTGAGTTCGCGCCTTGCGCTTCTGCTGCTCCTGCTTGCCGCGGCCTTGTGGCTCATCGTCCGGGCCGTCGCCTTCCTGGTCCGCCAGGCACGTCCGCGCATCGTGGCCTGGCGAGACCGCTCCGTGGCCTGGGGCCGCACACGATCGGACCTGCCCACGCGCATCGCCCTGTCGCTCTTCGATCCCACCCGCCCCGAGCAGAAGGTCCTGCTGGTCACCGCGCTGGCGCTGATCGGCAGCGCGTGGCTGTTCTTCGGCGTGCTCGAGGACGTGTTGTCCGAGGACCCGCTCGTGCAGTTCGACCGAGGCGTCCACGCGGTGCTGCAGAGCCATCGCACGGCCTGGGGCGACAGCTTCATGGTCGCCGCCACCGAGTTCGGCGGCGCACCCGTCGTGGTTGCGGTCATCGCCGCCGTGTCCTTGTGGCTCGCGGCAAGGCGCCGCTGGCGCACGCTGGCGTACTGGCTCGCGGCCGCCGGTTTCGCCCAGGCGCTCGTCTGGACGCTGAAGTTCACCCTCGAGCGCGCGCGTCCCACCGAGATCTACAGCGGCATCGACCCCTATTCGTTCCCCAGCGGCCATGCCGCGATGAACATCGTGGTCTACGGCTTCCTGGCCTTCCTGCTGGCACGCGCCAGGCCGGTCGCGGCGAAGATCGCGATCACGCTGGCGGCGGTGGTGGTCATTGCGCTGATCGCGTTCTCGCGCCTGTACCTGGGCGCGCACTGGTTCTCGGACGTGCTCGCGAGCCTGAGCCTGGGCCTTGCCTGGGTGGCGCTGCTGGGCATCGCGTACATCCACCATGTGCGGCACGAGGAGGTGCCGGCCCTGGGGCTGTCGGCGGTCGCCCTGCTGACCATGGCGCTCGCCGGTGGCTGGGTGGTCGCCGAATATCACCCCCGCGATCTGGCCCGCTACGCCTATCGCCCGCGAAACGATGCGGTCCTCGTCAGCGACTGGCGGGCGCAGGGGTGGCGCGGACTTGCCGCCACCCGGACCGACCTCGGGGGCGATGCCGAAGAGCCGCTGTCAGTTCAATGGGCGGGCACCGCGCAGGAGATCGCGGACGCCCTGATCAGGGCGGGATGGCGCGCCCCGCCGCCCTGGTCCGCCGGGACGGCGCTGGTGTGGCTGATGCCGAACACGCCGATCGAGGCGCTTGCCGTGTTGCCGAAGCTCGACAATGGCCAGCCGCAAGGGATGACGTCGATGAAGGTGCTGAACGCCGACGAACGCATCGTGCTGCGCCTGTGGCCGTCGCCCTATGTCGTCGGGGACAACGACGGCGCAGGGGCAACCCGCCCCTTGTGGATCGGCATGGTGACCACGGAGCGCCTGCGGCACCCTGCCGGCCTGGTCACGCTGGCCGCGACCGGGCGCGACTTCATGACGCCGCTGCGGCAGCTGGCACGGGATCTTCACGATCAGCAGGGCTTCGCGCAATGGCGGGAACGCGCCGGCCGGGCCGTCCTGCTGCTCTGGTGAGTCACAGCAGCCCCAATTGATCGTCGCGCGCAGGCCCGGCCTTCGACGGCTTCGACGGCTTCGATGGTTTCGATGACTTCGGGGGCAAGGGCTCCGGCGTGGCAAGCAGGCGATCGGCCGGGTACTGCCGCATGAACTCCATCGACTGCTGGGCCGGCGCGTCCAGCCAGGCCTCGTAGGCGCCCTCGGGCAGGATCACGACCATGCGCTTGTCCTGCATGTGCGCGGGACGCTTGGGGTCGGGCCTGTGCATCTGCTTGAACAGCGGATGATCGTCGGCATTGATCGTCAGCATGCAGAAGCTGTTGGCCCACTGCCCGGTCGCCGGGTTCTTCCACGGCGCCCAGAGCCCGGCGACGCCCAGCATTTCGTCGTTCGCGGCGGTGAAGCGCGTCGGGATGTGGCTGCCCGTGCGCCAGTCCGGTTCGTAGATGGCCTCGCAGGGCACGATGCAGTGGCGCGCCTTGGCCCAGGCATGCTTGAAGCTGGCGAGCTGGTCGACCGTCTCGGTGCGCGCGTTGTAGGTGTTCTTGCCGTAGCCGGCGTCCTTGGCGAAGCCGGGCAGGAGGCCGAAATGCCCCTCCACCATTTCCAGCGCCGGCACGGCTTCGTCGCCCGAATCCCGCTCGGGCGGCCGGCGAATGAAGGGCGCCAATTGCGTCGGGTAGATGTGCATGCCGCCAGGCGGCGGTTCCCAGTCGGGCGGCAGGTGGATGCCGCGTTTCTCGAGCTGCTTGCGGCGCTTCTCGGCCTGGTAATGACTGCACATCCCCGGATGCTATCGGCTCTCGCCACGCGGCGCCACGGCGCCCTCGGCACCCGCTCGCACCCGGTTCAGACCACCAGGACCCGATCCGCGCTCAGGGCCGACTCGACCAGGTCCGGCGGTATCCAGCCCCGGTTCTCCGAAAGCAGCGCGCTCATGTCGGCCACCGGCAGCGGCCGGCTGAAGTAGTAGCCCTGCACGCTGTCGCAGCGATGCGCGGCCATGAAGCGCAGCTGCGCCTCGGTCTCCACGCCTTCGGCAACCGTCTTCACGCCCAGCGAGCGGGCCATGGCGATGATCGCGCGCGTGATCGATGCCGCCTCTTCGCTGATCGTCACGTCGAAGGTGAAGGACTGATCGACCTTGATCGCGTCGATCGGGAAGCGCCGGAGGTGGCTGAGGCTGGAATAGCCCGTCCCGAAATCGTCCAGCGCCAGGCCCACGCCCATGGCCTTGAGCTCGATGAGTGTCTGCAGGATCGAGCCGGTGTCGAGCATCAGCGCGCTCTCCGTCAGCTCCAGTTCCAGGCACCCGGCCGGCAGCGCGCAGTCGGCGAGCACGCGGCGCACGAGCTTGGCCACGTCCTGCCCCTGGAACTGGCGGGCCGACAGGTTGACCGCGACCACCAGGCCCGGATGCCCCGCCTCATGCCACGCCTTCAGCTGCGCGCAGGCGCTGCGCAGCACCCACTCGCCGATCGGCACGATCAGTCCCGTCTCCTCGGCCAATGGAATGAAGCGGGCCGGGGAAACCGCCCCGAGCTCGGGATGCCGCCATCGGACCAGCGCTTCCATCGCGCTCATGCGCCCGGTCCGCAGGTCGATCTGCGGCTGGTAGTACAGCTCGAACTGCCGCTCCTGCAGCGCGTGCTGGAGCGCCGCGCGCAGCTCCGTGTCGCTGCGGGCCTCCTGGCCCATGCTCTCGGTGTAGCACTGGTAACCGTTGCGGCCCTGTTGCTTGGCGCGGTAGAGCGCGACGTCGGCGTGCCTGAGCAGTGTCTCGCTGTCGCTGCCGTCTCCCGGGTAGACGCTGATCCCGATACTGGCGCTCACGTGCAGGCTGCGAGGCTCGATGCGCAAGGGCAGCGCCAGCGCGCTCAGCACCTGTTGCGCCACGCCGACGGCATCGTCGCCGCCGTCCAGGTCGAGCAGCATCAGCACGAACTCGTCGCCACCCAGGCGGGCCACGGTGTCGCCCTCCTTCGCCACGCTCGCGAGCCGCTCGGCCACCGCGACCAGCACCGCATCGCCCACCGCATGGCCGAAGCTGTCGTTGATGAACTTGAAGCCGTCGAGGTCGACGAACAGCAAGGCCATCGAACGCCCCGTGCGGCGCGCCTGCATCAGGGCCTGCGTCAGCCTGTCGTTGAGCAGCAGGCGGTTCGGCAGCCCCGTCAGTTCGTCGTGGTACGCCATGTGGCGGATGCGCTCTTCCGAGCGATGGCGCTCGATCGCGATGCCGGCGATGCGGGTGGCCAGCTCGATCAACTTCCGCTCGCCGGCGCCCGGGGTGCGCACGGTCGCCGAGTACATCGCGAAGGTGCCGAGCACCGTCCCCTGATGCGACAGGATCGGCGCCGACCAGCAGGAGCGCAAGCCGTGAAGGTCCGCCAGTTCGCGATAGTCCTCCCACAGCGGATCGGCCTGGACATCCGACACGATGACCGCCTCGCGGCGATAGACGGACGTGCCGCAGGAGCCGACCTTCGGACCGATGCGAACGCCGTCGATCGCCCGCACGTAGGCTGGAGGCAGGCTGGGCCCCGCGCCGTGGCGCAGGTGCAGCCCGTCGAGGTCGAGCAGCAGGATGGAGCCCTGGATGCCCTCCAGTTGGGCTTCGATCGACAGCGTCAGCCGGTCCAGAATGTCCGCCAGCGGCTTGCCCGCCGCGATCATTTCGAGGACCTGCCCCTGTTCGACCAGGTGCTGCTTGGTGAGGAACAGCTCCGTGGTTCGCGATTGCAGCTGCGCGCGGTCGCTGAGGAATCGGTCCACGGCGCGCGCCATGTCGCCGATCTCGTCGCGCCCCCGGACCAGCTCTTCGAGCGGCGTATCGGCGCTGCCGTGCCACTGGAGGTAGCGGCTCACGTGCTGCAGGCGGCCCAGGAGATGGCGGCCCAGGAAGACGCCGACCACCAGCCAGGCGAACAGCAGGCTCGTCGCCAGCAGCGTCAGCACCCAGTTCTGCTGGTGGCTGGATGCCTCGACCAGGCGCTGCACGGCCGCACGGTAGTCGCCGTCGAAGAATTCCGAGCGCACGCGCGCGGCCGCCACCATCGCCTCCGCCTGGCTCGACAGCTGCTCGTGGTACCGGGCGAGCACCTCGCGCTGCTGGATCTGTGCGAGCCGCACCGCGAACGGATCGTGCCTGTCCGCCGCCGCCACGCCCGCCGAGGATGAACTCGGCGTGGCCAGGGCACTGCGCGCGCCATCGAGGCGCGCGCGCGCCAGGGGCGAGAGGTGCGCGAACTCGGTGCGCAGCTTGTCGACGGCGGCGCGGCTGTCGGCCCCCTGCAGGCTATAGAGCAGCAACACCAGCGAAGGCGCATCCTTGCCCCCGTCGGCTTCGAGGTTGCCGATCCAGTTCAACTGCAGCTGGGTGAACATCTGGTCGGTCTTCAACTCGCTCTCGCGCAATTGCGCCACGACGTTGGCCGTGTTGCGAAACAGCTGGCTCGCCTGGTACAGGTCCAGCACGCCGACATCGTCGTGGGCGACCGCCAGCCCGGCGATCACGCGGTCCAGCACCGTGGTCTGCTCCACGATGGCGGCGTAGCTCAATTGCACCCTCGGCAGCGAGGCGGTCGACAGCAAGCGTTCGGTTTCGCGCTCGATCAGCAGTGTGCGCTCCACCATGTCCTGCGCGGCCTGCATGCGCGAGAGCCGCACCTGCGTGAGCTGATGGGTCGCATCGCTGGAAGTGCGCAAGGCGTAGACCGCGGCGAGCCCACCGGCGAGCATCAGCGCCGACAGGATCGACAGCGCAAGCATGAACTGTCCGCGCAGCGAACGCGGCAGCCAGGCGGATGGCAGCCAGGCCGGTACTCTCCAGCGGTGCGAGATCGATAGCATGGCGGCCCAGTCTCAACGCTTCCAGAAGCGTCGGTAGATGTCGCGGTACCCGTTGTCGGGGTCGTACTGCAGGCGATGCCCCCCGTCGAAGGCAATGTTATCCGCTGTGACCAGATGCACCGGCGCGACGAAGCCGCTCACCGGCTGGCGCGCGAACAGGCGGTTGAGTTCGTCGAGCACCTGCCAGCCCTGCTGGTTCAGCGGCTCGGCGACGGTGCCGGTCTGGAAGGTCCTGGCCTGGATGCGCAGGAGGGCCGGCGCGCTGCCGTCGCCGGCCGACAGCAGGCTCAGCGCCTCGCTGCTCAATCCGGCCTTGGTCAGGGTCGGGATCGCATAGTCGAAGTAGATGTCATTGATCGCCAGCGCATGCGTCCAGCGCTTGCCGTAGCGCTGCAACAGTTCCTGCGTGATCGCGGGCATCCGCTCGTCGCTCTCCGACAGCGGGACGTCGCGCACCTCCAGCAGCGTGCAGCCCCAGCAGGCCCGCACGATCCCGGCCATTTCATAGGCCTTGGCGCTGGCGATGCGGAAACGCGAGTCGGTGAAGATCACCACGCCGGCGCGGCCCTCGGACTGGGCGAGCGCGGCCATCGCGGTCACGCGCGCCACCTCGAGCGGATCGGTGGTCACGTTCATGGCCACCGGCGTCCCGCCGATCGGGCCCGGCGAGGAGCCCGCATGCCAGGCCACGACGGGAATGCCGCGCTCGGCGAAGGGCGCGAGCGCCGGCGCGTTCTCGAGCGCGTCCATCCCGCACAGCACGAGTCCGTCGGGCGCGCTGGCCAGCGCGGCTGCCAGGGCCTTCGCCCGGCCGGGCGCGGAGCCGCCGGCATCGACGATGCTGAGCTTCCAGCCGAGGATGCGCGCGGCCTCGCGCACGCCCTGCGCCACCCCGACGATGCCGCCGTTGCGCAGGTCTTCGGCGACGAACGCAATGGTCTTGCCGCCCGGGGCCTGCGGTCCGGATTGCGGGCCGCGCCAAGGGGCGCCGTGCTTGCTCGCCTCGGCAACGATCCGACGCGCTTCCGCGAGCGACACCGGCCCCGCGGCCTCCGCGCGCGAGGCGCATGGCAGCACCCACGCCGACACGACGACGAGCGCCACGGCGAGGCGACCGGCGCCGGCGAGCCAGGGACGCGGCATGAGCTTGAGCTTCATCGACTTTCACACTCCGATCGGATGGACAAATGACACAGTCGCAACACGATCGGTTGGCGGGCGGTCCGGGGGAATTTACCCTGCGGGCAGGGGCATGGACGCAACCCTCCGGCACGGGCTTGCGGTCTCTGTGCATTAAGCCACCGGAACCGCTGCCAGCAAGACCGCCACCTGCTCGTGCGGCCACGGGAAGGCACACGCCAGGCCGGCCCGAAGGCGGTCCATCTTCGCGGGCCTGCGGCGCAGCGCGCCCCGCGCGCCGACCAGGTATTTCTGTATTGCCTTGGTTCGGCGCCCATTTTGATATTGACCATCAGCCATCCAAATCGAGCCGATGGAAATACGAACGGCCATCCCCGTGGAAACAGCCTGCGGCTCAACGCTATTTCTATTGGTTCTGCCGCACGGAAATAGCCCCCAATCAATAGCGAGAAATCCGCGTCGTCTTTCTTCCCTTCCCGGCGTCAGACCTGTATTGCAGAATTCCCCTGAGCGGTCGGGAATCATTGCTTGCGCGATGCATTTGTCGGACGGGACGCCATTTCATTTCCAATGCGCGCTTATTTCCCGGCTCTTCATCTAAGATGAAATTTCCGTTCCAGCTTGAATCGTCAAGCAAATTGCAGCACCGCTTCCTGAACATATTATTTATGAGCCATTTACCTACATATTTCAAATTATTTCCCCGGGCCATTCCGGTGCTGCTGGCCTGTTTCCTGGCCGGTTGCGGCGGTGGCGGCGGAATGGATCCGATCCTGGGTGGGGCGGCCGTCGGGCAGACCGCTGGGGCGGGAGCTGGGGGATTGCAGGTCGCGCCCGTCGCTCCGAGGATCGCGTCGGTGAGTCCATCCATCGGGGCCGTGGGTCTGTGCCCGGTGACCACCGTCAGCGCCACCTTCGACAAGGCCATGGATGCGGCGACCATCAACGGCAACACCTTCCAGGTGATGGGCAACGGCGCCTCGGTCCCCGGGACCGTCAGCTATGACCCGGCGACGCGCGTGGCGCGCTTCGTTCCGACGGCGGCGGCGGGCTTCGCGGCCAGCAGCGCATTCGTCGCGACGGTCAAATCGGGCAACGCGGGCGTCAAGGACCAGGACGGCCTGGCCCTGCTGGCCGACGTGGTCTGGAGCTTCACCACAGGCGCCAAGGCCTGCGTGGCCCCGGTCAATCTGCGCAGCTCCAGTTCGTTCGGCGGTTTCGGCGGGGGCGCCGGCGTCACCAACCAGGGCGTCAACACTGTCGTCAACGGCAAGCTCGGAACCACCGCGGCATGCACCCTGATCACGGGCTTCCACGATGCCTCCAACACCTACACGGAGACGCCCCTGAACATCGGCGCGGTGAACAACGGCGCCGTGTTCTGCGCACCTCCCGCGCCAGGAACCGCCGCCGGCATGACGATCGCCACGCAAGCGGCGGCCGATGCCCGGCAGGCATACAACGAACTGGCGGCCTTGCCGGCGGGAAGCGACCCGGGCGCCGGTCAACTCGGTGGACGCGTGTTGCCGCCAGCGATCTACACCTCGGCGGGAGGCAGCTTCGCGATCACGACAGGCGACCTCACCCTGGACGCACAGGGGGACCCGAATGCGGTGTGGGTGTTCCAGGTGCCGTCGGCTCTGACCGTCGGCCTGGGCGCCACGCCCCGCCAGGTGCTGCTGACCAATGGCGCACAAGCCCAGAACGTGTTCTGGCAAGTCGGCAGCGCCGCTCGCATCGAGGACGGAAGCAGCATGGTGGGCACCATCATCGCCGTCGCCGGCGTGACGATCTCCACGGCCGGTCAGACCGCTCAGACCGTCCTGACGGGACGCGCCCTGGGCCTCTCCGCCTCGGTGACCATGGTCAACACCACGGTGGTGGCCCCGTGAGCGCCCGCGCCTGCCTCGCTCGACTCCACGCCGCGCACATCCTCCGGAGAGCAACGATGAAACCTCGACACGTCCTGCGCATGATCGGCCTGACCGGCCTTGGATGCGTGGCCGCCGGCTCCGCCCTGGCCCAGAACCGCGATGGGCTCGCCTCGCCCTACTCGCCCTATTTCTACGGCGGCGTCTCGCTGGGCGCCTCGCAAGCCCGCATCGACGACGAGAGCATCGTCGCGCGCTTGCGCGGCGCCGGTCTTGCGACCACCCGCATGACGCTCGACGAGAGTTCGACCGCCTACAAGATCTTCGGCGGCTACCAGTTCACGCCGAACTGGGCGTTGGAAGCGGGCTACTTCAATCTCGGCAAGTTCGGGTACGCAGCCACCACGATGCCGGCCGGGACCTTGACGGGCCAGGCGAAGTTCCAGGGCCTCAACCTCGACCTCGTGGGCACGCTTCCCCTGGACGAGCGCTGGTCGCTGCTCGGGCGGGTGGGGGTGCAACACGGCAAGACGCGCGACACCTTCACGCGCAGCGGCGCGGTTGCCTTGACGGCCTTGAACCCCAGCAGCAGCGAGACCAACTTCAAGGTCGGCGTGGGCGTCCAGTACGCGGTCAGCCCCGGCTTCCTGATCCGCGGAGAGCTCGAACGCTACCGGGTCAATGATGCCGTGGGCAACCGCGGCGACATCAACGCGGCCACGGTCAGCCTGGTCTTTCCATTCGGTCGCCCCGCTGCCGCGCCCGTGCGCAGTTTGGCGGCTGCGCCGGCGGAGCCCGCGCCCGCCCCGGCGGCGGCGGTGCCGGCCGCGCCCGTTGCGGCTGCCCCGGTACGCCGGGTCAGCTTCTCGGCCGATTCGCTGTTCGGCTTCGACCGGTCCGAAGTCACGCCGCCCGGCAAGGTCGCGCTCGACCGGTTCGGCGCGGAACTCGCCCAGACCCAGTTCGATGTGATCACGGTCGAAGGTCATACCGACCGTCTCGGCGCCGTCGCCCACAATCAGCGGCTGTCCGTGCAACGTGCCGAAGCCGTCAAGGCTTATCTTGCGCAGTCCGCTCGCATCGATCCAGGAAAGATCATGGCAACGGGCAAGGCCAGCACGGCGCCGGTCACGAAGGCCGGCGAGTGCAAGGGCAGCAAGCCGAGCGCCGCGTTGATCGCCTGCTTGCAGCCCGATCGCCGGGTCGAGGTGGGTGTTGTCGGGCTGCGCTGACTTTCTGCGCAGTCGCAAATCGCAGCTCCGGCAGCCCGGGGCGCTTGCTGGCGCGACGCGCCTTGAGGATCAAGTCGGCGCATCGCCGCCTGTAGGCCTGGGCGCCGCGCAGGCGTAGGCGATCCTTGAAATCGACGCCGCGGCCGCGGGAGGCGCCGGCGCAGTCGATACCATCCAGCACAGGCAGATCGCCGATCTGCCGATTTTTTGCGCTGTCCACCCTTGCCGAAGACAGGGTGCGAACCAGCCGCGCAGGCGCAAGCTCCTGCAGAGGAAAGACATGAAGAACGATTTCGAGGCCCTCCTGGGTGCCTTGCAGGAAGAGGAAAGCAGTCTCGTCGAAGAATGGCTGGGCGAACTTCCGGCCACGGACGGCCGCAGCCGCCGCGCGATGCAATCCGAGGCTTCCGAACTCCTGCGCAACCTGCGCGACGGCCTGCAGGCTGGCGCGGATCCCTCGAGCCTCGAAGCCGCCGAATGGGCGGCGCTGCGCGACGTGCTGTCCACGCTGTCGGGCTCAAGGGCGGCGCAGGGACAGTCGGCGGGCGAGACCAGCGTCTTCGTGCTGGCGTTCAAGAAGCCCTTGTTTGCCGCGCTGCAGAGGCGACTGAGCGAACAGCCCGAGTCGATGGCGCCCGCGCTTTGGGCCCTCTCGACCATGGTCGACAGGTTCGCCCAGCACACGGCGTCGACCTTTCAGCAGGCGCGCGAGGACATCATCCGGCGCCAGCAGGACGAGCTTCTCGAGCTGTCGACACCGGTCGTCAAGCTGTGGGAAGGGGTGCTGGCCGTGCCGATGATCGGCGTGCTCGACAGCAGCCGAACACAGATGGTCATGGAGGCGCTGCTGCAACGCATCGTCGACACCGGCTCGGCGCTGGCGATCATCGACATCACCGGCGTGCCGACGGTCGATACCCTGGTGGCGCAGCATCTCCTCAAGACCGTCACCGCCATCCGCCTCATGGGGGCGGACTGCATCATCAGCGGCATTCGCCCGCAGATCGCGCAGACGATCGTGCACCTCGGCATCGACCTCCAAGGGGTCAGTACCAAGGCCACGCTGGCCGATGCGCTCGCGCTCGCGCTTCAGCGGACGGGCTGGCGCATTTCGCGCGACAAGTAAGGCCGCCATGGACCGCATCCCCATCCTGCGCATCGGCGAGACCCTCCTGGTGACCATCCAGGTCGACATGCAGGATCAGACCGCGTTGACTCTGCAGGACGATCTTGCCGAGCGGATCGCCAAGACCGCTGCTTCGGGCGTGATGATCGACATCTCCGCGCTCGAGATCGTCGATTCCTTCATCGGCCGCATGCTGACCAGCATCTCGGGCATAGCCCGCATCCTCTCCGCCACGACGGTGGTCGTCGGCATGCAGCCCGCGGTGGCCATCACGCTGGTCGAGCTGGGCCTGTCGCTCGAAGGCGTCCGGACCGCGCTCAACGTCGAGCGCGGCATGGAACTGCTCCAGCGCGCTCGCGAGGAGCCCTCTCTTGGCTGCTGAGCCCACCGGAGCGCTGCCCCTGCAATCGGAGCAGAACATCGTCGCCAGCCGGCAGATGGTGCGCACGCTTTGCCAGGAGCTCAAGCTGTCGCTGGTCGACCAGACCAAGATGATCACCGCCGCCAGCGAGCTGGCGCGCAACACGCTGATCCACGGCGGCGGCGGGACCATGCGTTGGGCGTTCGTGGAACGCAATGGCAGGCGCGGCTTGCAACTGCATTTCGAGGACCGTGGGCCGGGCATCGCCGATCTTGCGCTGGCGCTGACCGACGGCTGGACCACCGGCACCGGCATGGGCTTCGGCCTGCCCGGCAGCAAGCGCCTGGTCAATGATTTCGACGTTCACTCGGTCTTCGGCGAGGGCACCCGCGTGAGCATCACCAAGTGGAAGTAATCGCCGGCTGGACCCACAAGGCCTTCCCCATCGACGACGCGAGCCGGGTTGGGGAAGCGCGCCGCCATGCCGCGCTGCTGGCGTCCGGGCTGGGGTTCTCCGAGGTCGATGCCGGCCGCCTGGCGCTGGTCGTGACCGAACTCGGGACCAACCTGCAGCGGCATGCGAGCAAGGGCCGGCTGCTGATCGCCGCGCGCCCCGAGGCCCGCGACGTCGAGATCATCGCCATCGACGAAGGGCCCGGCATCGCCGACCTGCCGCTGTCGATGCAGGACGGACAGTCTTCCGGCGGCACGCCCGGCACCGGCCTGGGCGCCATACGGCGACTGGCCGACGATTTCGATATTCATTCGTCCGTGCCGCATGGCACCGTGAGCGTCGCGCGCGTTCGCCGGCCGGGCGCGCCCGACGGCGCGCAGGCCGGCGAGCCCGCGGTGCTGATCGGCGCCGTGCGGCTGCCGGCACCGGGTGAAACGGTGTGCGGCGATGCCTGGTCCGCCGGCCGCGACGGGATGCGGATCAGCCTCATGCTCGCCGACGGCCTCGGCCATGGCCCGGAGGCCGCGAAGGCCTCTCTGGCGGCCACCGCCGCGTTTGCCCTCGACCCGTCGGCGGCGCCGCGCGAGCTGGTGCAGAAAGCGCACCTGGCACTGCAGACGACGCGCGGCGCGGCCGTCTGCGCGGTCCGGATCGACGCCGGGGCCTCGACCTTGAGCTACTCCGGCGCCGGCAACGTGGTCGGCCGGGTGTTCTCGGGCGTGTTCGACAAGGCGATCATCACGCAGCACGGCACGGCCGGCCTCCAGATTCGACGACCCGAGGAGAGTTCAATGGCGCTCCCAGCGCATGCCCTGGTGATCATTCACAGCGACGGCATCGACACGCGCTGGCGGGGCGAGCGCCTGCTGCCGGTGCTGCAGAAGGACCCCGCCCTGGTGGCGGCCATCCTGTTGCGCGACCACACGCGGCAGCGGGACGACGCGACCGTCGTCGTGCTGCGGCGACTGGACTAGCGACATGACACCCGAAATCAACCCGCCTTCGAACGCTCCGCCCGGCGACGATCCCTCCGCGCTGGCCGCCAGTCGCCAGGAAGCGAACGAGCTGCGCGCGGAACTCGAGGAGACCAACCGCGGCGTGGTGGCGCTCTATGCCGAACTCGACGCGCAGGCCGAGCAGCTCAAGCAGGCGACGGAACTCAAGAGCCGTTTCCTCGCCTACATGAGCCACGAGTTCCGCACCCCGATCAACTCCATCCGCAGCATCACGCGGCTCCTGGTCGACCGGGTCGACGGCCCGCTCACGTCCGAACAAGAGCGCCAGGTGAAGTTCATCGAGACGAGTGCCGCCGAATTCGCCGACCTGGTCGACGACCTGCTCGACCTCGCCAAGATCGAGGCGGGCCGGCTCGAGATCTCCCCTGCCTGGTTCGAGATGGTCGACCTCTTCACGGCGCTGCGGGGCATGTTCAAGCCCATGGTCACCAATCCCGACACCGCGCTGATCTTCGAGGAGCCGCATGAACTGCCGCGGCTCTTCACGGACGACCGGAAGCTTTCGCAGATTCTGCGCAACTTCATCTCGAACGCGCTCAAGTTCACCTTGCAGGGGGAAGTGCGCGTGTCGGCGACGAGGCTGGACGGCGACTTCGTGCGCTTCTCGGTGTCGGACACCGGCATCGGCATCGCGCGCGAGCATCATGCGGCCGTGTTCGACGACTTCACGCAGGTCGATTCGCCGCTTCAGAAGCGCCTGCGCGGCACAGGCCTCGGCCTCTCGCTGAGCAAGCACCTCGCGCAGCTGCTCGGCGGGGAGGTGAAGATCGCCAGCGAGCTTGGCAAGGGCTCGGTGTTCTCGGTGATCCTGCCGGTCCAGCTGAAGCGCTCCGAGACGCCGGAGAAGGACTGAGTGCGATGGTCTCCAACGTCATCAACACCACCATCGACCGTGGCCGCCACACCGTGCTGGTGGTCGACGACAACCCCGCCACGCGGTATTCGACGGCACGCGTGATCCGCGCCGCGGGGTTCCTGACCACCGAGGCCGGCACCGGGCGCGAGGCGCTCGACCTGGCCGCCACCCAGGTGTCGGCGGTGGTTCTCGACGTGCATCTGCCCGACATCGACGGCTTCGAGGTGTGCCGGACGATCCGCGCCGACCCGGCCATGGCGACCTTGCCGGTGATCCACCTGTCGGCGGCCTTCGTGCGCAACGAGGACAAGGTCACGGGCTTGAATGCCGGCGCCGATGCCTACCTGGTGCACCCTGTCGAGCCGGCGATGCTGATCGCGACGCTGCAGGCGCTCATCCGCGCCCGCATGGCGGAAGACCGGCTGCGCAGCAGCGAATCGCGCTTCCGCGCGATCTATACCCAGGCCCCCACCGGCATGGCGCTGATCGACGATGCCGGTCGCTTCGTCGACGTCAACCCGACCATGCTCGCCATGCTGCACCGCGCCCGCGAGGAAATCATCGGCGAAGCGGTGGCTGCCTTCGCATCCGACGAGTGGGAGGACCTGGTGCGCGAGAAGACCGCCGGCGCGCACGAGGGCTCGGCCGCCTGGCAGTCCGAGTTCGCGCTGCGGCGGCGGGACGGCAGCGTGGTGCGCCTGGAGTGGACGATGTCGGCCCCCATCGAGCCCGGATTGCGCATCGGCATCGCGCTCGATGTCTCGGAACGCTTCGAGCTCGAGGCACGTCGCCTGGAAGTGCTGCAACGCGAGCAGGCGGCGCGCGCGGCGGCGGAACGGCACAGCCGTACCAAGGACGATTTCGTCGCCGTCCTCTCGCACGAGTTGCGCAATCCGCTCAATGCCATCGGGGGCTGGGTGCACGTCTTGAAGACGCGCAACCATTCGCCCGACCTGCTCGAGAAGGGGCTGACCGCGATCGACCGCAGCGTGAAGGCGCAGGCCCGCCTGATTTCCGACATCCTCGACGTCTCGCGCATCAGCTCCGGGAAGCTTCGGCTGTACCCCGAATGGAGCGAACCGCGGGCGCTTGTCGCCTCCTCCATCGAGGCCCTGGGCGCGGCGATCGCGTCCAAGCGCCTCGACATCCGGTTCGAGCACGAGGAAGCCGAGCAGCCGGCCTGGCTCGACCCCACGCGCTTCCAGCAGATCGTCTGGAACCTGTTGTCGAACGCCGTCAAGTTCTCGAACGAGGGCGGGTCGATCCGCATCAGCCTAGCGCGCAGTGAGGATCACCTGGTGCTTTGCGTGCAGGACTTCGGCCGTGGCATCGACGCCGAGTTCAAGGCCCATCTGTTCGACCGCTTCACCCAAAGCGACTCGCCCGACAACCGCTTCCACGGAGGCCTCGGCCTGGGGCTCTCGATCGTGAAGAACCTGGCGGAGCTGCACGAGGGCAGCGTCACGGCGGACAGCGAAGGCGCCGGCAAAGGGGCCACGCTGCGCGTCGACCTGATCGTGGTGCCGGGCGACGGTTCTTCGCTGGTTCTGAGCGAACGGCAGGAGTCGCGACCAGCGCTCCTCATCGGTCGCGTGCTGGACGGGATCGAGGTGGTGGTTGTCGAGGACAACGCGGACGCGAGCGAGATGCTCACCATGGTGCTCGCGGACGCGGGCGCCCACGTCCGGCTGGCGGCGAACTGCGAAGACGCCATGCAACTGATCCAACAGCATTGGCCCGAGGTGCTGGTGAGCGATATCGGACTGCCGGGACGTGACGGCTATGAACTGATCCGGCTGGCGCGGCAACACGGCGAGTCGCAGGGTTCGACCCCGCTCTACGCCGTCGCGCTGACGGCATTCTCGCGGCCCCAGGACCGTGCCAGGGCCTTGGAAGCGGGCTTCGACGAGCACCTGGGCAAGCCGCTTCAGCCGCACGTCTTGATGAATGTGATCAACGGTCGGCAACGCTGACAGGCTCGCTCTGGAGGCAGAAGCACCGACAGGACCGGCTACCGCGAAGCGGCCGCCACCCGCACCGGAATTCGCCGCCGCCCGAAGCCGCCGTCGAAGGCCCCGAAGCGCCCGGCGATCTTCGTGCCGCAGTGCGGGCATTCGCCACGCGCATCGAGTTCGCACGCCAGCACGGCGTACCAGTCCCTGCGCACCAGCGGCGCGCCGCAGTGGGGGCAGAAGGTCGTGCCGCCCTCCACGTCGTGCACATTGCCGGTGTAGACATGGTGCAAGCCGTTGCGCAGCGCGATGGCGCGGGCGCGCCTGAGCGTGGCCGGCGGCGTCGGCGGCAGTTCCGTCATCTTGTAGTCCGGGTGGAAGGCCGTGAAGTGCAGCGGCACGTCCGGGCCGAGGTGGTCCGCGAGCCAGCGGCTCATCGCCTCGATCTCCGCATCGCTGTCATTGAGGCCGGGAATCAGCAGCGTCGTGATCTCGAACCAGCAGGTCGTCTCGTGGCGCAGGTACTGCAGCGTGTCGAGCACCGGCGCGAGGTGCGCCCCGGTCTGCCGGAAGTAGAAGTCTTCGGTGAAGCCCTTGAGGTCGACATTGGCCGCGTTCATCCTGGCATAGAACGCGCGCCGCGGCTCGGCGTGCATGTAGCCCGCGGTCACGGCGACGCTGAACAGGCCCAGCGCATGGCAGGCATCGGCGGTGTCCATCGCGTACTCGGCGAAGATCACCGGGTCGTTGTAGGTGAAGGCCACGCTCAGCGCGCCCCGCTCGCGCGCCAGCTCGGCGATGCGTCGCGGCGAGGCGGTGTCCATGAGCCGATCCATCTCGCGGCTCTTCGAGATGTCCCAGTTCTGGCAGAACTTGCACGCCAGGTTGCAGCCCGCGGTGCCGAACGAGAGCACGCTGGAGCCGGGATGGAAATGGTTCAGGGGCTTCTTCTCGATCGGGTCGATGCAGAAGCCAGAGCTGCGTCCGTAGGTCGTCAGCACCATCGCATCGTCCACCCGCTGGCGCACGAAGCACAAGCCGCGCTGGCCCTCGTGCAGCCGGCAGTCGCGCGGGCACAGGTCGCACTGGATGCGCCCGTCGTCGAGCCGGTGCCACCAGCGTGCCGGGTACGCCGTGTCGCCCGGGTCCTGGGGCCAGGCCGTGTTCATGATGCCTGCGCCTCGAACGCGATCGCGGCATAGCCGACGACGCGGCGGCGGTCTCCCGCGGTGTCGCCGGAGTTGCGCAGGTCCAGCAGCCTCGGCATCAGGCGGTGATGGCGGGCCGCCCGCAGCGCGCCGTTGATCGCCAGCGCGCCGCAGGCCTCCTCCGGATCCAGGGCGCCGTCGAAATCGAGAATGCGGCGCACCGTCTCGCGATCGCGGGCCTGCGCCTGCGCATGGGGCAGGTAGTGCGAGAGATCGGAGCTGATGACGATCAGCGTCTCGTCTCCGCCCCACAGGCGCTCCAGCACTTGCGCGACCTCGGCGGCCCCGGCGTTGCCGACGAGCAGCGGCACCAGCGCGAACGAATCCAGCATCGTCTGCAGGAACGGAAGCTGCACCTCCAGCGCGTGCTCGAAAGCGTGCGGGCGGTCGTCGCGCGCGACTTGCGGCAGGTCGCCGAGGGTGGCGAGCGCGACCTGGTCCAGGGCGACACGGCCGAGCGGCGTGTCGAAGGCGTCCGCCACCGGCGCCGTGAGCGCGCGCACGCCATGGTGATGGGCCGGACCCATCAGCACGATGCGGCTGATCCGCTCGCGCCATGGCGCCAGGCGGAAATAGGCCTGTGCCGCGATGGCCCCGGAATACCGATAGCCCGCATGCGGAACGATGAGCAACTTGGGAAATCCCGCCGCCTCGCCGGCCGCCAGACCGGAGACGGCCGCGGCGGCGAGGCAATCGCGAACCTGTCGCCCGAGCTGCCGCGCGTCCTCGGCGTAGAACATCCCAGCAACCGCGGCGGGACGAACAGCAGGCATGGCGGCATCGGCTCCTCGCGCCAATATGGACTCGCCGCGCCTCGACGTCAATCGGCGCGGCGAGAGGGCCCGCGCGGCCCCGTCAGCGCCCGAGGTCTTTCGCGCTGACCCCGGCGATGCCCCAGTTCTCCTTGGGCACGTCGTGGATCCAGACGCGAACGTTCTCCTTCGGCGCGCCGACGGCTTCCACCAGCGCCTGCGTCACCTTCTCGATCACCGCCTTCTTCTGTTCGGCGGTGCGGCCCTCGATCATGTAGATCTGTGCGAACGGCATGTCGGTTCTCCCTTCAGACGAAACGCAGCGACACGCTGCCCAGGTGCTGGATGCGCAGGCTGACGTGGTCGCCGGCCTCGACCGCCACCGCCTCGGTGACGCCGCCCGACAGGATCACGCTGCCGGCCGGGATCTCCTGCCCGCGACGGCCCAGGTGGTTGGCGAGCATCGCCACCGCCGCGGCCGGATGGCCCAGCACGGCGGCACCGGCGCCGAGCGACACGACCTGGCCGTTCTTCTCCATCACCACGCCGAGCGTGCGCAGGTCCACGCTCTGCGGCGAGGCCGCGCGCCCGCCCACGACGAAGCGCGAGGCCGAGGTGTTGTCGGCCACCACGCTCTTCAGGTCGAACTTGAAGTCGCGGTAGCGGCTGTCGATGACCTCGATGCCCGGCATCACGAAGTCGGTGGCCGCGAGCACCGAGCCGATGTGGCAGCCCGGCCCCTTCAGCGCCCGCTTCAGGACGAAGGCGATCTCGGGTTCCACCTTGGGGTGGATCAGTTCCTTCATCCGGACCTCGGCGCCCTCCGGCAGGCTGAAGCTGTCGACCAGGAAGCCGAAGACCGGCATGTCCACGCCCATCTGCTTCATCTTCGCGTGCGAGGTCAGGCCCGCCTTCAGCCCGACCACGCGCGCGCCGCGCGAGAGCTTGCGGCGCAGGATCTCGTCCTGGATCGCGTAGGCGTCGTCCCAGTCCATGCCGGGATGTTCGTCGGTGATCTTGGGCGTGTCCCGCGCCTGCAGTTCGCAGGTCTCCAGGTGCTCGGCCAGGGCGGCGATGGTGCTTTTGTCGAGTGCCATGGGGTGTCTCCTCAGGCGGCCAGCGCCGGCATCAGGCCGCGCGCCTTTGCCAGCGTCAGCGCCGTGTCTTCGATCATGTCTTCCTGCCCGCCGACCATGCCGCGACGGCCCAGCTCGACGAGGATGTCGCGTGCCGACACGCCGTATTTCTTCTCCGCGCGCTTGGCGAAGAGCAGGAAGGAGCCGTAGACGCCGGCATAGCCGAGCGTGAGCGCATCGCGGTCGATGCGGATCGGGAAGTCCATGATCGGCACCACCAGGTCCTCGGCCACGTCCTGGATCTTCCAGACGTCCACGCCGGTCTCGATGCCCATGCGGTCGCACACCGCCACCAGCACTTCCATCGGCGTGTTGCCCGCGCCGGCGCCCAGCCCGGCGGCGGCCGCGTCGATGCGCGTCGCGCCCGCCTCGATGGCGGCGATCGAGTTCGCCACGCCCATGGCCAGGTTGTGGTGGCCGTGGAAGCCGAGTTCCGTCTCCGGCTTGAGCGCCTCGCGCACCGCCGAGATGCGCGCCTTCACGTCGTCGGGCAGCATGTAGCCGGCCGAGTCGGTCACGTAGATGCAGTTGGCGCCGTAGCCCTCCATCAGCAAGGCCTGCCTGGCCAGCCCCTCGGGGCTGTTCATGTGCGCCATCATCAGGAAGCCCACCGTGTCCATGCCGAGCTTGCGCGCGGCCGTGATGTGCTGTTCGCTCACATCGCCCTCGGTGCAATGCGTGGCGACGCGGATCGTGCGCACGCCCAGCTCATGCGCCATGCGCAGGTGCTCGACCGTGCCGATCCCCGGGATCAGCAGCGCCGAGACCTTGGCCTGCTTCATCAGCGGGATCACGGCCGAGAGGTATTCCTCGTCGGTGTGCGCCGGGAAGCCGTAGTTGACGGAGCTGCCGCCCAGCCCGTCGCCGTGCGTCACCTCGATGAGCGGCACGCCCGCGTTGTCCAGGCCCTGCGCGATGCTCTTCATCTGGTCGAGCGTCATCTGGTGGCGCTTGGGGTGCATGCCGTCGCGCAGCGTCATGTCGTGCACGACGATGTGTTTGCCCTTGAGTGTCATGGTGCTTGTTCCTTCAGGTGGCCAGGGGCTCGAGCGTCAGCGAGCCATTGAGGATTTCTTCGGCGAACATCTCGGCGGTGCGCGCGGCGGCCGCGGTCATGATGTCCAGGTTGCCCGCGTACTTGGGCAGGTAGTCCCCGAGGCCTTCGACCTCGAGGTAGATCGAGACACGGTTGCCGTCGATGACCGGGCCGTTGACCAGCCGGTAGCCGGGCACGTACTTCTGCACTTCCTTGATCATCGCGTGCACCGATTCCTCGATCTGCGCGGCCTTGGGCGTGCCTTCGACCAGGCAGTGCACGGTGTCGCGCATGATCAGCGGCGGCTCGGCCGGGTTGATGACGATGATGGCCTTGCCCTTCTTCGCGCCGCCCACCTTGGCCACCGCGCCGGCCGTGGTGCGGGTGAACTCGTCGATGTTGCGGCGCGTGCCGGGGCCGGCGCTGCGCGATGCGACGGTCGCGATGATCTCGGCGTAGTCGACCGGCTGCACGCGCGAGACGGCATACACCATGGGGATGGTCGCCTGCCCGCCGCAGGTGACCATGTTGACGTTCATCTCGCGCCGCCCCACATGCTGCTTCAGGTTGACCGGGGGCACGCAGTAGGGGCCGATGGCCGCGGGCGTGAGGTCGATCATCATCACGCCGAGCGCATTGAGCTTGCGCGAGTTCTCGGCATGCACGTAGGCGCTGGTGGCGTCGAAGGCGATCTGCACGTCGTCGGCCTTCACATGCGGCAGCAAGCCTTCCACGCCGTCGGCGGTGGTCTTGATGCCCATCTCGCGGGCGCGCCGCAGGCCGTCGGAATCGGGGTCGATGCCCACCATCCAGACCGGCTCCAGCACCTCGCTGCGCTGCAGCTTGGCCAGCAGGTCGGTGCCGATGTTGCCGGGCCCGATGAGGGCGCATTTCACTTTCTTCATGGGTTCTCCAAGGTTCAGATGAATCGGACCGAGCAGCCGCCGATGCCGCCGATGGTCACGCGCAGGTTGTCGCCGGCCTTCACAGGCACCATCGCGGCGAGCGAGCCGGAGAGCACCACCTCGCCGGCCTTCAGGCCGACGCCGAGCGCGCCGAGGGTGTTGGCCAGCCAGGCCACGGCATTGGCGGGGGCGCCGAGCGCGGCGGCGCCGGCCCCGGTGGCGACGATCTCGCCGTTCTTCTCCAGCACCATGCCGCAGGTGTCGAGGTCGACCTCGCGCGGGTCGACCACGCGCTCGCCCAGCACGAACACGCCGCAGGACGCGTTGTCGGCCACGGTGTCCTGGATCTTGATCTTCCAGTCGCGGATGCGCGAGTCGACGATCTCGAAGCACGCCATCACGCCCTCGGTGGCGGCCAGCACGTCGGCGGCGCTGACGCCGGGGCCCTTCAGGTCGTGCTTGAGCAGGAAGGCGATCTCGCCTTCGGCCTTGGGCTGGATCAGCGAGGCGGCCTCGATCGCCTGGCCTTCGTTGTAGACCATGCCGTCGAGCAGGATGCCGAAGTCGGGCTGGAAGACGCCCAGCATGTTCATCACCGCGCTGGAGGTGACGCCGATCTTCTTGCCGACCACCGTCTCGCCGGCCTCGATGCGCCGCGCGTTCAGCCGCTGCTGGATGCGGTAGGCGTCCTCGATGGTGATGCCGGGGTGGCGGGTGGTGAGCGGGTCCACCACGCGGCAGGCCTTGAGCGCGTCGTGGAGTTCGTCGCCGAGTGTTGCGATCAGTTCGGGGTTCATGGGCGTGAGGCCTTTGCGGGTTGGGATGGGTCGGCGCCGCCTTCGGCGAGGAAGTTGCCGACCAGCTGCGCGAAGCGCGCCGCGTGCTCGATCTGCGTCCAGTGGCCGCAGTGCGGATAGACGTGCAGCTGCGCGCGCGGCAGCCACTGCGCGAGCGTGAGCGAATTGGCCAGCGGGATCACCTGGTCTTCGCGGCCGTGGATCACCAGCGCCTCGTGGCCGACGCCGCGGATGTCGGCCTCGGGGCTGGCCATGGCGTCCACCCAGCGCTGGCGCGGCGCGGGAAACATGGCGGCGTAGGACTCCTGGAAACCGGGCCGGATGCTGGCCTCGTAGCGCAGTTGCGCCAGCTCGTCGTTCACCAGGCCACGGTCGTAGGCAAAGATGTCGAGCAGCCCGCGCATGGCCTGCAGCGAGGGCGTGTAGCCCCACACCGCATCGAGCCCGCGGGTGATCGCGAAGGGCACGCCCACGCTGCCCATCAGCACCAGGCGGCGCACGCGCCGCGGGTGGCGGATGGTCAGCGCCAGGGCCAGCGCGCCGCCGAAGGAGTTGCCGACCAGGTCGGTCTGCTGGATGTCGAGCGCATCGAGCAGGCCCACCGCCTGCGCGACCCAGGTGTCCATGTCGTAGCGCTGCCCGGCGGGACGCTCGGTGAAGCCGAAGCCCACCATGTCGGGCGCGATCACCCTCGCCTGCCTGGCCAGCGCGGGCATCACGAGGCGCCAGTTGGCCCAGGCCGAGACGCCGGGGCCGGAGCCGTGGATCATCAGCACCGGCGGCCCGCCGCCGAGGTCGTGCACGTTGGTGCGGATGCCCGCGGCGAGCACGGACTTGCCGATCTCCGGGTTGTCAGAGCTTGATGCAGACATTCTTCAGCTCCGTGTAGAACTCCAGCGAGTGGACCCCGCCCTCGCGCCCGATGCCCGACTGCTTGGCGCCGCCGAAGGGCGTGCGCAGGTCACGCAGGAACCAGCTGTTGACCCAGGCGATGCCGACCTCCATGCGCTGCGCCACGCGGTGCGCGCGCGAGAGGTCGCGCGTCCAGATCGCGGTGGCCAGGCCGTAGTCGTTGGCGTTGGCCTTGGCCAGCACTTCGTCCTCGGTGTCGAAGGGCGCGATGTGGCAGCAGGGGCCGAACACTTCCTCCTTGATCACGCGCGAACTCTCGGGCAGGCCGGTCCAGATCGTCGGCTGCACCCAGGCGCCATCGGCCAGGTCGCCGGCCATCGGCGGCACGCCGCCGCCCGTCACCAGGGTGGCGCCCTCCTCGGCCGCGAGCTTGTAGTAGGACAGCACCTTGGCCTGATGCTCCTTGCTGATCAGCGGGCCCATGCCGGTGGCCGCATCCTCGGGGCGGCCGATCCTGAGTCCCTCGGCGCCCTTCTTCAGCGCGGCGACGAAGCGGTCGAACAGCGGCCGCTCGACGTAGACGCGTTCGGTGCCCAGGCACACCTGCCCGCAGTTGGCGAAAGCGGAGCGCATCGTGCCCTCGATCGCGGCGTCGAAGTCGCAGTCGGCGAACACGATGGCCGCGTTCTTGCCGCCCATCTCCAGGCTCACCGGCCGCGCGCCATGGGCGGCGGCGCGCATGATGACCTCGCCCGTGCGCGTCTCGCCGGTGAAGGTGATCGCGTCGACATGCGGATGCGTGGTGACGAACTCGCCGGCCGAATCGGGCCCGAAGCCGTGCACCACGTTGTAGACGCCCTTGGGGATGCCGGCCTCGTTCATCACCTCGCCCAGGAGCGCCGCGGTCTGCGGCGTTTCCTCGGAGGGCTTGACGACCACCGTGTTGCCGCAGGCCAGCGCGGGGCCGACCTTCCAGGTCATCAGCAGCAGCGGCAGGTTCCAGGGGCAGATGACGCCCACCACGCCCACGGGCGAGCGGTAGCCGTAGTTGATCGCGCCGCGGCCGTCGGGCGTGGCCATCTCGAAGAACTCGGTGGGCACGTTCTTCACCACGTCGGCGAAGATCTTGAAGTTGGCCGCCCCGCGCGGGATGTCGATGTGCCGCGCCAGGCTCATGGGCTTGCCGGTGTCGGCGCACTCGGCTTCGAGGAAGTCGTCGAAGCGGCGGTTGATGCCGTCGGCGAGCGCGTAGAGGCGCTCGACGCGCTCGGCCACCGTCATGCGCGCCCACGGGCCCCGCAGCGCCGCGCGCGCCGCCGCCACCGCGGCGTCGACCTCGACGGGCCCGGCCTCGTGGACCTGCGCGATCACGCGGCCGGTGAGCGGCGAGACCTTGTCGAAAGTGCGGCGGCCGGCGGTGTATTCGCCGTTGATGAAGTTGAGGATCTGTTTCATGGTTGGGTCTGGATCATTCGAGCGCCAGCGCCGCCAGTCCGGCGCGGGCAATAAGTTCGTCCTGTTCTTCGCTGCCGCCGGAGACGCCGATGGCGCCGATCAGCACGCCCTCCTCGACGATCGGCAGGCCGCCGCCGAAGGCCACGAAGCGCGGCCGCCGCACCAGGCCTTCGCGCACCGCGGCCGAGTGCGTCAGCAGCACCTCGCTCCAGCGCGAGGTCGGCAGGCCGAAGCTGGCGGCGGTGAAGGCCTTGTCCATGGCGATCTCCACCGAGTGGAGCGGCGCGCCCGGCATGCGCAGGAAGGCCGCCGGCAAGCCGCTCGCGTCGACCAGCGCGACGTTGACCCGCACGTCCAGGGCTTCGGCCGCCCGCACCGCGGCGCCGGCCGCGGCGTGGGCCGCGGTCCAGGCGATGCAGCGCTGGGCCACGCTGTGTGAACTGGAGCTCATCGGGGGCCTCGCCTGCTCAGGTGTAGACGTCGGTGAACGAGGGCACGAGATCACCGGTGTGATAGAAGATCCCGCTGCCCAGCTTGTCCTCGGTCCAGGTCGTGACGGGGCGGTCCGGCTGGGCCAGGTAGCCCAGGCCCGCGAAGGTCTCGTTGCGGTTGCCGCTCGGGTCGAAGAAGTAGATCGTCTCGCCGCGCGTGATGCCGTGGCGCGTGGGCGCCACGTCGATGCGGACCTTGTTCTTCGCCATCACGTCGGCGGCCTTGAGCACGTCGTGCCACGAGTCGAGGAAGAACGCGATGTGGTGCAGGCCCGCCTTCGGACCGCCGACGAAGGCGATGTCGTGCGGCGTGGTGGTGCGGCTCATCCAGGTCGCCGCCTGGATCTGGCCGCCCGGGCCGACCATCACCTGCTCGGTGAGGAAGAAGTCCAGCGCCTCGATCAGGAAGCGCGTGTTGTCCGCCACCTTGTTGACGCCGGTCTCCGGGTTCAGCTCGCACATGAGCAGGAGGTGGTCGAGCCAGTGCGCGCCCGCGCCCTTGAGGTTGTCGGGCCATGGATCGGGGTTGACGGTGCCGACCTCGGTGCCGACGTATTCCTTCATGGCGTAGAGGCGCATCTCATGCTCGCTCGGCAGCTTGAACTGCAGCATGCGGCCGGTGGAGGGCAGCGTGCCTTCGGGCAGCATCGTGGTGCGGATGCCCCAGGTCTCGATGCGCTTCTGGAGCACGTCGAGGTCGGCATCGTCGCGCACCTTGTAGGCGACGTGGTTCAGGCCCGCCTGGTCCGACGGCGTCAGGATCAGCGAATACTTGTCCCACTCGTCCCAGCACTTGAGGTAGACGTTGCCGACCTTGTCCTGCATCGTCGTCTTCATGCCCAGCACGTTCTCGTAGTGCTTCACGGCGGCCGCCATGTCCATCACCTTCAAGCTGGCGTGGCCGATTCTGAGTACACCCATTTCAAGTCTCCTGTTGCTGTGTTGATGAAAATCGCTTCTCGAGCCTGCCGGCCACCTCCAGCCGCACCGTGGTGGCAGGCGCCACCCGGCAGGCCAGCGTGACCCCGCACCGCTCTTCCTCTTCGCTCACATGCGCGCGGCTCACCGGCCCGAGCGCGCGCACCGTTCCTTCGACGATGCGCACCTTGCAGACGCCGCAGCCGCCGTTGACGCAGCCCGCCGGGATGCCCTTGCGGCCCAGGTGCAACATGCCCCGCAGCAGGCTCTCGTCGCCGGCGCAGGGGTAGGTCTCCCCGGTCTGCCCGATGTGCACGCTGTGCTTGGGACGGCTGTCGAAGAACATCCGTGCGCTCCTTCAGACCCGCTGGAACAGCGGGCTGCGCTGCGTGCTGGTATCGGCCGCCGAGAGGAACTTCTCGGTGTAGATGTCGCGCTCGAACAGGCGCCCCTGCATCAGCGTCGAAATGCAGGCCTCGACCATCGGCGGCGGCCCGCACAGGTAGGCCTTGTGGCCCTGGAAGCCGGCGCCGAAATGCGCCCGCGCCGCCTCGTGCACGAAGCCCCGGGCGTCGGCCCAGGCCGAGCCCGCGGGTTCGTCGGAGAGGGCCGGCACGTAGCTGAAGTTCGGGTACTCGCGCGCCAGTGCGCGGAACTCGGCGTCGTAGTAGAGCTCCGCGTGCGAGCGCTGGCCGTAGACCAGCGTGATCGGCTGCGTGCAGCCGCTGGCGAGCAGGTCCAGGATCATCGAGCGCGGGCTCGACAGGCCCGAGCCGCCGGCCATGAAGACCATCGGCATCCGCGAGGACTTGCGCACGAAGAAGCGGCCATAGGGCCCCGCCAGGCGCAGCCGCTCGCCCACCGCGAGCTGCTTGTGCAGGTAGGTGGTGCCGGGGCCGCCCGCGACGATGCGCACGTTGAGCTCGATCTCCGTGCTGTTGCCGCGCGCGTCCGGCGCGTTGGCGATGGAAAACGAGCGGCTCTCCCCCAGGCCCGGGATCTCCAGCTGCACGTACTGCCCGGCCTGGAAGTGGATCGGCTTGTCCAGCGTGATGAACAGGCCCCGGATGGTCGGCGTCAGGTCGACGATGCGCGTGACGGTGCCGGCGAAGTCGCGCACCGGGATGACCTCGGCGTCGGGCTCTTCGTCGATGTCGGCCTCGATCACCGAGTCGGCCAGCAGCGTGGCGCAGCAGGCCAGCGCCTTGCCCTCGTCGCGCTCGAACTCCATCAGCGCGAAGGGGTTGGCATGGCCGTGGTCCACCTCGCCGTCGGACACCTGCACCTTGCAGGTGCCGCACAGGCCATGGCAGCAGGCATGCGGGATGTAGATGCCCTGGCGCAGCGCGGCGTCGAGCAGGGTCTGGCCCTCCTCCACCTCGATGGTGGCGCCCAGGGGTTCGATGGTCAGGGTATGGCTCATGGCAATGGCAATCGGCAAGGCCCCGGGCTCAGCTGAACGAGCCCTTGATGCCGGTGAGGCCCGGCGTGCGGAAGCGGATCGCGTCCTTGTGCTTCAGGCCGTTCTCGGCGAGCGACTTCGCCGGGTCGGGGCTCCAGGGCTGGCCCGACTTGAACCACTGCGCCCGGCTCCAGTCGATCTTCGCGAAGTCGGGGTGCCAGCCGTAGATGCCCGGCAGGATCGCCTCGGCCAGGGCGCCGAAGGGCGTGTCGGGCGGCAGCGGCAGGCAGAAGGGCGCGCAGAACATCAGGTGGTCTTCCCAGCCGATGTAGAGCAGCGGCGCGGGGAAGTTCTCGCGAACGTCCTTCGCGGGGAAGTGGTAGGGCTTGAGGGCGACGACGCTCATTTCGCATCTCCTGGTTCGGTGGGGGCGGACGGCGCGGCGTCTCCGCGCCAGGCGGCGAAGTTCTTCTGGTCCTCCGATCCCTCGAAGTCGAAGTTGTCGCGGCCGACGTTCATCTCGTAGTAGTCGAGCACCGCCAGCAGGGGGTCGAAGCCCGCCGCGGTCGGGTCGGTGCCGGGCTTGAAGCAGTGGCCCTGGTAGATCTGGTGCACCGGCAGCCACGACTGCACGTACTTCTCGGGCTCGTGGTCGAAGATGCCCTTGCAGTGGTCGCTGCAGAAGTGATATTTGTCGCCGAGGTAGTCCGACTCCCGGTAGCAGATCTTGGTGGCGTCGCCGGGCTCGGTGAAGAGCATCGGGATCTGGCAGGTGGTGCACAGCATCGGCAGCGTCTTGTTGTAGTAGCGGTTGCCCTTCTTCTGCTCCTCGCGGTAGTGCTCCAGCCGCGGGCGGTAGAGGGTGTCGAAGGTGTCGGGGTATTTCTCCGACAGCCACTGCATCTCCTCGTCGGTGGGCACCCAGGTGTGGAAGGGCGCGGCGGCGTTGTAGTTGTAGAAGGTGTTCCAGGCCTGGTGGCTGATGTGGTCCTTGCCCTCGCAGGCGTCCTTCCAGCCCTTGGGCTCGCGGATGCCGTAGCGCGCGAGGTCCTTGAAGAGCGCGCCGCCGTTCTGCTCGGCGTACATCTCCCACGCTTCCTTCCAGCTCATCACGCGCTTGGGCAGCATGTAGTCCTGCATCATGGCCACCAGCGTGAGCAGGCGGTAGCCGCGCCAGAACCACTTGTCGATCCAGCCCTGCACGATCGGCACGTTGGCCGGGTCCTGCTCGAGCAGGAACTTGATGCACTCGATGCCCAGCGTCATGTGGCGCGACTCGTCGCTCTGCGCCGAGAAGCCGAAGGTGACGGTGGACATGTCGCCGTTGTGCGCCGCGCCCGACATGAAGGGCACGAACAGCAGGTTCGTCAGCACATATTCGAAGGAGAAGCTCACCGCGACCAGGAATTCGAACGGGCCGCCGGTCATGGCGTCCTCGAAGAAGGACTTCGGCACCGACAGGTACCACACGCGGTCGAACCAGTGGTTCGCGTGGTGCATGCCGTTGAAGTACTTGTTGTAGTGGGAGATCGCGTGCGTCTCGGTCTGGTAGTGGCGCAGTTCGTCCACCGACTGCATCTGCGCGGCCACGCGCGCGCCCTCCCCCGTGAACTGCCGACCCACATGGGCGAAGCCGCGGTGCGCGCAGTATTCGAGAGGCGTCACGCCCTGGATGAAGAGCTTGAGGGCGTTGACGTAGCGCGCGTCGCTCACGCCGAGCTGGCCGTTGTTCTGCGCGAAGGCCTCGATCACGGCGTAGAGCTTCTTCTCCTTCTCGCCCTGGTACTTCCAGTAGGCGTCCATGGTCAGGCGGAAGGGGTCTTGCCACTTGTTCCAGTCGTGGACCTTGATGCCCTCGTACCTGTCGTACGGGAAGACCTTGTCCATGGGCTGGTAGCTGGTCTCCCAGCCGAGGCCGCGCGTCATGGCGGCGTAGCGTTCTTTCAGGCCGAGCTTTTTCTTTACGACACGGGTATCCATGATTTGTCTCCGAGGTTGGATGATCAGTGCTTCCAGCTGAGGGTCAGCTGGTCGTCGTCTTCGTCGATGTGGCCCGACAGCGTCACCAGGTTCACGTGCAGCTGCTGCAGGTCGTAGGGGCGGCCGGTCTGCGTCTCGATGGTTTCGCGCCGGATCGTCAGCCGGTCGGGCGCATCGATCTTCACGAGGCCGGGCGAATGCGTGATCACCGCGGCGGGGTTGTCGAAGGCGATGGCGTCGACCACCGGCCGCGACTCCTCGTTGTGCTGGAAGGCAATGAATACGTTGGACATGAGGGTTCCTCGGGTGATGAATGTCAGGCGCCGACGCCGGCCTTGCGGCAGCGCTCGGCCAGCTTGGCCCTGGCCTCGTCGAGCGCGTCCTGGCCCGCCTCGCCGAGCGCGAGCTCGGCCACGGGCGCCAGCGCGGCGCGGGCGCGTTCGGTCCAGTCCCGCACCCACTGCACGAGTTGCAGCCGGTTGGCTTCGGATTCGGCGGCCGCGGTCTTGACCACCGCGTCGACCCAGCGGGCGCTCTCGTCGTGCCACTCGGGCATGAAGGCCGTCAACATCGCCACCGCCGTGCCGCCCCGCAGGGCGATGTGGTCGTCCACGAAGCTGCCGTAGATCAGCGGGTACAGCAGGCCGTCGAGCGCGAGGTTCTGCGCCACGAAGAGCTCGAACGGGTCCTGCACGACGAAGGTGTCTTCCACATAGCGGCGCAGCACCTGCCAGCGCGGATCGTCCAGCCAGGCCTGCTTGCCGTCGTCGAGCACGCTGGGGTCGTCGAGCGCGAGGCCCAGCCGGGTGAGGTACTGCGCCACGCCCAGGTTGTCCATCGCGTGGAACATCGCCGGCGCGGTGAAGGCGGTGCCCCAGCCGTAGGCGCAGATCGAGGCGTTGTTCATGTTCGCGCCCCACGTCACGTGGCGCAGCGGCAGCAGCACCTGCAGTGCCTTCTGGCGCACGTCGTCGGGGATCTTGTCGACCATGGCGCGGTCGTCGACGAACTGGAAGTTGGATTCCATCGCGTCCTGCTGGCGGGCCCGCGCGATGGTCCAGTTGGCGTAGTAGAACTGGCGCGGGTCCTTGAGCACGTACCAGTCGGCCAGCACGATGGCGCTGCGCGAGGCGTCGAACAGTTCGTGGTCCGGGTCCCAGGTGGGACGGTAGTGGAAGTTGGCCGAAGGCTGCGCGCCCAGCGTCGCCTCCTGGTAGCGCGAGGCCGGCTTGTCGTCGCCGATGTATTTCGCGACATTGGCGAAGGTATTGCGCAGCGGCGTGATCTCGCGCGCCTGCAGGTCGATGTTCATTCGGTGTCTCCTGTCGGGGTTGTGGCGTAAAGGTCAGCTGTCGATGCGCTGCACGCGATTGATGCGGCAGAACTCGACGAAGGCTTGCGCGGGCAGCAGCAGTTCCACTGCGAGCTCGGGCCAGCCGATCGAAAACTCGAAGGACACCAGGCCGTCGGCGCGTTCTTCGAGCACGCGGACGAACCTGAGCGAGGTGTCGCAAACAGGCAGGTCGTTGGGAGGAGCGATGGAGGGCATGGAGAGGTCTTGCATGGCGGCTGGATGCGATGAACAACGCACAGCGCATGCCAGCAAAGGCGCCTCAACCCCATAATCTCGATAATTTACGGGTAAACCCCGACGATGGAGGCCCGACAGGGCATCGGCAGCCCCCTCGACGGCCGGCAGCAGAGGCCCGCACCCCGTGTTTTCCGCAGTGCAGCATGATCAATTCATTGACCGGCGACAAGCCCTTTTGACCATTTGATGAATACCATTGCGCCTTGCCGATCAGCGCCACATCGACACGCAAGTCCAATATCTCGATAATTTCACCATGTCGGATTCCACACTCCCGCCCCTGCCGTCGGACGCGGATCTGCGCCGGCTGGTGCACTTCTCGGCCGGCGACGGTCGTATCTGGCTTGCGGGGCAGCGCATGGTGCTGGTCCACACGGCCGCGCTCGGCGCGCTGCGGCGCGAGCTGATGCAGACCATCGGCCGCGAGCAGGCCCGCCGCGTGATGCTGCGCGCCGGCTATGCGTCGGGCGAACGCGACGCCGTGCTCGCGCGCAAGGTGCGTGGCAATGCGGCGCTGTTCGACATGTTCGCCGTCGGCCCGCAACTGCACATGCTCGAGGGCGCGGTGCAGGTCACGCCCGAGCGCTTCGAACTCGACATGGCCAGCGGCCACTACCACGGCGTGTTCCGCTGGGACCATTCATGGGAGGTCGAGATCCACACACGCGACTTCGGCCCGCAGGAGGAGCCCGTGTGCTGGATGCTGCTGGGCTATGCGTCGGGCTACACCAGCGCCTTCATGGGCCAGCCGGTGCTCTACAAGGAGGTGGACTGCCAGGCCTGCGGCGCCGAGCATTGCCGCATCGAGGGCCGTCCCCTGGCCGCATGGCCCGATGGCGAGGCGATGGCGCGCGACTACCACGCCGACTCGCTGATCGTGCGCATCGAGGACCTGCAGTCGCAGGTCGAGACGCTGCGCTCGACGCTCCAGCCGGCCGACGAGCTGGGCCCCCTGATCGGCCGCTCCCGGGCCTTCGGCGCGGCCGCCGAGCTGCTGCGCAAGGCCGCGGGCACGCAGGTCACCGTGCTGCTGACCGGCGAGACCGGCGTCGGCAAGGAACGCTTCGCGCGCGCCCTGCACCAGATGAGCCCGCGCGCGGCCAAGCCCTTCGTTGCCGTCAACTGCGCGGCGCTGCCGGGCGAGCTGATCGAGAGCGAACTCTTCGGTGCCGAGAAAGGCGCCTACACCGGCGCCAGCGCGGCCCGGCCCGGTCGCTTCGAGCGCGCCGACGGCGGCACGCTGATGCTCGACGAGCTCGGCGAGCTGCCGCTGCCGGCGCAGGCCAAGCTGCTGCGCGTGCTGCAGCATGGCGAGGTCGAGCGCCTGGGCGGCACGCAGCCGCGCAAGATCGATGTGCGCGTGGTGGCCGCGACCAACGTCGACCTCGACGCCGCCGTGGCCGCCGGGCGCTTCCGGCGCGACCTGATGTACCGGCTCAATGTCTACCCGATCCGCATTCCGCCGCTGCGCGAGCGCGTCGACGACATCGAGCCGCTGGCGCTGCACCTGCTGCAGCGCTTCGCCGCGCTGCACGACAAGCGCGTGGCCGGCATCACCGACCGCGCGCTCGATGCCATGCGCGGCTACCCCTGGCCGGGCAACGTGCGCGAGCTGGAGAACCTGATCGAGCGCGGCGTGATCCTGTCGAGCCCCGGCGAACCGATCGACGTGCACGAGCTGTTTCCCGCCCTGCCCGGCCGCGGCGCCGTCACCGTCAACGCGGCCGGCCAGCTGGCGCGTTGCGCGCCGGGCGCCGGCGCGGCGCTGTACGACGACGTGATGCGCCACGGCCTCAGCCTCGACTTGCTGGAGGACGCGTTGATCCAGGAAGCCGTGGAGCGCGCGGACGGCAATCTGTCGGCCGCGGCCCGCGCCCTGGGGCTGACCCGGCCGCAACTGAGCTACAGGCTGCAGCGCGTGCGCGAACGCGCGCAGGAGTGAATCGACCGATGGTGAAGCGTACCTTCCTGGCTCTCGTGGCCGCGCCCGGCGGCGTCATCGACGACGATGCCGACTCTTCGCGCACGCTGATCGAGCGTGCGTACGCGCAACTGCGCGACGACATCATCGAGGGGCGGCTGGAGCCCGGCACCAAGCTGCGGGTCGAGCATCTCAAGGCGCACTACAGCGTCGGCGCCGGCACCTTGCGCGAAGCCATCACGCGGCTGGTCAGCGATGCGCTGGTCGCGGCCGAAGGCCAGCGCGGCTTCCGCGTCACGGCGATCACGCTGGAAGACCTGGAGGACCTGACGCGGCTGCGCCTGTTCATCGAGATCGACGCCTTGCGCCAGTCGATCCGCCACGGCGACGCCGCGTGGCGCGCGCAGCTGCAACAGGCCTACGACGAGCTGTCGGGCTTCGAGCAGCCGATCCGCCCGCAGCTGCGCCGCCGCTGGGAGCTGCTCAACACACGCTTTCACGAGGCCCTGATCGCCGCCCATGCGTCACCTTGGACGCTCAGGGTCCTGCGGCTGCTGGCGCGCCATGGCGAACGCTACCGGCGCTATGCGATCGGCCTGACCGACAGCGGCCGCGACGTGCATGCGGAGCATCGCGAGATCTTCGAGCTGGCGATGCAGGGCCTGGAGGCGCGCGCGGCGCTCGCGCTCGAAGCGCACATCCGCGCCACGCCGGACCTGCTGCTGCGCGCGCAGCGCGAGGGCCGGCAGGTGCTGCCGGGCTGAGCCGAAGCGCACAGCCACGCGAGCCTGCGCCTACAGGAGAACAGCCCGAAGGCTGATCGGCCCGGGCGCGCGGCCGCGAGATACCCGCATTGCTGGGCTTTGGAAATCGAGGCCGGTGTCCCAGCAATGCCGGTCGATGGATTGGAGCGCGAACATGACGACGACCACTTTCAGCAACGATGTCATCTCTTCGGACCGCGTCGAAGGGACGACCGTCTACAACCCGGCGGGCGACAAGCTCGGCACGATCGACGACCTGATGATCGACAAGATCTCGGGCCAGGTCCGCTACGCCGTCATGGAGTTCGGGGGCTTCCTCGGGATGGGCACCGACCGGTACCCGATTCCCTGGCACATGCTCAAGTACGACACCTCGCAGGACGGCTATGTCGTGCCCCTGGACAAGAAGCAGCTCGACGCCGCGCCGCGCTACTCGCAGGACGAGGTGCCCGAGTACGACAGGGAGTACAGCACGAGCGTCGACCGGTACTACGGACTCTGATTCCGGTCGAGGCTTCGCGCCCGGCCCTCAGTCGGCGTCCTCGGGCACGGCCTCCAGATCCGCCATCCAGACCACCGCCTCGGAATCGCTGGGCGCGCGCCAGTCTCCCCGCGGCGACAGCGAGCCGCCGGAGCCGACCTTGGGCGCGTTCGGAACGCAGGAGCGCTTGAACTGGCTCGTCTTGAAGAAGCGGAACAGGAAGGTCCCCAGGTGGCGCCGGATGTCCTTCAGCGAATACTGGTTGTGCGGGCCCTGCAGGTCGTCCGGCCAGCGCCCGCTCTCGCGGTCATGCCAGGCGGCGTGGGCCAGGAAGGCCACCTTGGTGGGCTTGAAACCGTAGCGCAGCGTGTAGTAGAGATGGAAGTCCTGCAGCTCGTAGGGGCCGATCGTGTCCTCGGTCTTCTGCCCGGGCTGCGCGGCCCCGTCGCCATCCGCCGTGGCGCTGGAGGGGATCAGCTCCGGACTGACCTCGGTTGCGAGGATGTCCCTGAGCACCTGGCGGGCCGCATCGCCCGCTTCCCCGGTCTCGGCCACCCACCGCACGAGGTGCTTGACCAGCGTCTTCGGGATGCTGGCGTTCACGTTGTAGTGCGACATGTGATCGCCCACGCCATAGGTGCACCAGCCCAGCGCCAGCTCGCTGAGATCCCCGGTGCCGACCACGATGCCGCCATGAAAGTTGGCCAGCCTGAACAGATGGCTGGTGCGTTCGCCCGCCTGCACGTTCTCGAAGGTGATGTCGTACTGCGGCACGCCCTGGCCGAAGGGATGCCCCAGGTCGGTCAGCATCTGGGTGCAGCTCGGCCGGATGTCGATCTCGCTCGCCGTGCAGCCCAGGGCCAGCATGAGCCGGTGCGCCTGGTCTCGCGTGCGCTCGCTGGTGGCGAAGCCGGGCATCGTGAAGCCGAGGATGTTGGCCCGCGGCAGGCGGAGCCGGTCCATCGCCTGCGCGCACACGAGCAAGGCGTGGGTGGAATCGAGCCCGCCGGAGACGCCGATCACCAGCTTGTCGATGCCGGTGGCCTCGAGCCGCTGCACCAGCGACTGGACCTGGATGTTGAAGACCTCCAGGCAGCGCTCGTCCCGCTTGGCGGCATCGGCCGGCACATAGGGAAAGCGCTCGACCTGACGCAGCAGGCCGCGCGGCAGCTGGCGCGGCGGCTCCAGGTCGAAGCTGACGGTGCGCCATGCCGCCAGCGCGGCCTTGTGCTTCTGCGCCGACACGCCGAAGGAGTTCTGCCGCATGCGCTCGCGCGAGAGGTGCTCCAGGTCGACGTCGGCCATGATCAGGTGGGAGCGGTTGCTGAAGCGCTCGCTCTCGGCGAGCATCTCGCCGTTCTCGTAGATGAGGGACTGGCCGTCCCAGGCCAGGTCGGTGGTCGACTCGCCGATGCCGGCCGACGAATAGAGGTAGGCCGCCAGGCAGCGCGCCGAATGCAGGCTGACCAGCCGGTGCCGGTACTCGGACTTGCCGATCGTGATGTTGGAGGCCGAGAGGTTGACCAGCAGGGTCGCGCCGGCCAGCGCCGCGTAGCTCGAAGGCGGGATCGGCACCCACACGTCCTCGCAGATCTCGACGTGCAGCTTCAGCAGCGGAAGCTGGCGCGCCTGCAGCAGCAGGTCGGCGCCGAAGGGGACGCGCTGGCCGCACAGCTCGATCTCGGTGGCGAGCGCGCTGTCGGCCGCGCTGAACTGGCGCGCCTCGTAGAACTCGCCATAGTTCGGCAGATAGGTCTTGGGCAGCACGGCCAGCAGACGCCCGCCGGCGACCACGGCCGCGCAGTTGAAGAGCCGGTGATCGACCCGCAGCGGCAGCCCCACCACCGCCAGCGCGGCGATGTCGCGCGATGCCTCCACCACCTCCCGCAGCGCGGCCTCGCAGGCGTCGAGCAGTGCCGCCTGGTGGAAGAGGTCGTCGCAGGTGTAGGCCGAGAGGCCCAGTTCCGGAAAGGCCACCACGCGCGCGCCTTGCGCGCTCGCCTCGCGGTACAGCGCGATGCTTTCCCTGGCGTTGAACATCGGATCGGCGACGCGAATGCGCGGCACCGCCACAGCGACGCGGACGAAGCCGTGCCGGTACGGGTTCAGGAATTCGAGTTCGGTCTTCATGGCTTCATTCTGTCAGGCGAAGCCACGAGGACCTCGTCGATCAGCCGGCCACCACGGCGATCCCGCGGATCTGCCCGGCCTTGGCTTGCGATGCCGGCCGCGGGTAGCGCTTCGGCGCGAACCTGTACAGCAGTTCGGCCTCGCGGGTCCGGGCCAGCGCCAGGTTGGCGAGCTTCACGTGGCCGAATCCGCGCACGGACAGCGGGATGGCGGCGATCTGCGCGACCAGCGCCTGGTTGGCCGGGCTCAGCTCGGCCAGCAGTTCGTCGACGCGCTTCTCGAACTCGTCGATGAGGGTGCGTTCGAGCCGGCGTTCCTGCGTGTAGCCGAAGGGGTCCAGCGCGGTGCCGCGCAAGGCCTTTCCGCGCGCCAGCCAGCCCATGGCCGGCCACATCCAGGCGCCCAGGCGGATCTTCACCGGCGGCTGGCCGTTCTTCGGGCGCGCCAGGAACGGGGGGGCCATATGGAATTCGAGCTTGAGATCGCCTTCGAACTGCTGCAGGAGCCGGCTGCGGAACTCGCCGTTGCTGTAGAGCCGCGCCACCTCGTATTCGTCCTTGTAGCTCATCAGCTTGAGCAGGCTGCGGGCCACGTTGCGAGTCACCGGCAGCGCCGCATCGCCGCCGGCCAGCGCCGCCTCCTGCCGCTGGACGCGTCGCACCACGGCCTCGAAGCGGCGCGCCCACGCGGCGTTCTGGTAGCCGGTCAGATGCGCCTTGGCGCGTTCGAAGAGCAGGTCCAGCGAGGCATCATCGGCTTCGGGCGCGCGTGCGCCGGCGAGGCGTTCGAGCGCCTGCGGATCGCCCGCGGCAAGACGTCCCAGCGAGAAGGCCATCTGGTTGGAAGCGACGGCGACGCCATTGAGTTCGATGGCGCGCATGAGCGATTCCAGGCTCAGCGGAATGAGGCCCAGCTGCCAGGCATAGCCCGCCGCGAGGATGTTGGAGGCCAGCGTGTCGCCCATGAACTCCTCGGCGAGCGTCTGCGCGTCGAAGGTCTGGACCTGCTCGTCGCCCGCGACGAATCGCATCTTCTCCAGCAGCAGTTCGACCTTGAGGTCGGCGTCCGGGTTGCGAAGGGACTCGGCCACCGGGATCTCGTGCACGTTCGCCAGGATGCGGGTGCGGCCATGGCGGACCGTCTGCAAGGCATCCGCCGACGCCCCCACGACCACGTCGCAGGCCAGGATGGCATCGGCCTGCTGGGTATCGATGCGCACCTGGTTCAGCCGCTCGGCCATGTCGGCCAGGCGAACGAAGCTCAGCACCGCGCCGCCCTTCTGCGCGAAGCCCATGAAGTCGAGCACGCTGGCGGACTTGCCTTCGAGGTGGGCGGCCATCGCGATCACGGCACCGACGGTCACCACGCCGGTGCCGCCGACGCCGGTCACCAGCAGGTCGTAGGGCGCATCCCAGTTGCGGGCGGGCGGCCGCGGCAGCCTGGCCACCTGCTGCAGGAAGGCCTCCTTGCCCGCGGCCAGCGCGCCGCTCTTCTTGCGCAGGGCCCCGCCGCTCACGCCGACGAAGCTGGGGCAGAAGCCCTTCGCGCAGGAATAGTCCTTGTTGCAGCTGGTCTGGTCGATCTTTCGCTTGCGGCCGAATTCGGTCTCGTGCGGCAACACCGCCACGCAGTTGCTCTGCACGCTGCAGTCGCCGCAGCCTTCGCACACCGCTTCGTTGATGAACAGGCGCTTGGGGGGATCGGCCAGCTCGCCCTTCTTGCGGCGGCGGCGTTTCTCGGCGGCGCAGGTCTGCTCGTAGATCAGCACCGTGACGCCGGGGATCTCCCGCAGGCGGCGCTGCACGGCGTCGAGTTCGGCGCGGTCATGGAACTCCGTGCCGGCGGGGAAGCGGTCCTTGATCGCGTCGTACTTGTCGATCGCGTCGCTGACGACCACCACCTGCTTCACGCCTTCGGATTCCACCTGGCGCGCGATGGCGTCGACGCTGATCACGCCGTCGACCGGCTGGCCGCCGGTCATGGCGACCGCGTCGTTGAAGAGGATCTTGTAGGTGAGCGTCGCCTTGGCCGCGACGGCCTGCCGGATCGCGAGGTAGCCCGAGTGGTAGTAGGTGCCGTCGCCCAGGTTCTGGAACACGTGGGGCGTTCGCGTGAACATCGAGTGCGAGACCCAATCGACGCCCTCGCCGCCCATCTGGATCAGGCCGGCGGTGCTGCGATCCATCCAGTTGGCCATGAAGTGGCAGCCGATGCCGGCGCGCGCCGTCGACCCCTCGGGCACCTTGGTGCTGGTGTTGTGGGGACAGCCGGCGCAGAAATACGGCACCCGCTTCACCGAGTCGCCGCCGTTGCTGAGCAGTTCGGGGAGCGTGAAGTCGCGCACGTGCCGCAGGTGGTCGCCGAGTTCGCCGTTGTCGGGAAAGTGTTCGGCCAGCCAGTGCGCCACCAGCTCGATCAGGCGCGAAGGCCGAAGTTCGCCGAGCGCCGACACCAGGGGGTGGCCATTGCGATCCTGCTTGCCGACCAGCGCCGGCCGTGCGCCGGCGGGCGCGTTGTAGAACAGCTCGCGCATCTGGTTCTCGACGATCGCGCCCTTCTCCTCGACGATCAGGATCTCGTCGAGTCCCTGCGCGAAGGCCCGCAGGCGGGTCTGCTCGATCGGGAAGCTCAGGCCCACCTTGTAGAGGCGCACGCCGACCTTGGCCAGGCTCGCCGGCGACACCTCGAGCCGGCGCAGCACTTCCATCAGGTCGTAGTGCGCCTTGCCGCAGGTGACGATGCCCACCCTGGCATGCGGGCTCTCGATCACCTGGCGGTCGATGCTGTTGACGCGCGCGAAGGCCGCCACCGCCTCCAGCTTGTCCGCCTGCCTCGATTCGATCCGCAGCGAGGGCAGGTCGGGCCAGCGGTAGTGCAGGCCGTCGGCGGGCGCCTGATGGCCGGTGGCGGCGCGCACCGTCTCGGCATCGCCCCAGGCGGCGACGCGGGCGCCGATCAGGTCGAGGTCGACGGTGCCCGCGCTCTCGACCACTTCGGACAAGGCGGCCATGCCCACCCAGGCGCCGGAGAAGCGCGAGAGTTCGTAGCCGTAGAGGCCGAACTCCAGGTACTCGGCCACGTTGGCCGGCTGGAGGATGGGCATGCTCCACGCGACGAAGGCATGGTCGCTCTGATGCGGCATCGAGGACGAGACGCAGCCGTGGTCGTCGCCGGCCACCACCAGCACACCGCCGTGCGGCGACGCGCCGTAGGCGTTGCCGTGCTTGAGGGCGTCGCCGGCGCGGTCCACGCCGGGGCCCTTGCCGTACCACATGGCGAACACGCCTTCGACCGTGCGCTCGGGGTCGGACTCGACGCGCTGCGTGCCCAGCACCTGCGTGGCGGCCAGCTCCTCGTTGATGGCCGGCACGAAGCGGATGCCGGTGTCCTTGAAGCGCGCGCCGGCCTTCCAGATGGCCTGGTCCACCATGCCGAGCGGCGAGCCGCGGTAGCCGCTGACGAAGCCCTGGGTCGCAAGGCCGCGGGCCGCGTCGCGCTGCCGCTGCATCAGCAGGATGCGCACCAGCGCCTGCGTGCCGGTCAGGTAGATGGTTCCAGTCGATGCCCAGAGGCTGTCCGCCAGTTGATATTCGGGACGCAGGACGGGAGATGGGGACGAGGGGGTAGTCATGCGGGCCATTGTTCTTCTCCTTCGCAGGTAAGTGCTTCTTCAATACACTAGCGAAATCCCCTATTCAAAGAGAATCCTTCTCAAATCACCCCATGGAAGTCGATCCTGTTCTTCTGGACGCTCACAGCCTGAAGATTCTTTTCGAATTGCAGCGCGACGCGCGGCAGACCGTGCAGCAGATCTCGGACGCGGTGGGCCTCTCGCCCACGCCCTGCTGGAAGCGCATCAAGGACATGGAAGCCGCGGGCGTGATCCTGGGCTACACCGCCGTGGTCGACCGGGAAAAGGTGGGCCTCCATGTCGCGGCGGTCGCCGAGGTGAACCTGGACCGGCACAGCGAATCGCAGGTACGGCGCTTCGAGGAAGCGGTCGCGGCGAGCCCGCAGATCGTGCGCTGCGTGTCCGCCACCGGCCCGGCGGACTACATCCTCACCGTGCTGGTGCCGGACATGAAGCACTACGAGCGCTTCCTGCACGAGACCCTCTTCAGTCTTTCCGGCGTGACGCATGTTCGCTCCAGCATCGTGCTGAAGGACATCAAGTCCGAGGTGGCCCTGCCGATCGACCAGGTCGCGCAGCCTTCGGCGCCCGCGCGGCGCGGCCGCCGCGGCTGAGGGCGCTTCAGTCCTCGGACAGCTGCGTGAGCGCGTCGCTCTGCTGTTCGATGGCGCGCTCCAGGAAGCGCCACAGCCTTTCGTCCTCGCTGAAGGCGACGTTGAAGCGCAGCCAGCCGGTGGGGTGCGGATCGACCAGGAACAGCTCTCCCGGGCCGAGCAGGATGCCCTCGCCCGCCGCGCGCCTGGAGAGCTCGGCGCTGTCGGCGATGTCCGGATGGCGCGCCCACAGGTACATGCCCATTCCCGGCTCGAAGAACAGTTCGAAGCCCAGCGCCTCCAGCCGCCGCGCCACGCGGGCATGGGAGCCGGCCAGCCGCTCGCGCAGCGACTTCAGGTGCTTGCGCCAGCGGCCGTCGGTCACCGCGCCGAAGGCCAGCCGCTCGGTGATGTCGGACGAGGTCAGGCCGGAAACCATCTTGAGCTGGGCCAGCTCCTCCAGCAGAACGGGCTCGGCGACGACGTAGCCGACCCGCAGGTTCGGCGAGATGGTCTTGGAGAAGCTGCCCACGTACACGACCCGGCGCAGCTGGGCCAGGCTGGCGAGCGACGGGCGCATGGAGCTGTCCATGTCGGCGTAGATGTCGTTCTCGACCAGCACGACATCGTGCGCATGCGCCAGCTGCAGCAGGCTCACCAGTTGCGGCAGCGAGGCCATCGAGCAGGTCGGGCTCTGCAGGCGCGGCTGGGTGAAGAAGGCCTTGGGCCGGTGCACGGCCAGCAGGGCCTCCAGCGCGGGCAGGTCGTAGCCGCTGGGCGTGCGCGGCACGCCGATGAGGTTCACGCCGAGAAAGCGCAGCATGAACATCAGGTTGGGGTAGCCGGGGTCGTCCACCAGCACCGCGTCGCCCGGCTTGAGCAGCCGGCGCGCCACCAGGTCGAGCGCCTGGCTGGAGCCTTGCGTGAGCAGGACCTGCCCGGCCTCGACGACGATCTGGTGCTCCGACAGCGACTCGGCCACCGCCATGCGCAGCGCCATGTGCCCGAAAGGCAGGCCGTAGCCGCCGATGTCCGTGCCTTCGGAAGCCAGGTGGCGCAGGCTGCGGCGCATGCCCTCCTCGAACAGCCAGTCGTGCGGCAGCCATCCGCAGCCCGGCTTGAGCGGGAGGTTGCGGTTCTCGAAGATCTGCTGCAGGTACCAGCGGGCGTCGAAGCGCGGGTCGAGGCGCGGCGCGCCGGCCGCGCCGGCCCCGCGGTCCTCGGCGCGGCGCTTGACGAAGAAGCCCGCGTTGGCGCGCGACATCAGCAGGCCCTGCGCTACCAGCCGGTCGTAGGCCTCGACCACGGTGAAAACACTGACGCCATGGGCCGCCGCGAATGCCCGAATCGAGGGAAGCTTGCTGCCGGGCTTGAGCTTCTGCGTGCCGATCAGCCCGCGCAGCCCCTCCACGATCTGGCTGACCAGAGGTGTCGGTAGTTCGGGACGAAGGATGAGCATCAGGGAAGCCGGCAGACCGCGCCGCACCATATTGAGGAATCTATGTACAGGATACAAGACCAGCACAGTCCACTGGATGATCGTGCCGGCTGTACATGGCCGCGCCGGAATGGAGTGCCTACAGTGCGCCCATCCCATCCATCCAGGTACAGGTCCTCCCCCATGCAGCGCGAACCTCTTCTCAGCAACGCCACCCTCATGGCGCGGCGCCACGCGGCGGTCGCCCGCGGCGTCGGCCAGGCCCATGAGATCTTCATCAGCCGCGGCAGCAACGCCGAGGTCTGGGACGTCGAGGGCCGCCGCTACATCGACTTCGCCGGCGGCATCGCCGTGCTCAACACCGGCCACTGCCACCCGGAGATCAGCGCCGCCGTGAAGGCCCAGGTCGACCTCTATTCGCACACCTGCTTCCAGGTGCTGGCCTACGAGCCCTACGTCGAGCTCGCCGAACGCCTGAACGCGCTCGCCCCCGGCAACTTCGCGAAGAAGTCGATCTTCCTGAGCACCGGCGCCGAGGCGGTCGAGAACGCGGTCAAGATCGCGCGCTCGTTCACGCGGCGCCCCGGCGTCATCGCCTTCACCGGCGGCTACCACGGCCGCACGATGATGACGCTCGGCCTCACGGGCAAGGTCGCTCCGTACAAGGTCGGCTTCGGGCCGTTCCCGGGCGAGGTCTTCCATGCGCTGTATCCGAATGCGCTGCACGGCGTGAGCGTGGACGATGCGCTGCGATCGGTCGAGCTGCTGTTCAAGAACGACATCGAGCCCGAACGCGTGGCGGCCTTCATCCTGGAGCCTGTGCAGGGGGAAGGCGGCTTCTACGTGGCGCCCGCCGGCTTCGTCGAGGGCCTGCGCGCGCTGGCCGACCGCCACGGCATCCTGCTCATCGCCGACGAGGTCCAGACCGGCGCGGGCCGCACCGGCACCTGGTTCGCGAGCGAGCAGTGGCCGGTGGCGCCCGACCTGATCACCACCGCCAAGTCGATGGCCGGCGGCTTCCCGATCTCCGGCGTGGTGGGCCGCGCAGAGGTGATGGACGCGCCCGCGCCCGGAGGGCTGGGCGGCACCTATGCCGGCAGCCCGATCGGCTGCGCCGCGGCGCTGGCCGTGCTCAAGGTCTTCGACGACGAGCAGCTGCTCGCGCGCAGCAAGGCGCTGGGCGAGCGCCTGATGGCGGGCCTGCGCCGCATCGCGGCCGCGCAGCCCGCCATCGGCGACGTGCGCGGCCTCGGCGCCATGGTGGCGATCGAGCTGTTCGAGCAGGGCGACATCGCCCGGCCGGACGCCGCTCTCACCCGCAAGGTGGTCGCGGAGGCTGCCCGGCGCGGCCTGATCCTGCTGTCCTGCGGCAGCTACGGCAACGTGATCCGCGTGCTGGTGCCGTTGACGGCATCCGACTTGCTTGTCGACGAGGGCCTGGCGCTCCTGGCGGACAGCTTCGCCGCGCTTCGCTGATCGACCCGCCGCCCGTGAACACCATCTCCACCACAGACGAACCGCTGGTGCGCTTCCAGCGCGTCCAGAAGACCTACGACGGTGAACACCTCGTGGTGCGCCAGCTCGATCTGGACATCCATCGCGGAGAGTTCCTGAGCCTGCTCGGGCCCTCGGGCTCGGGCAAGACCACCACGCTGATGATGCTGGCGGGCTTCGAGTCGCCGACCTCCGGCGACATCCTGCTGGAGGGCCGGCAGATCACGCGCACGCCGCCGCACAAGCGGCACTTCGGCATGGTGTTCCAGAACTACGCGCTGTTCCCGCACATGAGCGTGGGGCAGAACGTGGCCTACCCGCTCACGGTGCGCAAGGTGTCGAAGGACGAGCAGCAGCGCCGCGTGCGGCGCGCGCTCGACATGGTGCAGCTGCGCGGCATGACCGACCGCCTGCCCGGCCAGCTCTCGGGCGGCCAGCAGCAGCGCGTGGCGCTGGCGCGCGCGCTGGTGTTCGAGCCCCAGCTGGTGCTGATGGACGAGCCGCTCGGCGCGCTCGACAAGCAGCTTCGCGAGCACATGCAGATCGAACTCAAGGACCTGCACCGCCAGCTCGGCGTGACCTTCGTCTACGTCACGCACGACCAGGGGGAGGCGCTGACCATGAGCGACCGCGTCGCGGTGTTCAACGAGGGCATGATCCAGCAGCTGGACACGGTCGACCGGCTGTACGAGAAGCCCGCCAACCGCTTCGTGGCCGGCTTCGTCGGGGACAACACGGTGCTCAAGGGCCAGCTGAGGCAGGCCGGCGAGCGCGCCGACATCACCCTTGGCGACGGCCGCGTGCTGAGCGGCCTGAACGTGAGCGGCGCGCCCGCGGGCACGGCGGTCGAGGCCTGCATCCGCCCGGAGCGCGTGGTGCTGCACCGGCAACCCGAGGCGCCCGGCCCCAACATGCTGCAGGCCGAGGTGGCGCGCGTCATCTACTTCGGCGACCACCTGCGGCTGCTGTGCAGCGTGGGCGGCGGCCAGGCCGAGGCGACCGTGAAGCTGCCGCTGACCGGCCTGGCCGGCAGCGCACCGCCGCAAGGCGGCGAGCGCGTGTCGCTCGAGTTCCCGGCCGGCCACACGCGCATCTACGCGAACTGAACACGCCCGCATTTTTTCCCGTCCCCGTCCACCACCCAGGAAGCTACCCGCCATGAAAAAGACTCTCCTCGCATGCATCCTCGCTGCAGGGTTCGCGCTGCCGGCCCTCGCGCAGCAGCAGATCACCGTCGTCAACTTCGGCGGCGCCAATGCCAACGCCCAGAAGAAGGCCTACTACGAGCCCTTCGAGAAGACCGGCATCAAGGTCGTCCCGGTCGAATACAACGGCGAACAGGCCAAGATCAAGGCCATGGTCGAGACCAAGAAGGTCACCTGGGACGTGGTCGAGGTCGAATCGCCCGACGCCGCGCGCGGCTGCGACGAGGGCCTGTTCGAGAAGCTCGACTACTCGAAGATCGGCAACAAGGCGGACTTCCTTCCGGCCGCCGTCACGGAATGCGGCATCGGCGTGTTCGTCTGGTCCACCGTCATGGCCTACAACGGAGAGAAGCTCAAGACCGCGCCGACCACCTGGGCCGACTTCTGGGACGTGAAGAAGATCCCGGGCAAGCGCGGCATGCGCAAGGGCGCGCGCTACAACCTCGAATTCGCGCTGATGGCCGACGGCGTGAAGCCCGCCGACGTCTACAAGGTGCTCGCCACCAAGGAAGGCGCGGACCGCGCATTCAACAAGCTCACCGAGCTCAAGCCCAACATCCAGTGGTGGGAAGCCGGCGCGCAGCCGCCGCAGTTCCTGGTCGCGGGCGACGTGGTGCTGACCACGGTCTACAACGGCCGCATCGACGCGGCCAACCGAGAAGGCCGCAACCTCAAGATCTTCTGGCCGGGCGGCATCTACGACCTCGACTACTGGGTCATCCCCAAGGGCGCGCCGAACAAGGAGGCTTCGCTGAAGTTCATCCAGTTCGCCATGCAGCCGGCCGCGCAGGCGGTCTATGCGCAGAACATCGCCTACGGCCCGACCAACACCAAGGCCCTGGCTTCGCTCGACAAGAAGGTGCTGGACGATCTGCCGACCTCGGCGGCCAACGCCAAGGAGGCGCTGCAGTTCAGCGTCGCGTTCTGGGCCGACCAGGGCGAAGCGCTCGAGAAGCGCTTCGCATCCTGGGCCACGCAGTAAGAGCAAGTCGCCATGAGTTCTGCAGCGGTCGCCCCCCTCCTCCAGCCCGATGCGCCGCCGCAGGACCTTCGGCGCGCGATGGCGCGCGCGGAGGCTCGCCGCAAGCGGCGCGCCTTCGCGCTCACGCTGCCGCTGCTGCTGTTCCTGCTGCTGACGCTGCTGGTGCCGATCGTGGCGCTGCTGCAGCGCGCGGTCGAGAATCCGGAGGTGGCGAACGCGCTGCCGCGCACGGTGCGCGCCCTCGATGGCTGGAATCGCAAGGACACGCCCGCGCCCGAGGCTTTCGCCGCGATCGCGGCCGACCTCGCCCGATTGCCCGACAGCTCCGACGCCGGCGCCCTGGCGCGCCGCCTCAACACCGAGATCGCCGGTGCCCGCTCGCTCGTGATGGGCACCTTCCGGGCGCTGCCGATCGCCGGCACGCCGCAACAGGTCAAGGCCCGCATGCTGGAGATCGACGCCCGCTGGGCCGAGCTTCCCTACTGGCAGGCGATCGCCAAGAACGGCTCGCGCTGGACGCCGGACTACCTGCTCGCCTCGGTCGACCTGCGGCGCGACGCGTCGGGCAGCGTCGCGCGCATGCCGGCGGACCAGCGCGCCTTCACCGGCATCCTGGTGCGCACCTTCGAGATCAGCGCGGTGGTCACCTTCTTCTGCCTGCTGCTCGCCTATCCGCTGGCCTGGTGGCTTTCCACGCTGCCGGCGCGCAAGGCCAACATCCTGATGATCCTGGTGCTGGTGCCCTTCTGGACCTCCATCCTCGTGCGCGTGGCGGCCTGGATCGTGCTGCTGCAGTCCGAGGGGCTGGTCAACCGCGGCCTCATGGGCATCGGCCTGATCGACCATCCGCTGGCGCTGCTGTTCAACCGCACGGGCGTCATCATCGCGATGGTGCACATCCTGCTGCCCTTCATGATCCTGCCGCTCTACAGCGTCATGAAGAGCGTGCCGCCAACGTACCTGCGCGCGGCGGTGTCGCTGGGCAGCGCGCCGCTGGCGGCCTTCTTCCGCGTCTATGTGCCGCAGACCTATCCGGGCATCGGCGCCGGCGCTCTGCTGGTCTTCATCCTGGCGATCGGCTACTACGTGACGCCGGCGCTGCTGGGCGGCGCCGACGACCAGATGCTGAGCTACTACATCGCGCGCTACACCAACGTGGAAGTCAACTGGGGCATGGCCTGCGCACTGGGCAGCCTGCTGCTGGCCGCCACCCTCGTGCTCTATGCCGTGTACCGCCGCATCGGCAAGGCCGAGTTGAGCCTGGGCTGAAGCGCACGAAAGACAAGCATGCCGAAGCTCCCCTCATTCCCCGCCTACGCCACCTTCGCCGACAAGCTCGGCTGGTGGCTGGTGCGTGCCGGCTGCGTGGCGGTGCTGGCCTTCCTGCTGGCGCCGATCCTGGTGGTGATCCCGCTGTCCTTCTCCGACAGCTCGTTCCTGGCCTACCCGATTCCGGGATGGTCGCTCAAGTGGTATCGCAACCTGTTCGAATCGCCCGAGTGGGCGCGCGCGGCACGCAACAGCTTCATCGTCGCGCCTTCCGCCACGGTGATCGCCACGGTGCTGGGCACGCTGGCCGCGGTGGGCCTGTCGCGAACCAACTTCGCCTTCAAGGGCCTGCTGATGAGCGTGCTGATCTCGCCCATGGTGGTGCCGGTGGTGGTGGTGGGCGTGGCGACCTACCTCTACTTCGCACCCCTCGGGCTGGCCGACACCTATTTCGGCCTGATCGTCGTGCATGCGGCACTGGGGGCGCCCTTCGTGCTGACGACGGTGCTCGCCACGCTGGCAGGCTTCAATCACAACCTGGTGCGCGCCTCGCTGAGCCTGGGCGAGACGCCGTTCAGGACCTTCATGCGCATCACGCTGCCGGTGATCGCGCCGGGCGTGATCTCGGGGGCGTTGTTCGCCTTCGCCACCTCCTTCGACGAAGTGGTGGTGACGCTGTTTCTCGCCGGGCCCGACCAGGTCACGCTGCCGCGCCAGATGTTCACCGGCATCCGCGAAAATATCTCGCCGACCATCGCCGCCGTCGCGACGCTGCTGATCGTCTTCACGACCTGCCTGCTGCTGGCCCTCGAATGGCTGCGCGGCCGGCGCCGCTGAGTGCAAGAGGCCGGCGCGGACGCCGTCGGCCCGTATTCGAAGACAAGGAACACCCGATCATGGACATGAAGACTTCTCCCCTCGGCCTGCTGAAGGACCCGAGCCTGCTCAAGACCGATGCGCTGGTCGACGGCGAATGGCTCGCCGGCGCCGGCCGCTTCGACGTCAACGACCCCGCCACCGGCCTGAAGCTGGCCGACGTGGCCAACCTCACGCGCAAGGACGCCGCGGCCGCCGTGGCCGCAGCCAACAAGGCGCTGCCCGGCTGGCGCGGCAAGACCGGCAAGGAGCGCAGCATCATCCTGCGCAAGTGGTTCGACCTGCTGATGGCCAACGCCGAAGACCTCGGCCGCCTCATGACCGCCGAGCAGGGCAAGCCCTTCGCCGAAGCCAAGGGCGAAGTCGCCTACGCCGCCAGCTTCGTCGAATGGTTTGCCGAGGAGGCCAAGCGGGTCAACGGCGAGACCCTGCCGCCCTTCGACAACAACCGCCGCCTGCTGGTGGTGCGCCAGCCCATCGGCGTCTGCGCGGCAATCACGCCGTGGAATTTCCCGCTCGCGATGATCACGCGCAAGGTGGCGCCGGCGCTCGCCGCCGGCTGCCCGGTGCTGATCAAGCCGGCCGAGCTCACGCCGCTGACCGCCCTGGCGGCCGCGGAACTCGCCCTGCGCGCGGGCATTCCGGCCGGCGTGCTGAACGTGCTGACCGCCGACAGCGCCAACAGCATCGCCATCGGCAAGGAGCTGTGCGAGAACGACGTCGTGCGCCACCTGAGCTTCACCGGCTCGACCGAGGTCGGCCGCATCCTGATGGCCCAGTGCGCGCCGACCGTCAAGAAGCTCTCTCTGGAGTTGGGCGGCAACGCCCCCTTCATCGTGTTCGACGACGCCGACATCGACTCCGCGGTGGAAGGCGCCATGGCCAGCAAGTACCGCAATGCCGGCCAGACCTGCGTGTGCGCCAACCGGATCTATGTCCAGGACGGCGTGTTCGACGCTTTCGTCGAGAAGTTCGCGGCCAAGGTCACGGCCCTGAAGGTCGGCAACGGCTTCGAGGACGGCGTCGTGCAGGGCCCGCTGATCGAGCCGGCCGCCGTGGAGAAGGTCGGCAGGCACGTGGCCGACGCGCTCGCCAAGGGCGGCCGGCTGCTGGCCGGCGGCCATGCGCTCGCGGGCCAGTTCTTCGAGCCGACCGTGGTGGCTGATGCCACCGCCGACATGCTGTGCGCCAGGGAAGAGACCTTCGGCCCGTTCGCGCCGGTGTTCCGCTTCAAGACCGAGCAGGAGGCCATCGACGCGGCCAACAACACCGAATTCGGCCTGGCCAGCTATTTCTACAGCCGCGACGTCGGCCGCATCTTCCGCGTGGCGGAGGCGCTGGAATACGGCATGGTGGGCATCAACGCCGGCGTCATCGCGACCGAGCACGTGCCCTTCGGCGGCGTCAAGCAGTCGGGGCTGGGCCGCGAGGGCTCCCACCACGGCATCGACGACTATGTCGAGATCAAGTACCTCTGCCTGGGCGACATCCTGAAGTAGGCCGACCGCCGTCGTACTGGACTCGGGGCATCGCCCGGCGTAGGATTTCTTCCCTTGCCGCGCGAGCTGCGGCGACGCAGTGCGCATTCGTGTGGCTTCATCCGAGGAGGTTCATATGAGTTATCACCTGGAAGGTCGCCTGCTCGAGGTCTGCAACTGCAACGTCCTCTGTCCATGCTGGATCGGCGAGGACCCCGACAACGGAACCTGCGACACCATCGTCGCCTGGCGAATCGACAGCGGGACCGTCGACGGCCTCGACGTCGGCGGCAACACCATCGCCGCGGTGGCGCATGTGCCCGGCAACATCCTGCAAGGCAACTGGACCGCCGCGATCTACGTCGACGACAAGGCGTCCAAGGAACAGGAAGAGGCACTGCTCAAGGTCTACACGGGCCAGGCCGGCGGGCCGATCGCGGACCTCGCCAAGCTCATCGGCACGGTCGTCTCGGTGGAACGGGCGAAGATCGACTTCACGGTGACGGAGGGCAAGGGCGAACTGAAGATCGGCAAGGACTATTACGCCGAGCTCGAGCCCTACCGCGGCGCGACCGGCGGCCAGACCGTCCTGTCCGACACCGTGTTCTCCACCGTGCCCGGGGCTCCGGTGTTCGTGGGCAAGGCGCCGACCTATCGATCGAAGAACGCCGCCCTCGGCATCGACCTCGACATCAAGAACCACAACGCACTGCAGAGCACCTTCGTCTTCGACGCCTGAGCGCGTGCAGCCATGAGCACCATCGCGGGTGCCGCGCCCTCGGCGGCGGCCGCCCGTCATCGCCGCGTGTTCCTGCCGCTCCTCGCGGCGCTCATCGCGCTCGCGTGGGTGGCGCTGTGGGCGCTGGCGCGCAGTCCCTACGGACGCTATCTCGAACACGATGACTGGGCGGCCTCGGGACCTGCGGCCTTCCTGTGCCGCGCCGTGCCCGGCGGCGAGGTGATCGTGCCCCTGGTGTTCTACGCCCTGGCGTGGATGCTCATGACCGCGGCCATGATGCTTCCGACCACACTGCCTCTTTTCGCCGCCTTCGACCGTCTCACGGCGGGGCGCCCCGACCACGGACGCCTTCTCGCGCTGCTCGGCCTGGGTTACATGACGGTGTGGGGTGCCTTCGGTCTGCTGGCGCACCTGCTTCACGGCGTGCTGCTGTCATTGCTTGCGGCCGCGCCCTCGCTGGCATGGCATGGCTGGGTGATCGGCGCGGCGATCATCGCGGTGGCCGGCGCCTTCCAGTTCAGCCAGCTCAAGTACCGGTGTCTGGAAGAATGTCGCACGCCCTTGAGCTTCGTCATGGAGCACTGGCGCGGTCGCGCGCAGGCGCGCCATGCCTTTGCGCTCGGCATGCACCACGGCCTGTTCTGCGTCGGCTGCTGCTGGGCGCTGATGTTGCTGATGTTCGCGCTCGGCACCGGCAGCCTCGGCTGGATGCTCCTGCTCGCCGCCGTGATGGCGGTGGAGAAGAACCTGCGCTGGGGCCGGCGTCTCAGCACGCCGCTCGGGCTGGGGCTTCTGGGTTGGGCCATCGTCCTGGTCGCCACCCACACCTGAGCCGCGGGCTGCGCGAGCAGGCCTGCGTCGCCGGCGGCGCTGGCCTATCACCATCAGCAGGGTTGACGCCTGCAATGGCAGAGCGCTCAATCGACCTTCCCGACAGCCTCTGGAGGGTCCGGCATGAAGACGTCTTCAGTCGTGGCAGTTGTTGCCGGTTGCACATTCGCTGTCGGCTGCGACGTGCAGCCGAGTGTTCTGTTCGTGGCAGACGGAAGCCCTTTCCAGGTGCTGCAGTTGACCGACGCCCAGGATGATTGCCCCTCGCCATCCCGTGTCTGTTACCTGACGTCGTGGGATGGCGGAACCTCGACCGGATGCTGGGTCCGCGAACCCGGCAACGTTCGCGCACGTTTTCCGGATCGGGGGGACAAGCTCATCCCGGTGGGCGCATTCCGCCGCACGACATTGGCTGATTACCGGAACGCCACCTTGGACTAGACCGATGTGTCCTTGGGTTGGCGCTCGTTTCGATCGGTGTGGATCAGCAACTCGTAGAGGTGCGCCAAGGCTTCGTGCTGTCCCCGGTCCTCCAGATGTTGCTGGCGACGCGCATCGATGGCGTTCCCGATCTCCGCGATGACGTCGGCAATCCGGAGATGCCCGTTGCGCTGCAGGACGACCAGAGTCGCCAGAAGGCCGTGGATTGCGGCGGTGCCTCGATCCATCGGCGGGTCGTGTGCTTCGGTGCGTGGCATGCTCATGGTGACCTCCAGCAAAGATGGCATCGTAGCCCCGGCTGGCCGCCCGGGGGGGTGCCGCAACGGACAGCGCCACCGGCCGAGGATTGTCCCCTGGCCTCGTGGACAGACCTGTGGACAACGGCAGGGGAAACCTCAGGGATTGGCTCCAGACTTGGCTCGGGACGCGATGCCTCATAAACAGGCACTACCGCGGACAGCTCCATTTCCCGATCCGCCGGCTTGAAGAACACGCCACGGATCGCCCCCAAAAACGAAAAAGCCTGCTATCAAACAGATAACAGGCTTTTCATATTCCATGCGGTGCGCATGGTAGGACGTACTGGATTCGAACCAGTGACCAACGGATTAAAAGTCCGCTGCTCTACCAACTGAGCTAACGTCCCACGCTTCGATCTCTTTTGCCGGCAGCAAGTCCGGCAAAGCCCGCGATTATAGCGTCGCTATTCGGGCAATCCGGTCCATGACCCATCCGGCCGCGCATTGTCCGAAGGTCGCCGTCACGCTCACCACCGAGCCGTAGCCATGGCAGTTGAGCGAGCCGTCGCCCTCGATCGCGCAGGAGGCATCGGGCGGCGCGACGCTCTCGCGGCTGAAGACGCAAGCCACGCCGATCTTCTTTCCCTCGCGCGGCGCGCCATGTGCCTTGCGCAGGCGCTGGCGCAGCTGCGCCAGCAAGGGGTCGTGGGTGACCAGGGCGAGGTCGTCGATGTCGACCTTGTGCGCCAGTCGCTTGCCGCCCGCCGCGCCGACCGTGATGAAGCCCACGCCCGTCTCGCGCGCCCATGCGGCCATCGCGAGCTTGGCCTTCACCTGGTCGCAGGCATCGATGAGCGCATCGACGGGCCCGTTCTCGGCCTGCGCAGTCGCCAACAAGGCCTGCCAGTTGTCGGGCTCGACGAACTCGTCGAGCGCCAGCACCCTGCAGGCGGGATTGATGTGGGCGATGCGCTCCCGCATGGCCTCGACCTTCGCCTGGCCGACGGTTGCGTCGAGCGCATGGATCTGCCGGTTGATATTGGATTCGGCGATGTGATCGAGGTCGATCAGCGTGAGCCGCCCCACCCCGCTGCGCGCCAGGGCCTCGACCGCCCAGGAACCGACGCCGCCCACGCCCGCGACCATCACGTGCGCATCGCGGATGCGAGCCGCGCCCGGAACGCCGTAAAGGCGCTCGAGCCCGCCGAAGCGGCGGCCGAGGTCCGGCTCGTCCAGCGCGACGATGGGAAGTGCTGCGCTCGACACGCCGTTCACCGGATCAGTCACCCCGGGGCTAGCGAAGCCGCGACAGACGTTCACGCCCGGCTTGCGCGGCTTCGGACTGCGGGTAGGCCTTGGTCAGATCCTCGAGGGTCTTGCGCGCCGCGCGCGTGTCCTTGAGCTCGATCTGGCAATTCGCGATCGACAGCACGGCCTCGGGCGCCTTGGCATGATCGGGCGCCAGCGACAGCATCGACCTGAAATTGGCGATGGCCTCGTTGTAGTTGCGCGTCGCATATTGCGCATTGCCAAGCCAGAACAGGGCCGAGGCGTTGTAGCCGCTCTGCGGATAGCGCTTGACGAATTCCGCGAAGGCCGTCTGCGCCTGCGCGAACTGCCCGGCGCGGAAGATGCCGAGCGCGGCGTCGAAGTCCGCCTTCTCCTTCGGGTCGGCCGTGAACTCGCGGCCATCCACCGCCACCTTGGTGGGCTCGTTCTTCTTGAGCTTGTCGTCGATGTCGGTCTGGTGCTGCTGCAGCTCGGAGATCGTGCGCGTGAGCTGCTCGTTCTGGCCGGTCATGCGCTGCAGGTCGCCACGCAGCTGCTCGATCTGGGTTTGCAGGTCGAGCAGGCTGCGCCGCAACTGGGCGATGTCTTCGGTCTGCCGCTGCTCGCTCTGGACGCGCAGGGTCTCCACGCGCTGGCGAAGGTCGAGGATCGCGCGGCGCGCTTCGTCGTCTTCGAACAGCGCGGCCTGCGCGCCCAGCGAGGCGCACAACAACGCGGCGGCGAGCGCAGCGCTTCGCAAGGAAACGCTTCGCATCGTCATCAGCGGTAGAAGATCTCGGCGCGACGGTTCTGCGCCCAGACCTCTTCACCCGTGCCTTGTACCGCCGGCTTTTCCTTGCCGAAGCTGACCGCTTCGAGCTGGCTGTCGTTCACGCCCAGCAGCGTGAGCGCGCGGCGCACGGCCTCGGAGCGCTTCTGGCCCAGCGCCAGGTTGTACTCGCGGCCGCCGCGCTCGTCGGTGTGGCCTTCGATGGACACGCGACGGTTCGGGTTGGCCTTCAGGAAGCGGGCATGCCCATCGATGAGTTGCTGGAACTCGGGCTTGATGGTGTAGCTGTCGAAATCGAAGTAGATGATCCGCGCGACACCGACCGGACCCTGCGCCGTCTGCGCATTCGCATCGATGGTGACAGGCGCCACGCCGCTGGCCGCTCCGCCCTGGCCCGCGCCGCCGGCCGCACCGCGGTCGACGACCGGTGCTTCATTCAGCTTGGTTCCCGACGAACATCCGGCGATCAGCGCCACGATGGCCAACGAGTAAATCGTACGTTTCAACATTTTCGAACTCCTCAAGTAAATCATTGCTTTTGAAACGGACCCCAGTCCGGTTCCCGTATGTCCCCTGCCTGCCCCGCCAACCGCGCCTTGATCTTGCCGTCAAGCGTCGTTGTCATCAGCGCCTCGCGTCCCTGCAACTTGGTTGCATAGACGATCAACTTGCTGTTGGGGGCAAAGCTGGGCTTCTCGTCGGCTGTCGTTTCGGTGATGGTCTGCACATTGCCGGTCGCCAGCTCCATCACCTGGAGCTTGAAGGCGCCGCCGATGCGCGAGATGTAGGCCAACCACCGCCCGTCAGGGCTGATCGACGGAGAAATGTTGTAGGTGCCGGTGAAGGTCACGCGGGTGGGGTTGCCACCGCTGGCGCCCATCTTGTAGATCTGCGGGGCGCCGCCGCGGTCGCTCACGAAGTAGATGGAGCTGCCGTCCGCGGAGTACTTCGGCTCGGTGTCGATGCTGTTGCTCTGGGTGAGCCGGCGCGGCTCGCCGCCGTTCGACGAGATGGTGTAGAGCTGCGAGCCGCCGTCGCGGGTCAGGGTGACGGCCAGCGTGCCTCCGTCGGGCGACCAGGCCGGCGCGCTGTTGGAGCCGCGGAAGTTCGCCACCAGCCGCCGCTGCCCGCTGGCGACGTTGTGCACGTAGACAACCGGCTTGCGCGACTCGAAGGACACATAGGCCAGCTGCGACCCATTGGACGACCAGGACGGCGAGATGATGGGCTCCGGGCTGGCGAGCGCGGCCTGCGCGTTCTCGCCGTCGGAGTCGGCCACCCACAGGCTGTAGCGGTTGCCGGCCTTGGTGACGTAGGCGATGCGGGTCGAGAAGATGCCTTTCTCGCCTGTCAGCTTTTCGTACACATAGTCGGCGATGCGGTGCGATGCGAGTCGCAGGTCGCCCTGCGGCACGGTATAGCTCTGGCCGCCCAGGTCCTGCCCGCGCACCACGTCCCACAGGCGAAAGCGCACGTCGTAGCGGCCGTCGGCCAGCCTGCTGATGCTGCCCACGACCAGCGAATCGGCCGTGCGCTGGCGCCAGAGGCTCAGGTCGGGCCTGGAGCTTTCGTCGAGGGATTGGCCCGAGGCGTCGACGCCTCGGAACTGCCCGCTGCGCTCTAGGTCGGCCTGGACGATGGCCGAGGGTTTCTGGGGAGCCGCTTCCTCGCCCTTGAAGGGCGCGAGCGCGATCGGAAGCTGCGTCAGCCCGACACCCGACACCTCGACCCGGAACTGGGCGAGCGCTGGGAGAACGGGGGAGGCAGCCAGGGCCGCAATCAGGGTGCGGCGGACGAGAAACGATGAAGAAGGGGTCGGGGAATATTCTTGCAACGGCTTTTTCATGCAGTTCGGAGAGGTTTCCGGCGATTAAGTTTCTTCGCCGGACGAAACGAGGCCACATGGTACACATTGCGACTCGGTCGAAGTCACAAAAGGTGTACGAACCGGTCCGGTCCTACACGACGAGGGAAAAAGGGACAACCGTAGAATCCGCCGCCATATGCAATCGAACCCCGCTGCGGAGAACGCGCACCCCCCCTTGAAGCGCCGTCTCTCGCGGCTCATGACCTGGTTCGGAGGCTCGCGCCAGTGGTGGGCCGTCGGGATGGGCGCCGCGCTCATTGCCGCGCTGACCGAACCCCTGATGCCCGCGCTACTGAAGCCACTGCTCGATCGCGGCTTCACGAAAGGGCAGCTCGCGCTGTGGACTGTCCCGGCCACTATCATCCTGCTCTTCGCGGTGCGCGGCATCGCGCAGTTCATTTCGCAGTACGCGCTCGCGCGCATCGCCAACGAAGGCATGCAGCGGCTGCGCAGCATGCTCTTCGAGCGCATGCTGGCCGCCGAACTGGCGCTCTTCACGCGCCAGTCGGCCAGCGCGCTGTCGAACATGGTCGTCTATGAAGTCCAGACCGGCGCGATGCTGCTGGTGCAGGCGCTGCTGGGGCTTTCGCGCGACGGGCTGACGCTGGTCGCGCTGCTGGGCTACCTGCTCTATCTGAACTGGAAGCTCACGCTCATCGTGGGCCTGCTGGCGCCCTGCGTGGCCTGGATCATGAAGGTGCTCTCCAAGCGCCTCTACCGCCTCACCCGGCTCGGGCAGCAGGCCACCGACGAACTCGCCTACGTGGTGGAGGAGAACGTGCTCGCCCACCGGATGGTGCGCCTGCACAACGCCGAAGGCAGCCAGCGGGCGCGCTTCGAAAGGCTCAGCCACACCCTCAACAGGCTGGCGGTGAAATCGACCATCGCCTCGGCCGCGATGACACCGCTGACGCAGCTGCTGGCCGCCGTCGCGCTGTCGGCGGTGGTCATGATCGCGTTGTGGCAGAGCGGCGAACAGGGCCTGACGGTGGGCGGCTTCGTCGCCTACATCACGGCGATGCTGATGCTCATCGCGCCGATCCGCCGGCTCGCCGACGTGGCCAATCCGATCACGCGGGGTCTGGCGGCGCTGGAACGCGGGCTCATGCTGATCGACAGCGCGCCCGCGGAACCGCAGGGCCAGTTCGAACTGGCCCGCGCCGACGGCCGCATCGAGCTGCGCGACGTGCGGGTCAACTACCGCGGCGAGGAGGAAGCGCGCGCGCTCGACGGCGTGAGCCTTTCGATCTCGCCCGGCGAAGTGGTGGCCTTCGTCGGCCCCTCCGGCTCGGGCAAGACCACGCTGGTCAACCTGCTGCCGCGCTTCGTGCTGCCGAGCGGCGGGCAGATCCTGCTCGACGGGCATGAGCTTGCCGGCTGGCGGCTGCGATGCCTGCGCTCGCAGTTCGCGATGGTGAGCCAGGACGTGGTCATGCTCAACGACACGCTCGCGGCCAACGTGGCGCTCGGTGCGCTCGTCGATCGCGAGCGAGTGCTCGAATGCGTCGCGGCCGCGAACCTCGCCGGGCATGTCGAGAGCCTGCCCCAGGGCATCGACACGGTGCTGGGGCACAACGCGACGCAGCTTTCGGGCGGCCAGCGCCAGCGCCTGGCGATCGCGCGGGCGCTCTACAAGAATGCGCCGGTGCTGCTGCTGGACGAGGCCACCTCGGCGCTGGACACCGAATCCGAACGGCTGGTGCAGGAAGCCCTGCAGCGCCTGATGCAGGGCCGCACCACGCTCATCGTCGCCCACCGGCTCTCGACCATCCAGCATGCGGACCGCATCGTGGTGATGGACCATGGCCGCATCGCCGAACTGGGCAGCCATGCGCAATTGATGGCGCTGGACGGCCTCTATGCGCGGCTGCAGACGCATGCGGTGCGCACCACCAGCCCGGGCAAGGACCCGAGCCTCTAGGCGCCGCCAGGGGCCGGAAACCTGGCTAGAGCAGGACGATGTCGTACTGCCCCTGCCCCATCGCCGGCTCGGACTGCAGCGAGATCGGCTTGCCGATGAAGTCGCTCAGGCCCGCGAGGTGCTGGCTCTCTTCATCGAGAAACAGCTCGATCACCTGCGGCGAGGACACGATGCGGAACTCGCGCGGCGTGAACTGCCGCGCCTCGCGCAGGATCTCGCGCAGCACGTCGTAGGCCACGCTGCGCGCGGTCTTCACGATCCCCTGCCCGTTGCAGGCCGCGCAGGGCTCGCACAGCATGTGCGCCAGCGATTCGCGCGTGCGCTTGCGGGTCATCTCGACCAGGCCGAGCTGCGAGAAGCCGCCCGCCGTCGTCTTCACGCGGTCGCGCGCCAGCTGCTTGCGGAATTCGGCCAGCACCTGCTCGCGGTGGTCGTCGCGCACCATGTCGATGAAGTCGACGATGATGATCCCGCCCAGGTTGCGCAGGCGCAATTGCCGGGCGATGGCCTGCGCGGCTTCCAGGTTGGTCTTGAAGATGGTGTCGTCGAAGTTGCGCGCGCCCACGAAGCCGCCGGTGTTCACGTCGACGGTGGTCAGCGCCTCGGTCTGGTCGACCACCAGGTAGCCGCCGGACTTCAGGTCGACACGGCGGCCCAGCGCCTTGGCGATCTCCTCGTCGATCGAATAGAGGTCGAAGATCGGCCGCTCGCCCTTGTAGAGCTGCAGCTTGCCGGCCGCCTGCGGCATGAATTCGAGGCCGAACTTGAGCAGCACGTCGAACTGCTCGCGCGAATCGATGCGGATGGTCTGCGTGTCCTCGCTGGTCATGTCGCGCAGCACGCGCTGGAGAAGGCTCAGGTCCTGGTGCAGCAGCGACATGGCGGGCATGCGCATCGACAGCTCGCGGATGCGCGACCAGGTCTTGCGCAGGTAGGCGATGTCCTCGGCCAGTTCGGCGTCGCTCGAATCCTCGCCGTTGGTCCGAAGGATGAAGCCGCCCGTGTTCGCCGGCACCACGCCGCCGCTGTCGGCCGCGGCCGCGGCGTCGATCAGCACCTGCATGCGCGTGCGCAAGGCCTCGCGCAGGTCGGAAGGAATCTTCTGCGACACGCCGATATGGTTGTCTTGCGGCAGGAAGACGAGCAGCCGGCCGGCGATGCTGATCTGGGTCGACAGGCGCGCGCCCTTGGTGCCGATCGGATCCTTGATCACCTGCACCAGCAGCGACTGGCCCTCGAACACCTGCTTCTCGATCGGCACGACCGCGCCGCTGGTGCGATGGTCGCGCTCGGGCGCCGGCGCGCTCGGGCGCGAGCCGGGGGTGAAGGGCGTGACGATGTCGGCGACATGCAGGAAGGCGGTGCGGTCGAGCCCGATGTCGATGAAGGCCGACTGCATGCCAGGCAGCACGCGGGACACCTTGCCCAGGTAGACGTTGCCCACCAGGCCGCGCTCGAGCGTTCGCTCGATGTGGAGCTCCTGGACGGCGCCGTGCTCGACAAGGGCGACGCGGGTCTCCTGCGGGGACCAGTTGATCAGGATGTCTTGCATGGTTAGAGGTGGAATCCGGCCTTGCGCAGCAACTCTGCGGTCTCGAACATGGGGAGTCCCATGATGCCCGAATGCGAGCCACTGATGTGCTCGACGAAGGCCGCCGCGCGCCCCTGGATCGCGTACGCGCCCGCCTTGCCCAGGGGTTCGCCGGTGGCGACGTACTCGGCGATGCGGATCCTGGCGATCTCGGCGAAGTGCACGCGCGACACGTTGAGCGCGCAATGCCTCTTCCTGCCATCCTGGAGCGCGACGGCGGTCAGCACGCGGTGCGTGCGCCCGGACAGCAGCCCCAGCATGCGCCGCGCGTCGGGCGCGTCCTGCGGCTTGCCGAGGATCGTGCGGCCGAAGGCCACGGTGGTGTCGGCGCAGAGCACCGGCGCAGGCGGCAGGCCCAGGCGCTGGTGTCTTGCCACCGCCGCGTCGAGCTTGAGGGCGGTGACCCGCTGCACGTAGGCCGTCGGGCTCTCGCCCGGCATCATGGCTTCGAGCGCCTCGGCGTCTTCCTCGGGGCCGGCCAGCAGCAGCTCATGGCGCACGCCGAGCTGGCCGAGCAATTGCGCGCGACGCGGGCTCTGCGACGCGAGGTAGATGAAGTCCGGATTCATTCGCGGTGGTAAGGATGACCGGCATTCACCGACCATGCCCGGTAGAGTTGTTCGACCAGCAGCACGCGCGCCATCGCATGGGGCAGCGTCAGGTCCGAGAGGCGGATGCGTTCGTGCGCGGCGGCCTTGAAGGCCGGGTCCAGCCCGTCGGGCCCGCCGATCACCAGCGCGACGTCGCCGCCCTCGCCTTGCCAGGCCTGCAGGCGCGCCGCGAGCGCCTTGGTGGTCAGTGCCGTTCCGCGTTCGTCCAGCACGACGATGCGCATGCCCCTGGCGATCGCGCCTTCGATGCGCTCGCGCTCGGCGGCAAGGAGGGTTTCGAGGGTCTTCGAGCCGCGCGGCTCGGTCTTGACGGCCCGCAGCTCGAGCTTGATCTCGGGCGGGAAGCGCTTGGCGTAGTCGTCCCAGGCGGTCTGCGCCCAGTCGGGCATGCGTTGCCCGACTGCGACCACCAGCAGCTTCATGTCCGGGTGCGGGGCGCGGTCTTGCGCGCGGCGGGCCTCTTGGCTGCCGGCGCGGCCTTCTTCGCCGCGGCCTTCTTGGCGGGCGCCTTGTTGACGACCACCGTCTTCACGGGGCTCTTGCCCAGCGAGGTCTTCTTCGCCGCCGGCTTCCTGGCCACGGGCTTCTGCCTGGCTTCCTTGGCGGCTTGCTCGGCGGCGCGGATGGCTGTCTTCGCGGCGCTGGAACGGCGCAGCGAAGTGCCGGTCTTCGCGGCCGGCGCCTTCTTTTCCTTCTCTTCGACGACCTTCGAGGCGGTCGCGGGCTTGGAGGCGCCCAGCCTGGTGCGCACCGGCTTGTCGCCCCAGATCTCTTCGAGGTGGTAGTACTGGCGGATGGCCGGCTGCATGATGTGCGCGACCGCCGCACCGCAGTCCACGATGATCCACTCGCCGTTGGCCTCGCCCTCGACGCGCGGCTTGCCGAAGCCGGCTTCGCGAACCGCATCGCGCACGCTGGCGGCAAGCGCCTTGGTCTGGCGGTTCGAGGTGCCGGACGCGACGATCACGCGCTCGAAGAGCGGGGAGAGATGTTCAGTGTCGAATACCTGGATGTCCTGCGCCTTGACGTCCTCGAGCCCGTCGACGATGGCTCTCTGGAGCTTCTGGGTGTCTTTTTTTGCGGCGGCTTCAGTGGTCATCAGGTGGATCGGTAGAGGTGATGTTGTTCAATATAGCGTGCAACCGCCGGCGGAACCAGTGTGAAGAGGTCTTCGCCACGCGCGGCCCGCGACCGGATGTCGGTCGCGCTGATGTCCATGGCTGGAAGCTCGAGGGTTTCGAATCGCGCGCCGGGCGGAAGCGCCGGCATGATTCTGGGGTCGGTGCGACCCGTGGAGCCCGTGGCTGTTGCACGAAATGCTACAGAAATTATAGCGATGGCCAGAATCTCCTCCCAGCCGTGCCATTGCCGGAGCGAAGATGCCTGGTCGGTGCCCATGATCAGCACGAGCTGAGCGCCCGGCCGCTCGCGCTGGAGTTCGCGCAGGGTGTCGAGCGTGTAGGTCGGGCCGGAGCGCAGCATTTCGCGAGGGTCGACCACGGTGCCGGCGAGTCCGGCGAAGGCCAGTTGCGTCATCGCGAGGCGGTCCTGGCCGGCGCTCAGGGTGCGTGGCTTGTGCCAGGCGTTGCCGGTCGGAAAGATGCGCAGTTCGATCAGGTCGAGCTGCGCCATCGCCGCCTGAGCCAGGGCCACATGAGCGAAATGCGGCGGATCGAAAGCCCCGCCGAAGACGCCGATGCGCGGCTTGCTCACAGCCATTCGCGCCTGACGATGAAGTCGCTGTAGAGCGCTGCCTCGGCGGACCCCGGCTCCGGTTGCCGGCTGTAGGCCCAGCTGGCCAGCGGCGGCATCGACAGCAGGATCGACTCGGTGCGCCCGCCCGACTGCAGGCCGAAATGCGTGCCGCGGTCCCACACCAGGTTGAACTCGACATAGCGGCCGCGGCGGTAGAGCTGGAACGCCCTTTCGCGTTCGCCATAGGGCGTATCGCGGCGCCGCTCGACGATGGGCAGGTAGGCCGGCAGGAAGGCGTCGCCCACCGAGCACAGCATCGCGAAGCTCTGCTCGAAGCCGAGTTCGGAGAAATCGTCGAAGAAGATCCCGCCGACGCCACGCTGCTCGTTGCGGTGCTTGAGAAAGAAATACTCGTCGCACCACTTCTTGAAGCGCGGGTACTTGTCTTCGCCGAAGGGCGCAAGGGCATCGCGGCAGCTGCGGTGGAAGTGCACCGCATCTTCCTCGAAGCCGTAGTACGGGGTCAGGTCCATGCCGCCGCCGAACCAGCACACGGGCGGCGCCCCCGGCGGCAGCGCGGCCAGCATGCGCACGTTCATGTGCACGGTGGGCACATAGGGATTGCGGGGATGGAAGACCAGCGACACGCCCATGGCCTCGAAGGGCGCGCCCGCAAGCTCGGGCCGGTGCTGCGTCGCCGAGGGCGGCAGCCTGGGCCCGCTCACCTGCGAGAAACCGCAGCCGGCGCGCTCGAAGAGCTCGCCGCCTTCGAGGATGCAGGTCAGGCCGCTGCCCTGCAAGGGTTCGTCCGGCTCCTTGCGCCATTCGTCGCGAATGCAGGCAGCGCCGTCATGCGCCTCCAGCGCGGCGACGATGTCTTGCTGCAGCCCCCGCAGGTAGCGGCCGACAGCTTCAGTAGCCGGTTGCATCGAGGCTCTTCGAGCGATTATTGGCCACGCGCATGGACCGCCCGGTGCCCGATGTCCCTGCGGTACTGGGCCCCATCGAAGTGGATGCGCGCGGCGAGCGCATAGGCGCGCTGCTGCGCCTGCTTGACGCTGTCGGCCAGCACGGTCACGCACAGCACGCGCCCGCCGCTGCTCTTGAGTTCGCCCGCCTCGAGCGTCGTGCCCGCATGGAACACCACCGCGTCGGGCGCCTCCGGCGGAATGCCGCGGATGACGTCGCCCTTGCGCGGCGCGAGCGGATAGCCGTGGGCCGCCATCACCACGCCGAGCGCGACGCGGCGGTCCCATTCGAGCTCCACCTGGTCGAGCGTGCCGTCGGTCGCATGCCAGAAGACCTCGAACAGGTCGGACTTGAGACGCAGCATGATCGGCTGCGTCTCCGGGTCGCCCATGCGGCAGTTGAATTCGAGTGTCTTCGGATGGCCGGCGGCGTCGATCATGAGCCCGGCATAGAGGAAGCCGGTATAGGGGATGCCGTCCATCTCCATGCCGCGGATGGTCGGCAGGATGATCTCGCGCATGGCGCGGGCATGGACCTCGGCGGTCACCACCGGCGCCGGCGAATACGCGCCCATGCCACCGGTGTTGGGCCCTTCGTCGCCGTCCAGCAGGCGCTTGTGGTCCTGGCTGGTGGCGAGCGCGACCACGTTCTTGCCGTCGCACAGCACGATGAAGCTGGCTTCCTCGCCCTGCAGGAATTCCTCGATGACGACCCGGGGCGCGGCCTTGCCGTCCTCGCCCTCGTTGTGAGTCACGCCGAACTTGTTGTCCAGCAGCATGAAGTCGATCGCCTCGTGTGCTTCCTCGACCGTCATCGCCACCACCACGCCCTTGCCTGCGGCCAGGCCGTCGGCCTTGACCACGATCGGCGCGCCCCTGGCCGTGACATAGGCGTGCGCCGCCTCGGCATCGGTGAAGGCCTCGTACTCGGCCGTGGGGATGTGGTGGCGCTTCATGAAGGCCTTGGAGAAGGCCTTGGAGCTCTCGAGCTGCGCGGCGGCCTGGGTCGGGCCGAAGATGCGCAGGTTGTGGGCGCGGAACTCGTCGACCACGCCGGCGGCCAGCGGCGCCTCGGGGCCGACCACCGTCAGCGCGATCTTCTCCTTCTGGGCCCAGGCCCGCAGCGCGGCGGGCTCGGTGATGTCGATGCACTCGTAGCGCGTGTCCGCGCGCGTCCCGCCATTGCCCGGCGCCACGTACACGCGGCTGACCCGCACGGCCTGCGCCAGGCGCCACGCCAATGCGTGCTCGCGGCCGCCTCCCCCGATCACCAGTACCTTCATTCGGAAATCGCCGCGTTGTGATAAACACTCTGCACGTCATCCAGGTCTTCCAGGATGTCGAGCAGTCTTTGCATCTTCGCGCCCTCTTCGCCGCTGAGCTCGATGGTGTTCTCGGCCCGCATCGTGACCTCGGCCACCTCGGGCTTGAGGCCGGCCGCTTCCAGCGCGTTCTTCACCTTCTCGAAGTCGCCGACCGCCGTGAGCACCTCGATCGCGCCGTCGTCATCGGTGACGACGTCCTCGGCGCCGGCGTCGAGCGCCGCTTCCATCACCTTGTCCTCGTTCGTGCCGGGCGCGAAGATGAATTGGCCGCAATGCTTGAACTGGAAGGCCACCGAGCCCTCGGTGCCCATGTTGCCGCCGTGCTTGGAGAAGGCGTGGCGCACCTCGGCGACCGTGCGCACGCGGTTGTCGGTCATGGTGTCGACGATGATCGCGGCGCCGCCGATTCCGTAACCTTCGTAACGGATTTCCTCGTAGTTGACGCCTTCGAGGTTGCCCGTGGCCTTGTCGATGTTGCGCTTGACGGTATCGGCGGGCAGATTGACCGCCTTGGCCTTCTCCACCGCCAGCCGCAGGCGCGGATTGGCGCTGAGGTCGCCGCCGCCCGCGCGTGCCGCCACCATGATTTCACGAATGGCGCGGGTCCAGAGCTTGCCGCGCTTTTCGTCCTGCCGGCCCTTGCGGTGCTGGATGTTTGCCCATTTGCTGTGTCCGGCCATGGCTCTATATCTCGCTGTCTAGTGTTTTCAAAGCAGGCTGTGAGTTTACTGTCCGGCGCACACAACGGCGGGAGCATGGCCGCACGACTGGCGGCGAGAGGCTGGTCCTTTTTGGGGATAATCCGCCCCTGAAGCGCCCGTCCTCCCCGCGGACATCATCCCTGGAATCCCCTAAGCGCATGAACGCCCCCATGACAACATTCGAGCGCCCTCCCCTCGCGCGGCCCGCACGAGAGCTGCTTTCCAACATCCGCGACCTCGGGCCGCTCGTCGGCGAAAACAGCGCCGGGGTCCGGTGAGCGCGCGCGATCACCTGGGGTCGCCACCCCTGCGCGTCGAGCGCCTTTCGCTGGCCGACAGCCTTGCGCTGGCCACCGGCGGCAGCGCGCCCTTCGGCGCGCTCGGCTACGGCACGCCCGCCGACCTTGCCTGGATGCCCACCGTCAACGCGCGCGTCCTCTCCGGTGCCGGCGCCATGGCGGACGTCTGGCATGCCAGCGAACACATCGAATCCGGCACCACCGGCGTGGTGCGCTGGCGCTGCGACGGCCACTGGATGCTCGGCGCCATCGACCTCGACGAAGCCGTCGAGAAGCAGCCGCTGACCACCCTCGCCCACCGCGCCTACCGCGACCTCTTCGAGTCCCTGGCGCAGACCGGCTGCGCGCATCTGCTTCGGGTGTGGAACTACCTGCCGCAGATCAACGCCGACGGCGGCGGCCTGGAGCGCTACCGCCAGTTCAACGCCGGGCGCCAGCAGGCCTTCGTCGAGGCCGGTCAGGCCGCCTTCGAAGGCGCCCCCGCCGCCTGCGCGCTGGGCATCCACCAGGGCGCGCTGTGCATCCGCTTCCTGGCCGGGCGCGTCGCGCCGCTGCCGGTCGAGAACCCGCGCCAGGTCTCGGCCTACCGCTATCCGCCCACCTACGGCCCGCGTTCGCCGACCTTCTCGCGCGCCGCGCTGGCCGAGATCGGCGGCGGCGACGTCGCGCTCTTCATCTCGGGCACGGCCAGCATCGTCGGCCACGAGACGGTGCACGTCGGCCAGGTGAAGACGCAGACCGAGGAAACGCTGCGCAATCTCGGCGCGGTCATCGCCGCCGCCAACGAACGCGCCACCACGCAGTTCGACCTCTCGAAGCTGGACTGCGTCGTCTACGTGCGGCACGTGAGCGACGCGCCCAGCGTGCGCCAGGTGCTGCAGGATGCGCTGGGCCCGCGGGCCCACACGGTGAGCCATGCCGTCTACCTCGAAGCCGACATCTGCCGCCAGGACCTGCTGGTGGAGATCGAGGCGCACGCGGTGGCCGCCGGAGCACTGCGGCCCTGAACGCGCGAGATGCGATGAATCGGCCGCTTCGCCGCCCGCTTTCCATTCTTCTTGCATTGCCGCTCTACGCCCTGCTGTTCCTGCTGGGCAGCGTGTCGCTGCTTTGGAACCTGATCGCCATGCTGCTCTATCCGGTGCTGCCGGCCGCCCTCGGCCGCAGGCTGGGCCGACTCGTGATCGCGCGCAGCTACCGCCTGTTCTGGGCCACCGCCTCGGCCACCGGCATGATGCGCATCAACGCCGGATGCCTGGATGCGCTGCGCGACGAACCCGGGCTGATCTTCGTCGCCAACCATCCGACCATGCTCGACGCCCTGCTGCTGGTCGCGCGCCTGCCGCGCAGCGCCTGCATCATGAAGGCCGAGCTGATGAGGAACGTCTTCCTCGGCGGCGGGGCCCGGCTGGCGCGCTACATCCCCAACGACCTGCCTCGCACCATGGTCCGGCGCGCGGTGGAAGACCTGCAGGGCGGAGGCCAGCTGGTGGTCTTTCCCGAGGGCACGCGCACCGTTGCGCCGCCGCTCAACCCCTTTCGCCCGGGCGTCACGCTGATCGCCAAGATGGCGAATGCCCCGATCCAGACCGTCTTCATCGACACCGACTCGCCTTATCTTCGCAAGGGATGGCCGCTGTGGCGCGTGCCGCCGCTTCCGATCGTGTTCAACTTGCGGCTCGGGCAGCGTTTCGAGCCCATGCAGGACAGTGCCGCGCTGATGCAACAACTCGAACAGTACTTTCGCCAAAACATGGAACAGCGCGCCTCCGATGCGCAGCCAGCATGCCCCTCGTCTCGCGCACCCACCTTGTCCTGATTCCCAGCTACAACACGGGCGAGCGCCTGTTCTCGACGGTCAGCGCCGCCCGCGCGCAATGGAACCCGGTGTGGGTGGTGGTCGACGGCAGCACCGACGGCACCGGCGAACGGCTGCTCACGATGGCCGAGGCCGACCCCGGCCTGCGCGTGTGGGTGCTGCCGCAGAACCAGGGCAAGGGCGCGGCCGTGCTGCACGGCCTGCGCGCGGCCAGGGAAGCGGGCTACACGCATGCGCTCACCATGGACTCCGACGGGCAGCATCCGGCGGACCTGATCCCGAAATTCATGCAGGCTTCGCTGGCCAGGCGCGAGACCATGGTGCTGGGGCGTCCCATCTTCGACGCCAGCGCCCCGCTGCTGCGCGTGCGCGGCCGGCGCATCTCCAACGGCTGGACCCAGCTGGAGACCCTGTTTGCCGGCATCGGCGACTCGCTCTACGGCTTTCGCGTGTACCCGATCGTGCCCTTGATCGAGACGATGGAGCGTCAACCCTGGATGCGCCGTTTCGATTTCGATACCGAGGCGGTGGTGCGCCTCGCGTGGCGCGGCGTGAAGCCGGTGAACATCGACGCACCGGTGAAGTACCTCACGGCCGCCGAGGGCGGCGTCTCGCACTTCCACTATGTGCGCGACAACCTGCTGCTGAGCTGGATGCATGGGCGGCTGATGCTCGAGTTCCTGCTGCGGCTGCCGGTGCTGCTGCTGCGCAAGCTGCGCCGGTTGCCGCCCTTCCAGCCCTGAGCGGCAACGGCTAGATCATCCCGCCATTGATCGAAATGACCTGCCCCGTGATGTAGGCCGCCTCGTCGCTCGCAAGGAAGCCGGCCAGCGCCGCCACTTCCTCGGGCTTGCCGGCGCGTTTGGCCGGCACGATCTGGTTGATCATCGCGGCATCGAAGGCGCCATCGGCCATCGGCGAGGCGATGATGCCCGGCGCAATCGCATTGACCGTCACGCCGCGCGCCGCCACTTCGAGCGACAGCGCCTTGGTCGCGCTGTTGAGCGCACCCTTGGCCGCCGCGTAATTGACCTGGCCGCGGTTGCCCGTGAGCGAGGCCACCGACGAGATATTGAGAATGCGCCCCCAGCGCGTGCGCAGCATCGGCAGCAGCAACGGCTGCGTGACGCGGAAGAAGCCATTGAGCGAAACGTCGATCACCTTGTGCCACTGCTCGGCCTTCATCCCCGGCAGCACGGCGTCGTCGTGCACGCCGGCATTGTTCACGATGATCTGCACCGGCCCGCCTTCGAGCATGCGGGCGCAGGCGGCGGCCGAGGCCTCGTCGCTGCGCAGGTCAAACACTAGGCACTCGGCCTTGCCGCCCGCCGCCGTGATGGTGGCCGCCAGTTGCTCGACCGACTCGGGCCGCGAATTGGCATGCAGCAGCACGGTGGCGCCGTCGCGCGCCAGGCGCTGCGCGATGGCCGCGCCGAGCGCACCGCTGGCGCCGGTGACGAGGGCTCGCTTTCCGGCGAGTGGAGTGTCGAGGCTCATGGATTTTCTTCCTTGGCAAGCGGGGTGTTGAGAACGACGATCGCGCGGCCTTCGGCGAGTGCATGGCCCCGCGCGTCCTTGACCGCGAATTCGTAGAGGATCTGGTTGACGTCGCCGGACATGCGCCGCGCATGCACATGCATCGCACCCTCGATGTCGTCGATGCGCTCGACCGCCAGGCGCACGTTGCGCGCACTCGCCAGGAAGCCGGCCGAGGGTTCGCTGCCCTCCGCCGCGAGCAGCCCGCCATGCAGCGCCATCGCCTGCGCGGCGTATTCGATCAGGTTGGGCGACAGCAGCCCGCTCGCGGTGCGCAAGGGGTTGTCCGCATGCGTGTGTGTGGTGGTCGTGCAGTGGATGGCGTTCTCATCCCACGATGCCAGGTGCTCCAGCAGGCACATGGTGCCGCTGTGCGGAATGCGCCGGGCGATGCCGGCGCGGTCGAGGGTTTGCGGTGCGGTCAACGAGACTCCTCCAGATCGGCCACCAGCAACACATTCGCGAAGGGCGTGCCCTTGCTCATGGGAATGCTGCGGACCGAGAAACCAAGGCGCCGCAACAGCGCCATCCATTCTTCGAGCGGCCGGCCCCAGGTGGGGGCGACGCGATGTCCGCGAACCCGCGTCACCGTGCGGTCCACCCGTTGGCTGATCGCGAAGCAGCGACGGTTCGCCGCGTCGCCGACGCGCAGCAGCAGGCGCCCTCGCGGCTGCAGGGCTTCCCGAACGCGGTCGAGCAGGCGCTCCTGCGCCGCGTGGTCGACGTAGTGGAGCACGTCGAGGATCACGACCAGGTCGCAGGCCGGCAAGGGCGCCGTGCGCATGTCGCCGCAGACGAACCGCGGCACGGGCCGCAGTCGGCCCACGGACGCCTCGGCCCGCGACACATCCCTGGACATCAGCTCGATGCCTGTGTAGTCGACCGCCACCGGCGCCTGGAGCCACGCGGCGGGCCAGCGGCCGGATTGCGACTGCATCGCGCCCATGCTGGCGAGCAGGTTCGCGAACAGGCCCTGGCCACAGCCGATATCGACCACGCGGCGGTGCGCTTCACCGATGAGCCCGCGCTCGACAAGGCCGCGAAAGACCGGGTCGTGCCCGAGCTTTCCACGCGCGAAATGCCAGGCGAAGCGGCCCGCCTGCCGATAGGGCGCGGTGGCGGCTTCATGCAGTTCACGCCAGGCGTCGTCTTGCGAAAGCCGGGCACTCATGCTCCCATCGCCTCCGGCAAGGTCACGGCGCGCAGGCCCTCGGCCTCGATGCGGGCGAGCAAGGCCGGCAACACCTCCAGCACCACCGCGAGGCCGGCCGCCGTGCGCGCGGCATTGCCGTCGTGCAGCAGCAGGATGTCGCCCGCGCGCAGACCGCGCGCGAGGCGCGCCAGCACGGTGGCCGCGTCGCCCTCGCGCGTGTCGAAGCCGCGGCGCGTCCAGCTCACCAGCGACAGGCCCAGGCGATGCAGCACCGGCGCCAGGAAGGGATTGCGCAGGCCCGCGGGCGCGCGAAAGCAGGTCGGGCGCTGCCCCGTGACCTCCTGCAGCACGTCCTGCGCGCGCGAGATCTCGGCCGCGAAGCCGCGCGGGCCGAGAAAGGAAAAGTTGTGCCGATGGCGCGCCGTGTGGTTCTGGATGCTGTGGCCCCGCGCCACGATCTCGCGCGCCAGGTCCGGATGCGCGAGCACGCGCTCGGCGATGCAGAAGAAGGTGGCGCGCTGGCCGTGGGCGTCGAGCATGTCCAGCACGCGCGGCGTGACTTCCGGATCCGGGCCGTCGTCGATGGTGATGGCGACCTCGCGGCGCGCCACGGCCGGCTGCGGCAGCCGCGTGAGGTTGGGCCCCAGCAGCCTGCTGCGCGGCGTGAGGCCCGCGCCCGTGATCAGCGCATGGTTGAGCACGATCGCGCCGATCGCCCAAGGCGCCGCGCCCGGCACCAGCACGCCGGCACCGATGGCCAGCGCATGCCAGGCGAGGCTGGCGCGCATGATGGGCGGCCAGGGCCAGGATTCGGGAGCGGCGGGAACGGGCGTGGATGGGTGCATGGGGGAGGACGTCGATTTTCCCATCATGCCCCCTCAGGAAGCGGCCGGCCGGGCCGGCCCCATGGCGCGCGCGAAGGCGGCCGACAACAGCAGCGCCAGCAGGGCGCCGGGCGCCACCACGCGGCCGATCGCCGACAGCGCGGGGATGTCCGAGATCGCGATCAACCCGAAGGAGACCACCGTCGTGAGGTTGGCGAGCATCAGCGAGGCCAGGGTGTCCTCGTCCGCGCGGCCGGTCTCGCGCAACTGGTCGAAGAAGAGCGCGTAGTTCGAACCCACCGCCACCACCAGCAGCAGGCCCACCAGGTGCAGGATGCCCAGCGGCACCTGCAGCACGGCCATGCCGCCGAGCGTCAGCACCACGGCCACCACCAGCGGCTGGCAGACCGCCAGCAGCCGGCGGCCCGAGCGCAGGTAGGCGCCCAGCAGCACCACCACCGCCAGCGCGCCCAGCAGCACCTGCACGAAGGCCTCGTGCAGATAGTGGTCGTACAGGCTGGCGAGCTCATGCCCGACGTCGATCACCTGGACCTCCGGCAGCCCCGCCAGCGCGCTCGCGAGGCGGGCCTGGTCGAAAGTCGCGCCCGGATGCAGCGAGATCAGCGCCGACCACCCTCCCCCCGGCCGCTCGAACATCAGCGCGTTGATGAGCGCACCCAGCGGCCCGCCCTGGAGGTCGGCGCCCTGAATGACGGGCTGCTTGCGCGCCGCCTCGACATCGGCGAGGAAGGGCTCGAGCCGGCTCGCCGGCAGCGGAAGGCCCTGGGTGGCCTCGCCCAGCCGCGCGCGCAGCGTCGCGGCATCGGGCAGGCTCGCGATGCGCGCCGCCTGCGCCGCCGCGCTGGGCAGCACGCGCGTGACCGTTTCGTAGCCCGCCAGGTCGCCCTTGTCCACCAGGGCCTCCAGCCGCGCACCGGCCGCCTCGGTGTTGCGCAGGGCCGCCTGCTCGTCCGCGCCATGCACCACGACCAGCGTGCCCGCCTCGCTGGCGCCGATGTCGGCGCGCAGTTCCTCGTCGAGCTTCTGAGCCGCCTGCGGCACGGGGCTCATCGCCGACAGGTTGGCGCGCCACAGGTGGCCGCCCTGCCACAGCACCAGCGCCAGCGCCGCCACACCCAGGCCGACGAAGACGTAGCGCAGGCGCGGCAGGCCGCGCACGATCACGCCCGCGACCTGCGCCATCTGCCGCCGCATGCCCATGCCGGTCGCGCCATCGGGCGCCAGCACCGGCAGCACATGGCGGGCCACCAGCGCTGCGGCAATCAGGCCCGCGAGCGAGAACACGCCGAGCTGCGCCAGGCCAGGGAAGCCCGAGAAGACCAGCGCCGCGAAGCCGCACACCGAGGTCAGCAGGCCCAGGCGCACCGTCGGCCAATGGATGTCCCGCCAGCGCTGCCATCCGGTGCCCGGCACGGCCGCGCCGCGCGCCTGGATGAGGTAGTAGATGGCGTAGTCGACCGTCTCGCCGATCAGCGTGCTGCCGAAGCCCATGGTCAGGCCATGCACCTGGCCGAAGACCAGGCTCACCGAGGCCGTGCCCGCGACCACCCCGGTCGCAACCGGCAGCAGCGCAATGACCAGCGCGCGCGGCGAGGCAAAGGCCAGCAGCAGCAAGGCGCCCATGACGACGCCGCCGATGGCGGCAAGGTGCATCGCCTCGCCCTTGATCTTGTCCCGGCTCTCCACCGAGAACACCGGCGAGCCGCTCAGCAGCAGCCGGGGGCCGGCATCGCCCATCCCGCGGGTGGCCGCGTCGAAGGCGCGGCGCACGGTGGCGATATCGACCGCCAGCGCATCGAGATCGCTCCCCGCCGCGCGCGTGGTGGCCAGCATCAGCGCGCGCGGGTGGGTGCGCGACACCCACACGCCCGCCTCGCTGCGTGGCGCGCTCGCGGGGATCAGGCCTTCGGCGATGCGCTGCATCTCGCCCGTCGGGTCGCGCTCCAGCAGCGGCCTGACCGCGTTGCCGGCCGGCGTGCCGAGCGTCGAGAGCGTGTCGAGGATGGCGTCGCGCAGCCCGGCGCTGGTGAAGCGTTCCGGGGAAACATCGGGCGCCAGTTGGTAGCGATGGTCGAGCAGCCAGCTGCCCGCCGCCGTCCAGTCGCTGGTGTCGCCGTTCTGGACCTGCTCGAAGCGCCGGCTCTCGCGCATGGCCGTGGCCACGGCGCGGGAAACGCCGGCGCGCTGCGTGGCGTCCTTGCCGCCTTCGATGCCGATGAACAGCGTGCGCGAGGCCACGCCGCTTTGCAGCTGCTCGATGAGCACGCGCTGCCGCGCATCCGGGCTCGCGGGCAGGAAGGCCGAGAGGTCGGCGCTGAAATGGGTGCGCGCGATCAGCGTGGCGCCGATCGCGAGCAGCAGCAGCCAGATGCCGATCGCCAGCGTGGCGCGACGCCGGCCGGAGCCCTGGGCCCTGCCCGTCACGGCGTCTGCCGTGCGGGTGCAGAAACCGGCCGCGCCGCGCCGCGCTCGGGCACGATGTTCATCACCGAGCGGTCGCCGCCGATGAATTCCATCTCCACGCCGAGCACCTCGCCTGCCTTGCCGCTGATGCGCACCGTGCGCACCTGGGCGGCCAGCCGATCGTCGGTCGGCTGCAGCTCGATCGCCCATCCCGAGGAAGACCCGGACACCGTGCTGCGGAAGTATCGCTGCAGCGTCGCGCTGTCGCCGCTCAGCGTGCCGCGCATTGCCTCCACCATGCCGAGCAGCTCGGGCATGCTGTCGAGCGCCATGGTGCGCGTGCGTCCGCCGCGCGAGAGGGTCAGGGTGTTGCCCTCCACCACCATCGATTCGGGGCGCGGCGACAGCGTGCGGCGGGCGAGCCGGTCGGGCGCGGTGAAGCTCAGCGTGCCGCTGGCGTCCAGCGGCCCTTCGATGCCGCGCACGAAGCGCTGCTCGGTGAAGCGCGCTTCCCCGCTCTTCTGCCTGGCCAGCAGGCCCATCAGCTCGGGCAGGTCGAGCGCCCATGCCGACGACGCGCACAGCGCCAGCGCCGCCAGCAGCAGGCCTCTGCGCCAGCGGTCAAACCGAATCTTCGAGCCAGAAATCATGGAAGTTGAACCAGTTGTACGGGTAGGCACGGCACAAGGCCTCCAGCCGTGCCACGTAGCTTTCGAGCGCGGCGCGGATGCGGCGTTCGCGCTCGGCCGGGTCGGACACGCGCTCGCTGAAATCCGCCAGCGGTTCGAAAAATACATCGTAACGGGCGCCGCCGGCGTAGGCGCCCGCCATGAAATACACCTTCCGGCGCAACAAGGCCGCCAGCCGGAACGGCCCGTCGTTGAAAAGCGCCGGCGTGCCCAGGAAGGGCAGCGAGATGCTGCTGCCGCTCTTGCCCCCGTCTTCGGCCGCGGGCAGCGTGCGGTCGGCCAGCAGCCCCGCCAGGCCGCCGCCGTCGAGCCAGTCGCGCACCGCGAGCATCGAATGCGGCCGGCCCAGCGCGATCACGTGCGGGCGCATCTCAGGCTGGCTGATGGCATTGAGCACGCGGCTGATCTGCTGCGCGTTGTCCTGGTACATCAGCATCGCGAGCCGGAGGTCGTCCGGGTCCTCGCTGTGCTGCTTGCAGGCGCCCATGGCCTCGAAGCTGCCGACGTGCGCGCCCAGCAGGAAGGCGCCCCGACCCGCGCGCGCCTCGGCTTCCACCGGCAGGTTGCCATGAACGCGGATGTCGAACAGGTCCAGCCGGCCGCGCAGGAAATAGATGCGGTCCAGCACCGTCGAGGCGAAGGTGTGGAGCAGCTTGTAGCCGTCGCTCCAGCCGGCCCCGGGCCCGATGGCGCGGAACAGATAGCGCTTGATGTGGCGGCGCTGCGCCGGCGAGAACAGCAGGAAGTAGAGCGAGATCGGATGCAGGATCAGCCGCGTGAGCGGCCGGCCGCAGGTGATCGCGATCCAGCAGATCACGCGCAAGGCCAGCAGGTTGCTGCGCTCGGGCATGCGTGCCCAATCGGCCTGGCGCGATTTCGCGTCGCCGGCCTCCGGGGGCCCTGCGCTCATGCCGCCGCGCCTGCTTCGGGGGTCCATCGCCCGCTGGCGGCGACGACCTCGCCGCAACGCACCTCGAAGCGCAACCCGCGCGAGGCACCCGTCTCGGGGATGAGATCGATCAGCAGCGTGCTGCCCGGGCGCACCGGCGCGAGGAACTTGGCCGCCGCCAGCGTGGGCTGCGCGCCGATGCGCGCCGCCAGCGCGGGCACGCCGCGCACCGCCTCCAGCACCTCCGACAGCAGCAGCGCCCCGGGCACCAGCGGCTGGCCGGGGAAGTGGCCGGCAAAGACCGGATGGTCCGCCGGCACCTCGCGCGTGAGCCGCACCGGGGTGTCGTCGCAGGCAAGCTGCGAGAGCGCGAACTCCCGCAGCGAGCGCGCCGTGAGCTTGCCCGTGCCTTCGCGCGGAAAGGCCGCCACATGCACCACCCGGCGCGGCACGAAGACCGCCTCCACCCGCTCGCGCAGCGCCGCGATGATCGCGTGCGCATCGAGCGTGGGCGCCACCACGAAGGCGACCGGGCGCACCACGCCGTCGGTCACGTCGTCCGGCAGCCAGAAGGCGCCGTCCACCACGCCGGGAATGCTGTTGAGGTGATGATTGAGATAGCCCAGCGAGCTGCGCCGGCCCGCCACATGGATCAGGTCGTTGGCCCGGCCCAGCAGGCGGAAGCGCCGGTCGTCGACCAGTTCCAGGATGTCGGCCATCGGCGTCGGCTCGTGGATGAAATCGCCTTCGACGATGAAGCGCTCGCCGCCGTTGTCGTCGTGGTGCTCCGCGCGCACGCGGATGTCGCCGAAGGTCTCCCAGACCTCGCTCTGCGTCGGCCGCCGGGTCGCCACCTGGCCCGATTCGGTGCTGCCGTAGATCTCGATCATCGAGGCGCCCATCGCCTCCTCCGCCTGCGCCGCGAGCTGCGGCGAGAGCGGCGCGGTGGCCGAGAGGATCAGGTCCACCGGCGGCAGCTCGATGCCCGAAAGCAGCAAGGTCTTCAGGTGGAAAGGCGTGGTCACCAGCGCGCGCGGGCGCGGCACCGAGGCCAGCGTCTTCGCGACATCCGCCGGAAAGAAGGGCCGGCCGCTGTCGAATGCGGCGCCGCCCAGCAAGGCCAGCAGCGCGGAGGATTCGAGGCCGTAGCTGTGCTGCACCGGCACCGTCGCCACCAGCGTCAGCCCCGCGAGCGATGGCCGCCCGAGCAGGCTCGCGAGCCGCCCGGCCGCGGCGGCGATGTTGCTCACGAGCGTGTGCCATGCCTTGGCATGCGGCTGCGGCAAGCCGGTGGAGCCAGAGGTCAGCAGGCTCACGGCGTGCAGCGCGCGCGCGATGCCGGGCACCGGGTGGCCGGCGGCCAGCGATGCGTCCACGGGCGCTCGCTCTTCGATCAGCACGTTGGGCAGCCCGGGGGTCTCCGTCTGCGTGCTGTCCTTGATGGCGTAGGTGCCGTCGTCGGCCGTGCTCAGCCGCGCCAGCGTGTCGGGCCGGGCGTCGGGCGGCAGCAGGCTGGTCTGGCCGCGCACCAGCGCCGCCGCCAGGCTGACGGCGAAGGCATAGCGGTCGACGCAAAGATTGATGGCGGTGCCGCTGGCAGGCAGCACCGCCGCGAAGCGCGCCACGTCGGCCAGGAACTGGTGGCCGCTCACCGGCACGCCAAGGCGCCATGCCAGCGGCGCATCGAGGTCGCGATCCGCAAGCAGCGGCAAAGTGGAAATGTCGGTCACCGCGAGAGTCTCTCCGAGAGGTGGCTGTCGGTCGTCACCGGCCCGAGGAATCGGCCGGCGCGGCGTTGTAGAAGGCGCGCACCGCATCGATCATGCGGGTGCGCTCGAACTCCGGATGCAGCCGGTAGCGCAGCAGATGCTCGCCCACGAAGAGGCCGACGACAAGCACCGGCGACAGCAGATTCGCGAGGAAGGACCAGGCGGCGAAGGACATGAAGGCGTACACCAGGATCGACGCCACCACCATCAGCGCGAAATACCCCGTCCAGACGCGCGTCACCTGCGCCGTGTAGGCGCGGATGGCGGGCGTCAGCGGATGCACCCGCTGCGCGAACTGGCCGATGAGCGAGAGCTGGCCGCCACGCAGGGTGCCGCCGAACCATCCGCAGAGCACGGCATTGATGGCGGCATGCTGGAAGACGTAGAGCCGGTCGGGGTCCCCCGCGTTGCCGTGCAGCACCAGCGCGAAGACGAGCAGGCCCAGGATGCCGGCCGCCGCCAGGCCCCGGACGCCGAAGCGGCTACCCGCCAGGCCCAGGCCCGTGAGCCACAAAGGGCCCAGCAGCACGCCGACCGCCCAGGGCGCGGCCGCGTGGTACAGCATCATCCAGTGGGAGACGCCGGCATAGGCAACCCCCGCGAGCAGCAGGAGCGCCAGGCGCCATCGAGACATGGATCAGGTGGCGCCGCGATTCTGCGCGACGTGGGTCGCAAGACTGCGCAGCGACTGGAAGATCTGCTGGTTCCGCTCATCGTCGGAACGCAGCTGGAACCCGTACTTGCGGGAGACTTCGAGGGCGACCTCGAGGATGTCGATCGAGTCGAGCCCGAGCCCCTCGCCGTAGAGAGGCGCCGTGGGCTCGATGTCCGACGGCGCGACTTCGAGGTTCAGCGATTCGACCAGCAGCACGGCCAGTTCGTTCTCGAGCGCGGTCTGTTCGGGTGCATCGCCAACGGCGTGATGGGGGGGCTGGGCAGTCGATGACAAGGGCAAACTCCGGGAACGTAAGACAACTAGGGCACAGGGGCGGGATTATAGGAGGGCGGCTTCGCTAGACTTCCGCATTCCAACGACTCACCGACCGACAGGGAACCCCCATGGCCGACCCCCTTCTCATCGCCCGCCACGGCACCACCGAATGCGCCCTGCTCCCGGGCCTCGCCAACCGCCACGGCCTGATCACCGGCGCCACCGGCACCGGCAAGACCGTGACCCTGCAGACCATGGCCGAGAAGCTCTCGGGCATCGGCGTGCCGGTGTTCATGGCGGACGTCAAGGGCGACCTGACCGGCATGAGCCAGAAGGGCAGCATCGGCGACAAGATGGCCGCCACGCTGAAGGAGCGCGGCATCGAGCCGCCCGAGGCCGCGGCCTGCCCCGTGACGCTGTGGGACGTGTTCGGGGAACAGGGGCATCCGGTGCGGGCCACCGTGTCGGACATGGGGCCGCTGCTGCTGGGGCGCATGCTCGACCTGAACGAAACGCAGGCCGGGGTGCTGAACATCGTCTTCAAGATCGCGGACGACAACGGCCTCTTGCTGCTGGACCTGAAGGACCTGCGGGCGATGCTGCAGCACGTGGGCGAGAACGCGGGCCAGTTCACGACCGAGTACGGCAACATCAGCGCGGCGAGCGTGGGCGCGATCCAGCGCGGCCTGCTGCAGATCGAGAGCCAGGGCGGCGAGAAGTTCTTCGGCGAGCCGATGCTCAACATCCAGGACTTCATGCAGACGCAGGACGGCAAGGGCGTGATCAACATCCTGACCGCCGACAAGCTGATGAACTCGCCGCGGCTCTACGCGACCTTCCTGCTGTGGATGCTGTCGGAGCTGTTCGAGCAGCTGCCCGAGATCGGCGACCCGGAGCAGCCGAAGCTGGTGTTCTTCTTCGACGAGGCGCACCTGCTGTTCAACGAGGCGCCGAAGGCACTGGTGGAGCGCATCGAGCTGGTGGTGCGGCTGGTGCGATCCAAGGGCGTGGGGGTGTACTTCGTGACGCAGAACCCGCTGGACATTCCGGATTCAGTGCTGGCGCAGCTGGGCAACCGGGTGCAGCATGCGCTGCGCGCGTTCACGCCGAGGGACCAGAAGGCCGTGAAGGCCGCGGCGACGACGATGCGGCAGAACCCGGGCCTGGACATCGAGACCGCGATCACCCAGCTTGCGGTGGGCGAGGCGCTGGTGAGCTTTCTCGACGACAAGGGGCGGCCGACGGTCACCGAGCGCGTGTACGTGCTGCCGCCTGGGAGCCAGATGGGGCCGATCACGCCGGCGCAGCGGCAGCAACTGATCGCGGGCTCGCTGGTGGCCGGGGTTTACGAGAAGACCGTGGATCGGGAGTCGGCTTACGAGAAACTGAAGGGCCGGGCCGCGAGCGCGCCGGACGCGCCTGTGGTGGTGGCCGGGAAGCCTGGAGCCGCGGCGGCGCAAGGCTCCGGCGGGCTGATGGGCAGCCTCAACGAGATTCTCTTCGGCTCCACCGGGCCGCGCGGCGGAAAGCACGATGGGTTGGCGCAGACGATGGCGAAATCGGCTGTGCGCACGATGGGAACGACCGTGGGCAAGGAGATCCTGCGGGGGGTGCTGGGTGGGATCTTCGGGGCCAAGTCGCGGTAGTGAATGCGGCTGCTCTCAGAGCACGGCCGGCGGCAGAAAACGATCGGCGACCTGCCGCTGCTCCTCCGTCAAGCTTGCGTAAAGCTTCCGGACGGCCTCGCCGACTTCATCCATTCGTCTCGCGTCACTCCTGAATGCGGCGACCTTGCGGTCGATCGCCTGGACAGCGGTGAGCCCGTCCGGGTCGATCGGGCGCGCCGATGACTTGCCCAATGCCCAGTCCCACGCCTTTGCATCGAAGCTGTCCCACAGCGGGGATTGCTCGGGCGTGATGGCAAGCCGCACGCGCAGGTCATAGAGCTGTTCCCTAATCTGACTGGCGCGCGCTTCGCTGGACAGTGGTTGTTCGGTCGCGTGCGCACCGGGGGCCTGTTCCGCGCCGCGGCCTCGCCTGCCGCCGCCTGCGGCTCCACCGCCGAATTGCGCATGACCGAGGCTTGCAAATGAAGTCACCGCCACGCCGAGGACCAGTGCCCGCCTGCTCTTTGCCATCAATCACATCCTCGTTGGTTCAACGAGTTGAAGATTGGCATGGAACGCAAACGAAGTGGGTGAACCGCAGGTAAAGTCCACTGCTCCCTACAAGCCCGTGAACGGCTTCCCCCTGTCGATGAACACCTTGTGCAGCACGTCCAGTTCCTCCGTCTCCTCCTTCAGTTGCTGCTTGTCGAACGGCTCGCCCGCGGCGACCAGCGCCATCAGGCCGCGGTACGCATTCAGCTTGGCCTCGTAGGCCTTGAACGCCGCAAACCACTCATCCTGCTGAATTGTCGACATGCGATCTCCTCAAGAAAGCGCCAGTATGACGACCGCCGCCCTTCCCCTCCAGTGGCGATCGCCTCCTCGGTTCAGGGCCGGCGAACCTGCAGGGGCTGCCGCGACCAGTACACGTCGCCCAGGCTGTCGAGCCGCACATCGCCGCCCGACGAGGGCGCATGCACGAAGCGGCCGTCGCCCACATAGATGCCCGCGTGCGTGGGCCGGCCACGGCCGAAGAGCACGAGGTCGCCGGAGCGCATCGCGCCCGCGCTGACCGGCTGGCCGAAGCCCGAGAGTTCCGCCACGGTGCGCGGCGGCGCGGTCCCCATCCGGCTGCGGTAGACGTAGTTGATGAGCCCGCTGCAGTCGAATCCGCCGTCGACCGTGTTGCCGCCGTACCGGTAAGGCGTGCCGACCAGGCCCAGCGCATGGATGGCGATGTCATCCAGTTGCTCCGACGAGAGCGGCGCCAGGCGCGGCGCGGAAGGCCCCGGCGCCGGCCGGGTGGCGCAGCCTGCCGCGAGAAGGCAGGCGCACACCAGCATCAGCCGAAGGAAGCCCGCGGTGGCGCGGGCCGGAGCGCATGGCTCACCGAACAGCATCTTGCCAGTCATCTGCGCGAGGTCCCAAGGTGGTTGTCCCGGCATCGTAGCGCCCCGGGCAGCCGGTCCACCCCCTACCTCAAACGGTGGATGTCCCGCGCGCTCGCGCATCGATAGAGTCCCCCGTCAGCTCCACAAGGAAAAGAACAATGACGGACGTGCTGCAACAAAGCGCTGCCCGCGCCGCCGCTGACACCGAGGCCACGGCCGAAGGCCCCTCCCGGGTCATCCCCGCTCTCCGCATGGGACAGGCCCTGGCCATCGAGTCCGAGGTCATCGCCCCCGAGAACCCCGTCCACGCCACCGTCGCCTTCGCCCGCACCCTCCCCATCAGCCCCGAGGCGCCCGTCACCCCCACGCCGCCCACGCGCCCGCTCATCGGCCTCGCCCTGTCCGGCGGCGGCATCCGCAGCGCCACCTTCAGCCTCGGCGTGCTCCAGGCCCTGGCCGCGCGCGGCAAGCTCGCCTCTTTCGACTATCTCTCCACCGTCTCGGGCGGCGGCTACATCGGCAGCTGGCTCAGCGCCTGGGTCCACCGCGCGGGCATGACCGACGTGCAGGCGCGGCTGGGCGAGTCCGGCAGCCTCAGCAGCAAGGGCTCGCCGAGCGCGGCCGAGCCGAGCGAGGTGACCTGGCTGCGCCGCTACAGCAACTACCTCGCGCCCCGCGTCGGCCTCCTGTCCTTCGATGCGCTCACGCTCCTCACCACCTGGCTGCGCAATGTCGCGCTGAATGCGGTCGTCATCCTCGGCTTCCTCTGCGCCGTGCTGGTGATGCCTTTCCTGCTGCTTCAACTGGTGCGCTTCAGCGCGCCCTACTACGTCACCTTCGGCTTCGCGGGCGCCTGGTTCGGCATCATGTTCTTCGGCGTGGTGGGCTACAACCTCTGGCAGCAGAGCATGAAGACCAAGCGCAAGCGCAACTGGCTCATCTCGACGCCGGGCGTGGTGGCAACAGTGGTCACGCCGGGGCTACTCGCCTGCGGCTTCACGGCGGTCTGGCTCGGCAGCGGGCCGGCGAAGACGGGGCGCGACGCCCTGTACGCCTGCGCCTATGTGGGCATCCTGCTGGTGCTGCTGCTCGCGACCTGGGCCGTGGCCGAATACCTCAAGCCGCGCGACGAGCGCATGAAGCCGGGCGACTTCGCGGTGATCGCGCTCGCCGCGCCCATCGCCTTCGCCGCCGGCATCCTCGTCCTGATGGCGCTCTACATCGGCTGGCACGCTCTGCTCGACAGCGCCACGGACATGCAGCGGCAGATCATGCTGCTGCTGGCCGGCCCGCCCGCGGTGGTGTTCGCCTTCGGCGTCGCCACCACCGTCTTCACCGGCATGGTCGGGCGCGTGTACTTCGAACGCAGCCGCGAGTGGTGGAGCCGGCTCAACGCGTGGCTGCTCTCGCTGGGCACGGGCTGGGCGGTCTGGATCGCGCTGGCCTTTCTCACGCTGCCGCTGCTGCACTGGCTCTTCACGCAGATCGGCCACTGGATCGGACTGCTGGGCACGGGATGGATCGGCAGCCTGCTGGCCACCGTGCTCTTCAAGAAACCCGAGGCCGCCTCCAAGCGCATGCAGATGAACGTCGACAGCGCGCTCAACATCGCGGCCACGGTGTTCATCGCCGGGCTGCTGGTGGTGCTCTCGGCGCTGGTCTCGTGGAGCCTGCTGCGGCTGGCGGATGTGCCGCTCGGCGCGCTCGCCCCGCCGACGGCCGTGGCGAAAGCCACCTACGAGATCACCGGCCCCGGCCGCCAGCTCGCCTACACCGTCGCCCCGCCGGCCGACAAGGACCCATCCCTCGCCACGACCCTCCACGCCTACATGAACGCCTTCGGCGCGATCGAGGATGCCTCGGTGCTCGGCGGCTACATCAGCATGCCGGCCATCGCGCTGCTGGGGCTCTTCGGCATCGTGATGCTCTTCGCCGCGCGCGTGGACATCAACAAGTTCTCGCTGCACAACATGTACAAGAACCGCCTCGTGCGCTGCTACCTGGGGGCGAGCAACCAGGCCTCGCGCAACGAGCAGCCCTTCACCGGGCTCGACGATGCCGACGACCTGCCGCTCTCGGCGCTGGGCGGCAGCGTGGACGCCACGGGCACGACCAGGTCGCGCGCGCAGCGGCCGCTGCACATCATCAACACCGCGCTCAACATCACGCAGGGCAACAACCTCGCATGGCAGGAGCGCAAGGCGGCGTCCTTCATCTTCACGCCGGTGGTCTGCGGCTATTCGCTGGAACGCACGCAGGGCGACTCGACGGCCATCGACGACCCCGCCACCGGGGCCCAGCCGGGCTACCGGCTGACGGCCGAGTACGGCGCGAACGACGTGGAAGAAAAGGGCTTCACGCTCGGCATGGCGCTCGCCACATCGGGCGCCGCCGTCAGCCCCAACATGGGCCATGCGAGCCGGCCGGCGCGCGCCTTCGTGCTGACGCTGTTCAACGTGCGCCTGGGCCGCTGGAGCGCCAACCCGGCGCGCGAGATGTGGCGCAAGCCCAGCCCCCGCTTCGGGCTGGTGCCGCTGCTGCAGGAACTCTTCGGCTACAGCAACGAGAGCCGGAATTTCGTGTACCTGTCGGATGGCGGTCATTTCGACAACCTGGGCATCTATGAACTCGTGCGACGCCGATGCTCGACGATCCTGGTGGTCGACGCGGGGGCCGATCCCGAACGCAGGATGGGCGATCTCGCGGAGACGGTGCGCAAGTGCCGCGTCGACCTCGGCGTGGAGATCGATCTGCCCGAACTGCCGCTGCTGGAGGGCGACGAGCAGATGCAGTCGCTGCAAGGCTACGCCAAGGGCGTCATCCACTACGACCTGATGGACCCGGCGCAGGACGGCACGCTGATCCTGATCAAGCCCTCCATGACCCGCAGCCGCGACGAGCCGGTGGACGTGCTGAACTACGCCTCGCAGAACCCGCCCTTTCCGCAGCAGGCGACCTCGGACCAGTTCTTCGACGAGAGCCAGTTCGAGAGCTATCGCAGGCTCGGGGCCTTCATCGCCGAGGAGTGCCTGAACCAGCATGGCGCGCTGTTTCCGCCGCGCCCGGCCGGCCCCGCGCCCGCGCCGGTGGCGCAGCCGGCCGAACCGGCGGCCCACTCGACCCGGTTCGTGGGGCGGCTGCTGTCCCTGTTCGGGCGCCCCAAGGCCAGGCCGCTGCCCTCGCGCGACGGTGCCCTGGTCGACATGCATGGGGTGGCGCTGTTCCTGAGCCTGGTCGTGATGCTGCTCTTCGGCATCTTCGACGCGCTGTACTTTGGCGGCAGCACGAGGTTCTGCGTGACGCGCGCGGCCTGCGAGACCTCGCTCGCGCCCTTCTTCGAAGTGGGGCGCGCATCGCCGATCCGCTTCATGGTGCGCGCCGGCGTGGACAACCTCTTCGTGCTGCTCTACGCGACGATGTTCATCTCCGGCTTCCTGGTCGCGCTGCAGCGGGCCTCCGCGCCGACCTTCGCCAGAAGATACGTGCTGCCGGTGCTGTGCCTGATCGTGCTGGGGGCGGCGGCGGCGGACCTGGCGGAGAACCTCCAGACCATCGGCTGGGTCGAGACCCTCAGCGACAACCCGGCGCGCGCGATCGCCGGGATCACCCGGACGAAGTTCGTGCTGGTGGGGCTCGGCTTTCTGGCGTGGCTGGTGCTGGCGCGCGGGATCTGGCGGGTCTTTCGGAAGCGCTGGGGGTGAAGCAGCTTGCAAAAATTGACGTTTAGATCAAGAATTGCCAACCATATGCCAATTCTTGACGTAAACATCAATTGCAAACTCTCCAAGAGCTAGGCGAAGCGATTGCCACGCGCCGTCACGCGCTGGGCCTTCAGCAAGGCACGGTGGCCGCCCAGGCGGGTATCACGGCCGAAACGCTATCGCGCTTCGAGCGCGGGCGTTCGGCCGAGTTCGGCGCGCGCAAGCTCATGGCGGTGCTCGCGGTGTTGGGCATGGAACTCGATTTCCTGACCATGGGCCAAGCCGGCACGCTGGACGAACTGCGGCTTGAGCGCAATCGCGCAGGCACCACTGCGGGCACGCGCAACACATGAAGCTGGCGGTTCATGTTCTCGGTCGGGATGTGGCTGTGCTGGAGCAGGCGGGCGACTTCAGGAGTGTGCTGACCTATCACGCCCATGCGGCATCGGACGACCTTGTTTCGCTCACGATGCCGGTTCGCACCGAGTCCTATGTCTGGGACGATCAGCTTCCCCCGGTATTGCAGATGAACCTGCCCGAGGGCTACCTGTTGCAGGTGCTTCAAGAGCAGTTCGGGCCTCATATCGGCGCCAGTCCCATCGCCTTGCTGTCGGTGATCGGCCGAAATATGGTCGGGCGTCTTCAGGTGGCGGCGGCCGGTGCAAGCTTGAACGAGCCCGCCAGGCCGATTGAAGTCGCCGAACTGCTTCGGGGAGACAACTCCGAAGAAGCCTTCGCCGAACTGGTGCGCCAGCACGCGACAAGCGGGGTGTCGGGCGTGGTTCCCAAGTTCCTGGACGCGCAAGACGAACCGGCGAGCGATCGAGCCACCTCAACGCTGGCCGACCACCACAAAGCCAGTCTCGTCACCCATCGCCACATCATCAAAGGCTCCAGCCGCCAACTGCCCTTTGTCGCTCTGAACGAGCACCTTTGCATGCAGGTGGTGGGGCGCGTCACGCCCGCGGCCAGAACGGAAATATCGGACGACGGCCAAGCGCTGGTGGTGCACCGTTTCGACGTCGACGAGCACGGGCAGGCTCACTGGGGCATGGAAGATTTCTGCTCGCTGCTGGGCTTGCGCCCGGCCGCGAAATACGACACCACCTGGGAGCGCATTGCGCGCGCCGTTCGCGACCATGTTCCGGGCGAGCGCCGCCTGGCAAGCTATCGGCAGTTGGCCACGCTGCTGCTGCTGACCTACGCGCTGCGCAATGCGGACTGTCATGCCAAGAACCTGGCCTTGCTGTACACCTCGCGCGCCGACGTGCATCTCTCCCCCGCCTACGACATGCTGACCACCTGCGCATACGCAAGCTTTCAGCACAACCCGCCAGCCATTGAGTTCATGGGAAAGAAGACCTGGACGCCCGGGAAGAATCTGCAGAAGTTCATCGCGGGCACCTTCGGCATTGAGCCAAGGGAACAGACCCGGATCGTCGAGGCGATCAGCGATGCGGTTTCCGAGGTCGGCCCGCTTGTGCGCCAGGCCATGAAGGACCATGGCGGTTTCGAGGACGTCGGAAAACGAATGTTGAACGCGTGGGCCGAGGGCGTCCAGGGCTTGCGAGACCAGCGCGTCTACGCCGTCGGCGAATGGGCTGCCGGTGAAGCCTTCTCGGCGCCGCCAAAGCTGAAGACAAAGGCAGCCAAGATCGGTCGCTCGCCACTGCTTGGGCAACGATAGTCCGCTTCTGTCTCGGGTCGGGCCCGCGCATCGCCAGAACGCTCGGCTGCACTTGAACCGCTTGGGCGGCAGCCCGCCGACTCAACTCCGCGCCGCCCCCGCCAGCCTCATCGCCGCATCCCGTATCGCCCCCGCCAGCGCCCGCACCGTCGGCTGCCGCGAAATGCTCTGCGAGACGAAGAAGCTGATCGGCGGCAGGTTCCAAGAAAGCTCATAGGGCAGCGGCGCGCAAGTCCCGCCCAGGGCCAGCTCCGCGGCCACGTCCCGCGCAAGAATCGTCACCGCATTCGGCTCGCGCCGAAGCACCGTCTCGATGCTCCTCAGCGACCAGGTCTCCACGATCGGCGAAGGCGGCTGCACGCCCGCGCCCAGGAAGATCGCGTTGAAGGTCCGCCGCATCGGCGTGTTCGGCGGCGGCATGATCCAGTCCAGCGCCGCCAGCCGGCGCCAGTCCAGCGGCCCCTTCGACAGGCGCGCCCGGCTCTTGACCGGCACCAGCAGGCAAGGCACCTGCTGGTAGATCGCCTCCTGCGTGATGTCGATGTCGATATGGCCGTGGAAGGAACGGCCGATCACGCAATCGAGTTCGCGCGCGCTCAGGGCCGCCACCAGTTCATCCGTCGTTCCTTCCTTCGCCAGTACCGCGACGCGCGGCGTCTGTCCCAGCAGATGCGTGAAGGTCGCGCCCAGCAACGCCTCGGGCACGTGCGGCGTCACGCCGATGCGCACCCGCCCCGTCAGCCCGGTGTCGATGGCCGTCAGCACCTTGGTGGTCGACTCCATGTCCGCCAGCGAGATCAGCGCGTAGTGGAGCACGGCCTCTCCGGCCGGGGTCGGCGTCAGGCCCCGGCTCGTGCGCGCGAACAGCGGCGTCATGAAGATGTCCTCCACCTCCTTCAGCGCCTTGGTGATGGCCGGCTGGCTCAGGCCCAGCTCGACCGCGACCCGGCTGAGCGTGCGGTGCTTGTTCACGCTCTGCAGCAGCGCCAGGTGGCGCAGCTTCAGGCGCGACAGGAGGGTGTGCCGAAGCTGCTCGGCGCGGTCGTTCGTGGTGTCGGCTGGCATAACCGCGAGGTTATACACACATCAAAAACGAGCGCAAAAACGTGAATGGCGCCTCCTAGACTGCCATCCATGTTCACGACCCGCCCTGAAATCATCGGCACCCACGGTGTCGCATCGTCGACCCACTGGCTGGCCTCGCAGACCGCCATGGGCGTGATGGAGCGCGGCGGCAACGCCTTCGACGCGGCGGTGGCCGGCGGCTTCGTGCTGCAGGTGGTCGAGCCGCACCTGAACGGCCCGGCCGGCGAAGTGCCGATCCTGTTCTGGAGCGAGCGCGAGCGGCACATGCGCGCGGTCAACGGCCAGGGCTGGGCGCCGGCCGCCGCCACCCCGGCGGCCTTCAGGCAGCGCGGCTTCGAGCAGGTGCCCGGCATCGGCCTGCTGGCCGCGACGGTGCCCGGCGCCTTTCCGGCCTGGCTCACCCTGCTGCGCGACCAGGGCAGCTGGTCGCTCGCCGAGGTGCTGGCGCCCGCGATCGGCTATGCGCGCGACGGCTTCCCGGTCGTGCCGCGCCTGGCGCGGGCCATCCTGGGCGTGCGCGAGCTGTTCAATGCGCACTGGACATCGTCGGCGCAGGTGTGGCTGGTCGATGGGCGCGTGCCGCCACCCGGCTCGCTGTTGCGCCTGCCCGCGCTGGCCGCCACCTATGAGCGCATCGTCGAATCCGCGCAGCGCGAGGCGTCGAGCCGCACCGGCGTGATCGAGGCGGCGATGCGCATCTGGCAGCAGGGCTTCGTGGCGCGCGACATCGACAGCTTCTGCCGCACGCAGGCCGTGCGCGACAGCAGCGGCGAGCGCCACGCCGGCCTGCTGCGACTGGACGACATGGCCGAATGGAAGGTCGACGTGGAAGCGCCGCTCGGCGTCGACTTCGACCGCTTCACGGTCGCCAAGTGCGGCTTCTGGAGCCAGGGCCCGATGTTCCTCCAGCAGCTGACGATGCTGCGTCACGCCGGGCTGGATCGCCACGCGCCCGACAGCGCCGGCTTCGTGCACAGCATCGCGGAGGCGGCGAAGCTGGCCCTGGCCGACCGCCTGGCCTGGTACGGCGTCGCGCCCGGGGCGCAGCCCGAGGCGCAGCGCGCCCTGCTGGGCAGCGACTACGCGCGCGCACGCTGGTCGATGGTCGATGCCTCGCGCGCCTCCGGGCAGCTCCTGCCCGGCAGCCCGCTCGGGCGCGCGCCGGCCCTGCCCGACCTGGGCGTCAGCGCCCGCACGCTGCGAACGGCCGACACGCGCTTCGGCGTCGGCGAACCCACCTTCGCCGCCCTGCCGCCGGTGGCCGAGTGGGCCGACCGCGAGATCTTCATCGGCGACACCTGCCACATCGACGTGATCGACCGCCACGGCAACATGGTGGGGGCGACGCCCTCCGGCGGCTGGCTGTCTTCCAGCCCGGCGATTCCCTCGCTCGGCTTCGCGCTGGGCACCCGGCTGCAGATGACCTGGCTGGACGCGGGCCTGCCCAACACGCTCACGCCACGCGTGGCGCCCTGCACCACGCTCTCGCCCTCGCTCGCCCTGCGGGACGGCGAGCCCTACATGGTCTTCGGCACGCCGGGCGGCGACCAGCAGGACCAATGGTCCGCGGCCTTCTTCCTGCGCCACGCCGTGCACGGCATGAACCTGCAGGAGGCGATCGACGCGCCCGCCTGGCACGTCAGGCACTATCCGGGCTCCTTCTGGCCGCGGCAGACCACGCTGAACGCCATGACCATCGAATCGCGCTTCGATCCCGCGGTGATCGACCGGCTCCAGCATCTGGGGCACGGCGTGCAACAAGGCGGCCCATGGTCCGAAAGCCGCATGTCCGCCTGCAGCCGGCAGCGGGATGCGCAAGGCCGCCTGGTGCTGCGCGCCGGCGCCAATGCGCGCGGCATGCAAGGCTATGCGGTGGGGCGCTGACATGAACCTTCCTGGAGAAACCGACGTGCTGCCCCTCACCCTCTGTTCGAACCTGCTCGACGCCACCGCCGAGGCGAAGGACATGGACGGCGCCATGCGCCAGATCGATGCCTTCCGGCGCCTGGTGGTGGGGCCGGGCGTGTTCAGCATCAACCTCAACGTGACGACCGCCGACGACCCCGTCAACGAAGTGCAGCTGCAGCGCTTCTATTCGTCGAACGCGGGGGAGTTTCCGGTGGCGGGGCGCAAGCGCAAGGCGCTCACGCCATGGACCGAGACCCTCTTCGTCCAGGGGCAGGTCTTCGTCGCCGAAGGCGGCCATGCGCTGGCGGAAGTCTTCGACGACTACGAGCGCATGGCGCCGCTCGGCCTGAACGCGGCCATCAACGTGCCGATCCTCAGGGCCAACATCTGCATCGCGACATTCAACGTCTTCGGCACGCGCGGCCGCTGGCAGGCACACGAAGTGCTGGCGGTGCGCCTGCTGGCGGCGCTCGCGGCACGGTGGGTGACCCCGGCGCCCGGGCTGCACTACTCGCTCGACCCCATCCATTTCCACGGAGGCAAGAAATGACCGACAACCTGAATCCGCAACACGCCTCTTCCCGGCGAACATCCGTCTTCATCGTCGGCGGCGGGCCCGTCGGCCTGTCGATGGCGATTCTCATGAACCGCTTCGGCATCGACTTCGTGATGGTCGAGCGCGCGTCGTCGACCACCGACCATCCGAAGGCGCGCGGCTGCTGGAGCCGCACCATGGAGATCTTCCGCCAGTGGGGCATCGAGGACCGCATGCGCGCGCGCGGCCTGCCCGACAACTCCGACATGTTCGCCTTCGTCGAATCGATGGCCGGCCACGAATACGGCCGCACCACGCCCGAGGTGAACATCGGCCTCTCGCCCGCCTGGAAGTGCATCCTCTCGCAGGACGCGGTCGAGGAGGAGCTGCTCAAACTGGCGAAGGAATCGAAGTCCGGGAAGATCCTCTACTCGACCGAGTTCCTCGACTACGTCGAGACCGACACCGGCCTGCGGGTCACGGCGCGCGACCTCCAGACCGGCGAGAGCGCGGTGTGGCAGGCCAGCTACCTCATCGCCGCCGACGGCGCCGGCAGCAGCGTGCGGCGCGTGAGCGGCATCGACATGCGCGGCCCCTCGACGCTCGCCGTCATGGCCAACGAGTACTGGAAGGCCGACCTCTCCAGCATCCGCGGCGCCGCCAACACCGCCGCCTTCCGCGTCGTGCCCAAGAACCCGGAGCTGCCCATGGCCTCCGTCCTCAACACCAACGGCAAGGACCGCTGGCTCAGCCTGATCCAGATCGGCATCGACAAGGACGAGCGGCCCGGCCCCCGCACCGACGAAGAAGTCATCAGGCTGGCGCGCATCCACACCGGCATTCCGAACCTGGACGTCGAGGTGATCAACCGCTCGATCTGGCGCCTGAGCCGCCAGGTGGCCAGCCGCTTCAGGCAGAGCCGCGTGTTCCTGGTCGGCGACGCGGCGCACCGCTTTCCGCCGAGCGGCGGCTACGGCATGAACTCGGGCATCCAGGACGCGCACAACCTGGCGTGGAAGCTCGACTTCGTCCTCAAGGGCCGGGCCAGCCCCCGGCTGCTCGAGAGCTACGACCTCGAACGCCGCCCGGTCGCCGAGTCGAACGCCGACTTCAGCTACTCGAACACGCTGCGCTTCCTGCAGACCGACCAGGCCTTCCGTTCCGGCAACATCGACCGCATCAATTTCTGGATCAAGGACACCGAGAACCACGTCCACAGCGTCGGCCAGAGCCTGGGCTTCAGCTACGACGAGGGCGCGCTGATCCCCGACGGCACTGCCAAGCCCGGCATGCGCACGCGCTACTACGAGCCCTCGGACCGCCCCGGCGGACGCTTTCCGCACCTGTGGCTGGACCTGGCGCGCAAGAAGTCCACGCTCGACTGGTTCGACAAGAACTTCGTGCTCGTCGCCGGCCTGAAGGGCGAGGCCTGGCTGGAGGCGGCGAAGGCGGTCTCGGCCCGGAAAGACCTGCAGATCGAGACGCGCCAGCTCGAGGAGGAGTGCGAGAAGGACGGCCTGCTCATCGGCCTGCGCGGCGCGGTGCTGGTCCGCCCCGACGGACATGTGGCATGGCGCATGCCATGGACGCCGGCCGACCCGGCCGCCGAGCTTGCGTCGGTGATCGACAAGCTGCTCGGCTGAAGCCACGAACCCAAGATCCCCAAGGAGTCGATATGCCAGTCAGCGCGCTTCATCACTACACGCTGCGATGCGTGCCGGAAGACCTCGATGTGCTCCTCGCGTTCTACACGAAGCACCTGGGCCTGAGCGAAGGGCCGCGGCCCGTCATTCCCTTCCCGGGCCACTGGCTCTACAGCGGCGGGCAGCCGATCGTCCACCTGGCGGCCTTTCTGGGCGAAGCGTCTGGCGGCAACACCGGCCCGCTCGACCACATCTCCTTCCGCGCCCATGGCCTCGACCAGACCCGCGCCTACTTCAAGGCGCAAGGCATTCCCTACGAGGAAGCGCCGGTGCCGGGCTGGCCGCTGCACCAGGTCTTCGTTCGCGATCCCCTGGGCCTGAAGGTGGAGCTCACCTTCTCGCTCGAAGAAGAGGCCGCGCAAGCATCATGACCCGATTCGTTTCGACTGGCGACGCGAAGACCGCTTACACGATGAGCGGGGACGGGCCGCCTCTGCTCCTTATCCACGGCGCGGAGGCGAGCCGTCACATGTTCGACGCCATCGAAGCCTTGCTGTCGAAGCGCTTCACGGTCATTGCCCATGACCAGCGCGACTGCGGCGAAACCGAGAGCCCGGCGTCGGCCGCCACCCTGCGGCAACTGGCGGCGGATGCCCAGGCGCTGGTGCGCTCGCTCGGCTTCGCGCGCGCCCATGTGTTCGGGAGCTCCTTCGGCGGGCGGATCGCGCAGGTGCTGGCGGCCGCGCATCCGGAGGTCGTCGATCGCCTGGTGCTCGGCAGCACCTGGGCCTTGCCTCACTCGCTGGCGCAACTCGATCCCGAAGGCAGCGCCGCGATCGCGCAGCTGCGCGCCGGGCTGCCCGGGACGGCCCAGGCGCTCGCGAGGATGTTCTTCCCCGCCGCCTGTCTCGCGCAGAAGCCCGCGCTGCTGGACTTCTTCAGCCAGGTCCAGCCCTCCTCCGCGCGCTCGCTGCGCCGCTCGCAAGCGGTCGCCGACAGCGCGGACATCCGGCTCTCCGACATCCGCGCCCGCACCCTGCTGATCGCGGGCGACAGCGACCGGGTCGTCCCCGCCCGGCTCACCCTCGACATGGCCACACGGATCGCGGACTGCCGGCAAGTGCTGCTGCCCGGGGTCGGTCACGCCACCTGCCTGCAGGCGCCCGCCGAGGTCGCCGAGGCGATCACGCGCTTCATCGACGAAGGAGCAGACGCATGAGCTACATCGAGATCAAAGGCCTCTCCAAGACCTTCGGCGCGCCGGGCGCCGGCGGCGTGCTCGCGCTGCGCGACATCCACTGCTCGATCGACAAGGGCAGCTTCGTCAGCGTCGTCGGCCCGAGCGGATGCGGCAAGAGCACCCTGCTGCGCATCATCGCCGGGCTGCTCGACTACTCGCAAGGCAGCGTGACCCTGGACGGCCAGCCCATCCGCGGCACGCGGCGCGATGTCGGCGTGGTGTTCCAGAGCTCGATCCTGCTGCCCTGGCGCACCATCCTCGACAACGTGATGCTGCCGGCCGAAGTGCTGGGGCTCGACGCCAGGGCGGCGCGCGAACGCGCGATGAAGCTGCTGCACATGGTTCGCCTGGAAGGCTTCGAGCACAAGCTGCCGAGTCAGTTGAGCGGCGGCATGCAGCAACGCGCATCCATCGCGCGCGCCCTGCTGCACGACCCGAAGATCCTGCTGATGGACGAGCCCTTCGGCGCCCTCGATGCCATGACGCGCGAGCAGATGAACCTGGAGCTGCAGCGCATCTGGAGCGAGAGCGGCAAGACGGTGATCCTCATCACGCACTCGATTCCCGAGGCGATCTTCCTCGGCGACGTCGTCTTCGTGATGACACCACGGCCCGGCTCGCTGGACCGCGTCATCCGCGTCGACGTGCCGCGCCCGCGGACGATGGACGCGATGGGCTCGCCGGCCTTCGCCGCGGTTGCCCACGAGATCCGCCAGATCTTCGACCACACCGGCTCCTTCGACTGACCCCATCTCCGCACGAGGTTCGCATGGCCATCACGCACATTCCCCACACCCTCCCGCCCGCGACGGACACGCCGGCGCGGCGGCCTTCGGCCTGGTCCCAGGCCTTGCGCTCGAACCGGACCAGCTCCCTGCTGCTGCTGGCGCTGCTGCTGCTCGCCTGGGAGATGGGCGTTCGTGTCTTCAACGTTCCCAGGTTCCTGATCCCGCCGTTCAGCGACGTGGTCATCGCCCTGTGGCGCGGCCTGGTGGCCAGCCCCTGGGCCAAGGACGGGCTCTGGTTCCACACCTTCATCACCCTGGCGGAAATCCTGCTGGGCTTCTTCATCGGCAGCGGCATCGGGCTCGCCCTGGGCGTGGCGATCTCGCAGATGGAGCGCGTCGAGGCGGTGCTCCAGCCCTACGTGGCCGCCTTCCAGAGCCTGCCCAAGGTGGCGGTCGCGCCGATCATCGTGATGTGGCTGGGCTTCGGCATCAGCTCCAAGGTGGCCATCGTCTGCATGCTGACCTTCTTCCCGGTGCTGGTGACCAGCATCGCGGGCTTCAAGGCCATCGACCCCGACCGCATCGACCTGCTGCGCTCGCTCTCGGCCACGCGCTGGCAGATCTTCCGCAAGGCGAAGTTCCCGAGCGCCCTGCCCTACATCTTCGCGGGCCTGGACATGGCCGCCGCCTTCGCGGTGGTGGGCGCGATCGTCGGCGAATTCGTCGGCGCGCAGTCGGGGCTGGGCGTGCTCATCCTGCAGATGGATGCGCAGATGGACACCGGCGGGAGCTTCTCGGTCTTCATCGTGCTGTCCGTCATCGGCATCGCGCTGACCCGCCTGCTGCGCGCCATCCAGCGCCGGGTGCTGCACTGGATGCCGGTCGAGAGCAACCGGCGCACGGTCAACGCCTAGGGCGCGGCGCGGCCGCGATCACCCCATTCCTGTCGAACTTCTCAAGAGGACTTTCATGATCCACAGACGCAACTTCAACCTGTCGGTCGCGGCGCTGGGCGCGGGCCTGGGCTTCGCATCCACCCTGTCGCTGGCGCAGTCGCCCAAGATCCTCAAGGTCGCGAACTCGGCGGGGGTCAACGATGCGCAGCAGGCCTTCATCACCGCCGGGCGGCATCCGAAGCTGGGCTACTACGCGTCGGAAGGCGTCGACGTGGAGTACGTCAACATGAGCAGCATCACGCAGGCCATGCAGGCCCTGATGACCGAGCAGGTCAGCTTCGGCCCCATCTCGCCCGGCATCTACCTGCCCGCCGTGGCCAAGGACCCGGGATTGGGGCTCGTCGCCGCCTACAAGTGGCTGCCGCGCAATGCCAACGTGATCATCGTCAGGCCCGACAGCCCCATCAAGACCGCCGCCGACCTCAAGGGCAAGCGCATCGGCGTGCGCAGCCAGGGCGACCCGGGCATCGTCGTGACGCGGACCATCCTGCTCGAACTGGGTCTGGACGACGCGACCAACCAGTACATCGCGGTCGGCGACGGCGGCCCCGCCGGGCAGGCGCTCACGCAGGACCGGGTCGACGCCATCGTCACCTACGACACCGGCGCGGCGCGCATCGAGCTGGTCGGCGTGCCGGTGCGCTACGTGGCCTTGCCGCCGCGCTACGCGGAGGTCGGATCGGGCTGGATCTGCGTGCGCAAGAAGACGCTCAAGGAAGACCGCAGGAGCCTGGTCGGCCTGTTCCGCGGCATCGCGAAATCCACGCTCTTCGCCCACACCAACCTGGACCAGGCCATCAACATCCACTGGGCGCTCTACCCCGAGAGCAAGCCCAAGTCCAAGTCGGAGGACGAGGCGCGCAAGGAGCTGCAGTTCATCCTCAAGGACCGCAAGGAGAACTGGATGCGGCGCGCCGACGACGCGGACAAGCGCATCGGCGCGTCGAGCCTCGCCGAATGGAAGGCCAACATCGACACCGCCGCCGAGACCAGCAGGAACCCCAGGCTCGCGACGGAGATCGGCGACCCGAACACGGTCTTCACCAACGAGCTGATCGACGAGGTCAACGACTTCGACCGGGCGGCTGTCGTCCGGCAGGCCAGGGAATTCAAGCTCTGATGACGATGAACTGGAACATGGCCGCGCGCGCGGCGAAGATGAACCCTTCGGTCATCCGCGAAATCCTCAAGGTCACCGAGCGCCCCGGCATCATCAGCCTGGCGGGCGGCCTGCCCTCGCCGAAGACCTTCCCCATCGGCGCCTTCGCCGCCGCCTGCGCCGAGGTGCTCGAGAACGACGGCCAGGCCGCGCTGCAGTACGCCGCCAGCGAGGGCTACGGCCCGCTGCGCGAGGCGGTCGCCGCTATGCTGCCCTGGCCCGTCGACCCGGCGCAGGTGCTCATCACCACCGGCTCGCAACAGGGCCTGGACCTGATCGCCAAGGTGCTGCTCGACCCGGGCAGCCGCGTGCTGGTGGAAACACCGACCTACCTGGGCGCGCTGCAGGCCTTCTC